>CAZDEW010000039.1:0-27071 GCA_964504585.1 uncultured Pseudomonadales bacterium | reverse complement strand
ATCGTGCGCAGCTTCATGCTCGATGCCGTTGAGCTGACTGATTGACTCGAGTTTGAGTGACGGAACTTGCAATCCTTCGTCGTTTTCCCGAAATGGCCATTCAATACCGTCCGGCCTGACGGCGTAGCAAAGTCTGACCAAATCAACAATGTCCCATCGCGAACAGCCCGCCTGCCACTCTCTCGCATAGGGATCATAGAAATTTCGATAGAAGCCATACCGCGTCACCTCATCGTCGAAACGAATACTGTTATATCCAACGCCACAGGTGTTCGCTTGTGCCAGCTGCGCGTGCACCGCTGCGAAAAAATGATTCTCGGTAAGACCTTCACGGCTCGCAAACTGCGGCGTGATGCCAGTGACCAGAGCAGCCTGGATGTGAGGCAAACAATCCGCCGGAGGTTTGCACAGGATATTGACCGGCTCATCGACTACGTTTAGTGCTAAATCCGTCCGCACACCAGCAAACTGGCTAGGCCAGTCGCAGGCTGGGTTTGTACCCCAGGTTTCGTAGTCGTGCCAGAAAAAAGTCTGCATTAGAACTTCAGCGCTGCCGGTTCAACTTTAAACTGGTTGCGAGCAAGCTTTGCATAGTGCTCTGAGCGAGCAAGCAACTCGTTATGCGTGCCGCTATCCACAATGTTGCCGCCATCCATCACGATAATTTCGTCGGCGTGGTGAACGGTCGCAAGGCGATGGGCGATGACCAACGTCGTTCGCGATTGCATGAGCCTTTCGAGCGCTTGCTGTACCTGATACTCGCTCTCGGAGTCCAATGCACTGGTCGCTTCATCAAGCAACAGAATTTCAGGATCTGTTAGCAGTGCGCGCGCAATGGCTATGCGTTGCCGCTGGCCGCCGGAAAGCCTTATGCCGCCTTCACCCAAAAAGCTTCGATAAGCGTCCGGTAACTGCTGGATAAAATCGTGTGCGTAGGCGTCCCGCGCGGCCTGTTCGACCGCCTGGTCGGAGGCATCTGGCCGGCCGTATCGTATATTGCTCGCGACATCGCCACTGAACAACACCGGCTGCTGCGCAACTATGGCAAATTTATTTCGCAATTCATCGGCATGATAGTCCTGTAGCCGCCTGCCCTCCGCGAAAATTGTGCCGCTATCCGGATCGTGGAAACGCTGCAAGAGTTCGAATAACGTGGACTTTCCAGCGCCTGATCGACCCACTATCGCGACACATCGCCCCTCACCAATATCGAGCGAGAAATTTTTGATAACCTGCTGCTTAGGCCTCGAAGGATAGGCAAAAGTGACATCTTGAAAAACCAGCTTGTTTGCGGGCTGCGACGCCGCGAGAGGGCGATTACCCGAATCTCCAATCTCGTTCTCTGTTTGCTTTAAGACTTTCTGGTCGACATTCAGGAGCTCGATCAAACGCTCGGTCGCTCCCGCTGCACGCTGCAACTCCCCGTAAACCTCGGATACCGTAGCCATTCCCATCGCAACGAGCAAGGCATAAAAAACAAATGCCGCCAGCTCACCACCGCTCATAGCGCCACTGATGACATCACCACCACCGATCCACATCATCGTGGTTAGCCCAGTGAAGAGCAGAAGGACAACTGCCGCCATCAGTATCGCTCGCTGAACAATACGCTGTCGCGCAACTTCGAAAGCACCTTCGACATGGTGAGAGAACCTTTGTTTCTCGGTCGACTCTTGCGTGTAACTCTGAACAGTCTTTATGTTCTGCACAATTTCTGCCGCGTAGCTGCCAACGACAGCGATAGAGTCCTGGCTTGCCCTTGCTAGGTTCTTAACTCGACGTCCAAATAAAACCAGTGGCACGACAATCAGCGGCACCGCCACCAGAACAAGCAAGGTGAGCTTCAGGTTGGTTAAAAACATCATTATCAGACCGCCAATACCGGTCAGGGAACTACGCAGCGCCATCGAAATGGAGCTTCCGATAATTGTCTGTAGAACGGTTGTGTCTGCGGTGAGACGCGAGGCTATTTCTCCACTTCCATTCTCTTCGAAGTAACAGGGTTGCAACTCGACGATATGATCGAATACATCCTGCCGGATATCAGCACTGACACGCTCCCCAAGCCAGGATACAAGATAGAAACGGATATAAGTGGCCGCCGCATAAATCAAGGTGACTGCCATCAAGAAGATGGCGGCGCGATTGAGAAACGCGCTGGACTCTGCTGACAGACCTGAATCAATCACGGCTCTGACACCCTGACCCAGTGTCAAGGTCAGAGCCGAGGTCAACAGCAGCGCCAGAGTTGCGCCAATCAAGCGCGAACGATAGGGCAGAAGGTACGCCAGCAAATGTTTAAGCGGACTTAGCCGACCTAGCCCCTTTGCTTGTTCTTGTTTTTCTACCATTGATATTGAGCTGCTGTAACCAATTTGCTTTACCGCGATCAATCATACCTGAAAGTAAGGTCTTAAAGAGACAAAAGCGTCTTTTCTGGCACATTTAGCGCAGCCACGAAACCGCAGCCGGTGGATGACGTAATACCACACAGCGTTTACAATGGCGCTCCGCAAATTTGATAGCCCGCTTTTCTGGGAATCGAACCTTTCTGAGAGCTCAAACATGTCCCTACCCCCTATTTTAAACCAACTTAGAATACCTGTTATCGCCTCCCCGCTTTTCATTGTTTCTAGCAAAGAGATGGTCCTGGAGCAGTGCAAAGCGGGAATTGTGGGCTCTTTCCCTGCGCTCAACGCGCGCGGAGATGGCGAGTTTGAAAAGTGGCTGATCTTCCTAAACGAAGAAATCGACAAGCACAATCAAGCCAACCCTGATAACCCGGCAGCGCCTTACGCCGTCAATCAGATCGTGAACCGAACGAATGCGCGACTACATGAAGACATGGAGCTTTGTGTGAAGTACAAAGTCCCTATTATTATCACATCGCTGGGAGCACGCGAAGAGATCAACGAAGCCGCCCATTCCTACGGCGGGATCGTTCTACACGATGTCATCAACCAGACCTTCGCGCGAAAAGCCATCCAGAAAGGCGCCGACGGACTCATAGCTGTTGCTTTTGGCGCAGGTGGACACGCGGGCAACTTAAGCCCCTTCGCCATGATTCAGGAAATCCGTGAGTGGTTCGACGGACCGCTTGCCTTATCGGGTTGCATTGCGACAGGTGGAGCAGTTCTCGCAGCGCAGGCTATGGGTGCAGACCTCGCCTACATAGGCTCATCGTTCATCGCCACGCAGGAAGCCAATGCGGTAGAGGGCTATAAGAACATGGTCGTTGATTGCAACGGCGACGATATCGTATACACAAACAGATTTACGGGTGTGCACGGTAATTATCTCAGACCCAGCGTTGTTGCGGCCGGCCTCGACCCCGATAATCTCGACGTTGAAAATCCTGAGATCGCCAACTTTTCGAAGGCTAGCAAAGAAGGCGCAAAAGCGTGGAAAGATATCTGGGGCTGCGGGCAAGGTATTGGGGCGGTTGATCGCATTATGACGACTGCTGAAAAAGTTAACCTGCTAGCCGATGAATACTTTGCCGCACGTCAGAAGCTCGCGTAAGCACAGTCAATAATGCGCTCTGCCGCGTCGCACGATAAACATAAACAAAAAAGATAAAGGAAAGCAAAATGTCGAGCTTTTGCCCGAAATGCGGGACCGCCCTCGCCTCCCAGATCGTTGACAGCGAAGAGCGCGCCGCATGCCCGAATACCGCATGCGGATTCGTTCTCTGGAATAACCCAACGCCTGTGGTTGCCATGGTGGTTGAAACGCCCGGTGGTGTCGTCTTTGCACGCAACGTCAAATGGCCACGGCACTTTTATTCCGTCATCACCGGGTTTCTGGAAGCCGGCGAAGAACCGGCAGAATGTGCCGTGCGCGAGACCAAAGAAGAACTCGGTCTTGACGCCAGCAGCTGCGACCTGATTGGCGTATGCGGTTTCGAGCAACAGAATCAGGTCATCATTGGCTATCACCTACATGCCGACGGCGATATCGTCCTCAATGAGGAGCTTGATGATTTTCGGATGATGCAGCCAGAGCGCATAAAGCCCTGGGAATTTGGCACGGGCATTATCATTAGACAGTGGCTGGAACAACGATTCGGATAACCCACTTCGAATAACTCACTTCGAATAATGCGACCCGTCACATTAGACCAGATAAACGCTGATTAAGAACCTTCAAGCCATTCAAAAACAGCCCTGCAGACAAGATCGGGATCATCCTGAATCGCCATGTGGCTAACGCCCGGCAACTCGACAAAATCAATGTTTGGCGCATATCTAGCACACTTCTTTTTAACTTTTAGAAAGTCCTTTTTACTTTGCAAGTTGGTGTGCTCAGCTCGAATTAGCAGTGTAGGGACTTTGACTTTATGCAGTTCCGCCCACATGCAGCGGGTATCACAAAAATTTTGCGCTTCCCAGGCAGGGTGGTACTTGAGGCAGAACTTCCCATCACGCTCGATCAAGCCGCCCTCTGCGTAATCGCGCATCGCCTCTTCAGAAAATCCCTTGTAGGTCTGCTTGGTCCACATCGACTGCATGAACTGCTCGCGAGATTCGAAAGTGTTTCGCCTGTTCAAAGTCCCCCTAATGAAAGGCACCTTCTCTTTACGCCGCTCGAACGACATCAGCCTGAGCAAATTGCCCTGCCATCGATTTGCAACGGTTCCCGGCTCAATAATAACAAGGCGCTTAAAGAGTTCCGGCCTCTTAACCGCTAGTAGTGCCCCGATCGTACCGCCCATCGAGTGACCAACATGCACAAGCTCGCCGTCCTGCACTCCCCTCCCCGCTAAAAAAGCCGCGTAATCACTAACGCTTTCTTCCCAAAGATAGGGTCGCTGCGGCACTCCGCTATCGGGCCAAACGGCACGATGCTCTAACGACTCGATCGCGTAGCGCTCCGCAAGCCGATTGATAAAGAAGGGGTAGGTACTAATAGCATGACCATTCGCACCCAGAAATATTATTCTCGGCTTTTGTGGATCAGCCTGACTGTACCAGGTAGCTAGTCCGCGACCAAAATCCTCTTCATGCCGGTTAAGGTTTATCAATGCAACTTCACCTTTATCATCATGCGAGTGCGTTCGACTGCATTTCAGAGGAAAGTCTTCTTAAACTGCCTATCAAGATCACTCTATTCAACTCGCCCTATTCACGCGCCACGTTAGACCTGTTTCTTTTCTCGTATCAGTAAACCGACTGCCAGCATCGGCACCACAAAAGTCCAGACCATACAAATCAATATCAGGGTACCAAGATCGCTATAATCCGCGGCGCTGAGAACCGCACCGGCATCATCAACGATTTGGCGAGTAACCACAAACACCTGATTCAAATACTTTGAAATCATGTCAGCGGCTGTGAGCGCCAAATTCATAAACGAGGCTGCCAGAGCAAACCACGTTCCACGACTGCCAGCTGGCGCGTAAAAAGCAATAATCGATAACATTAAAACCATCGCGATATTACTGAGCGGGCTTAACGCAGCCGTATCGAACAAAGCAACTGACCGTGCGTCGATACCTAACTGATCGTGTATACCGTGATAGAGCAGTAAATCCGGCAAGAAGAGAAAGGTCTCAATAACAATGACAATAAGCATCGCCTTTTTCAGAGCCTGACGAGTGATCAGGTCTGATAGCAACCACAGCGATAGCAGCCCTGTGAGCGCGCCGATTTGCGCCAGAACCCCGAAGAAAATCTTGTCGAAGCCAAGCTCGTCAATCATCCACCAATTGAGTCCCGGGCCTACTCCCGGTGAGCAGCGATAAAGAAAAATTGCTAGCAGGGTGAACGTCAGCGTCTTTTGATCCTGAGCGGGCAACTGCCTGATCAGCATTGCCATCAAACCGCTCAGCAAGAGCGCAGACACCACGAACACAATTTCCTGGCCATAGGGCAAGTTCGATACACCAATGGCGACAGAAAAGACGGCAAACGAAAGCCCGCCGCCCAATATGATCGGATTCAGGGGCTTGATCTCAGCCTCATCAACCGGATTCAACTGCACGAGCGTCGCGCCACTAATAGAGATCAGAGGAATTAGGAGCTGTATCCAGAAAACAGTTTCATACTCCAGCTTCTCTGCAAGCACCCCTCCTATTCCGGCAACCATGAATATGGCGAGGTATATCGCGATACGTGCATAGACCTGCACCATTGCCAGTTCAGCTTTGATATCTGATTCAGAGCGGTCACGCCAAACGCCATCAACCAGCTGCTGGCGATCCACCACCTCGGTGGTCATGGTATCGGCCGTGACGTCCTGAATCACATAGCCAATCACGGTCAGCAACGAGGAAAGCAGCCAGATCCCGTACTCATTACCCAGCCACATTACCCAGTCATGACGGCCTGCCAGACCCGCCTGCGTGACAGTGCCGAGCACTAAAAAACATGCGCCGATATAGATATAAATCTTTCTCCGGCTTCCCATAATCTTGATGCAGTCAACGAACTGCCCAAAAACTATTTTGGTGGTCCAGGGAAAGGATGCCCAGGCAGCGATCGCCAGCAGTTGCTCGGCACTGAGGCCAAGCTCTTCTTTCTGCCAAAAGGTTACCGCTATCGAGCTAAAGCCGGCCAGACCATAGGCGAAATAAATCATCAGCAACGGCCAGTACCGTCGCCGCATATTCTTGACAGGCGCAGTCAGCGTCAGGGGCATGGGTAATGTCGCTCAGAACGAGCCTAGCGGGACTCGCGAGCGCTGCGCCAAAGCGTAGCAACAGCTCTATCGCTTCCGAGCAAGCCGACAGTCAGACCGTAGAGGCTGGCGCCCCCAAAAACCAGAGTAGGAAGATAGGCTATCGGCGACTGACCCTTGGCGACAAAGGCAACGCCCAGGCCCAGGCCTAGAAAGATTGTTGACATAAACAACAGAACGTAGCGCTGCAGCGGCTTGTATTCATACTCGTTAGCACCGCTCTCAAGCGGATCGAGAATAAACTTGCGAAGTGGGTTCATTGGCTAGGATCAATAGTGGGAAAACCTCATTCTACACCACATATTTCCAGCCTTCATCGGCAAGCTACAAATCTTGAACAAGCCAAGACCTGAACGCAAGGAAGATCGAACGAGGGAGCAACCCCAGTGCTCGATCTATAGATATGCCTATCCGCTCGTGCTACGTCAAGCGATGACTACCAACGGCGACGGCCATCTCGATAACCCTCGCGATAGCCATGGCGATAACCCTCATGTCTATGCTTGTAATTTCCATGTCGATGCCAACCCTGACCATAAGCTCGTCGGTCATAGCCATGTTTGCCACGATAGTACTTGTCATGCCACTTCTTCTGGTGCCAACCTTTGTGGTGCCACCCTTTGTGATGCCAGTAATGCGCATGCCTGTGGTTGTAATCGTGATACTTGCGATGATGCTTCGGTTTATGCGATTTCTTGTAGCGGTGCCTCTCATAGTGATGGTCTTGATAGTACCTGCCACGGTCATAACGATCACCGTGTACCCGGTAAATCAAAGCGACATCTCCAGCGTCAACAAAGAAGCCGTAGCTACTGTGATTCGCCATTGCCTGCGACGAAATAAGCAGCGGCACGACAAGTGCAGCAGCAACAATAAGCTTAGAGTGGTTCATGATTAAATCTCCGGTCTTTGAATGCATGTCAAACTCTACAGCGACGAGATGAATCCAAGCTGAATAGCGCAAAGTCGTTAGAAAAATGGAAAGAAATCCGACACCCGTCGAATATCGCAAAAAAAACCGACACTTTTCAGAGTTGATCTATTTTCGTACAATTTTGCCGCAATGACCGGTCAGAGAATTTGAAACCGGCCGACCGTTCATCTCGAAGCGGCCAACGCAAAATACAACTGTGTCATGGTAGCTTTGAATAAAATTCGGATTTAAAACACCGAAAGGTTTCTCACAATCAGGGTGAATATCATGACGTTTGCAGAAGCGTTTGTAGTTCTAGTAGTTGCGCTTTCCGCACTGATCGCACTGCCGTGCTGGTGGATGATAGTGAGTGTTATTGCGCCGAAAATGCATCGTGACACCACAGAGATATGTACGCAGTCACTTTTTGGCTCAACGGCTTTAGGTGTAGTGCTGGTTGCACTTCTAGCTTACCTGTCGACAACCGTATTTCTTGAGCCTTCCATACCAGTGGCGACGCAGCTTACGACCGGCCTGGTTGTGCTGATCTTTTTCCTTCTGTCTCAACTTGGCGTATCTGGCCTCGCCGCCCGTCTAGGCGAGCTGAGTCGTGAAGAGCAACCCAGACAGCAACTGCTTTTTGGCTGCAAGGTACTAGCAGTTAGTTTCGTATTCCCGCTGATTGGATGGTTTGTAGTTTTCGGGTTGGCACTTTCTGCCGGGCTGGGGAGCACGTTAATTGCGCTTTTCGGGCGCCTTCGGCAATGACAAAAATGCATGCAAGAAAAAAGCACTCCCGATCCCGGCGCCGCTTCATACAGGCGACAACGACCTCTCTGTCAGCGTATTTACTTTCCGGGTGCGAGAAGGCCATTAGCAAACTCTCGCTGGCACTTGGGCAGCAGATACCTCCATCGACCCGCGTTGCGTCTACATCCGAAATAGATCCCGATTTTCATTTGCTATCGAGAGCCACCTACGGCGTCGCACCCGGTGATCTTGAGGAAGTTCAGCGCCTGGGCAAAGCCAAATGGATAGAGAGGCAGCTTTCTCCAGAATCGATTAACAATGATCTGTGCGAGCTTAGAACGCGTCGCTTTGAAAGCGTGCAGCTAACGCCGGATAACTGCTATGAATATGAGCGCAGGACCCTTCGCGAAGAGCTGCAACGCTATACGTTATTAAATGCCATCTACAGCAAAAAACAGCTGTTCGAAGTAATGGTCGAATTTTGGTCCGATCATCTCAACATAAGCGTCGACAAGAGCCAAAGTATTTACTTTAAGCCCTCCGACGATCGCGAAGTAATCCGCAAGCATGCGCTGGGAAACTTTCGTGATCTCATCCGCGCCTCTGCCACTTCAGGCGCCATGCTGGAATACCTCGACGGGCGAAAAAACCTGGTCGCCGAGGGCAGTAGTGAAAAGCCAAACGAGAACTACGCACGAGAACTGCTGGAACTCTACACCCTTGGCGTCAGTGGAGGATATAAACAGCAAGACGTACTTGAAGCCTCTAAAAGTCTGACTGGCTGGCACTCCTATCGAAAACTGTTTCTGTGGAATAAAAGAAGTTTACGTGTGGGAAAAGTTGAGTTTAAGCCAAAGCTTCACGTCAAAGGTGACAAAGAAGTTCTAGGCAGGACTATTCGAGGCGACGACGGTATCGATGAGCTAGAGCAGTTGATGGATATCGTTTGCCATCACCCATCGACTGCGAGAAATATTTCGCACAAGCTCTGCCAACGATTTGTATCGTACAAACCGCCCAGAAGCCTTACTCAACGTGTTGAAAAGATATTTCTCGAAACCGGCGGTGACATTAAGCCCTTGCTTCGTGAAATTCTAAATTCTGATGAATTCGCTCAATCCTCAGGACAATTATTTAAGCGCCCACTGCGATTCGTCGTATCGTCGATTCGAGCCACCGGCGGTGATACGCATGCCCAACAGCCACTACTAAAAATTGTCAGGGATATGGGGCAGATGCCTTTTGAATGGCCAACACCTGATGGCTACCCCTTTGAAAAGGAACTTTGGATGGGAGGCATGACGAAGCGCTGGGACTATGCTAGAAGACTGGCCAACAACCAGAACACCGCCATCGAAGTCGACACGTTGCGGCTAGGCAAAAGTTTTGAACACGCAGAAAAGCTCTCAACGGTTGAATCCGTCTTTGCCCACTTTATCGGTCGTAAACCCGATGAAAAAGAACTGCAGATAGCTAAGAATTATCTGCACGCCAGCGATAGAACCGGACAGTCAGCTATCAAAGATCTTATCGGTCTGATAATTGCGTCACCAGCGTTCCAGTACTTTTGATCGTCAACATGAATAGCAGTCCAGGCGCCGCAACACGGCTTCACAATATGAAGCGATACGACGACAACTCAACGCTGGTAGTTATCTTCCTGCGCGGCGGAGCCGACACGCTAAATATGCTAGTCCCGTACGGTGATGATGATTACCATGCGACGAGAAACCGGTTAGCGCTGAAACCACCCAGAGCCAACTCCCGGCATAAAGAAAATACAATCCGGCTGGATGATTTCTACGGCTTCCATCCGTATATGGCGCCCTTGCTACCAATGTACCAGGAGGGTCGACTGGCCTTGGTACAGAGTGTGGGCTGCCACTCTTACAGTGGCTCACACTTTTATATTCAGGACCTTATCGAGCGCGGCGCTGCGGAAGGCCAGACATTAAATACCGGCTGGCTAACACGCCATCTCGACACACTCGCTCACAAGACTGGCTCGCCAATGAGTGCTATCGCCATGGGGCACTTACTACCCGCATCTTTGCTTGGCCACCCTAGCGTTGGGGTCATGGAGCACATTCACGACCTGAAGCTGCAGATTAAGGAGTCAAATGACAGGCAGTTTGTTGATGCGCTCTCGTCGCTGTATCAGAACAGCGACTACGCCATGGCCCAGCGCAGCGCAAACAGCCTAAAACTTCTTGCAATGGCCGAGGAGCTTGAGAGCAGACACTACAAACCCGAAGCCGGGGTCAACTATCCGCAGACCAGACTGGGTCTCCACATGCGACAGATGGCGCGTCTGATCAAATCCGAGGTCGGTGTTGAGGTTGGCTGCATCGATTATGGCAACTGGGATACACACTATGCACAGGGTATCTTTCAGTACGGCTATTTTGGTAGTCAGGTGAGAGAGTTTGCCAGCGCGTTCGCGGCCTTTGACAAAGACCTCGCACCGGTCAGGGAGCGCGTAACCGTGGTTGTTATGACAGAATTCGGCCGCCGGGCCTTTCCCAATGTATCAAATGGTACGGACCATGGACGTGGCTCCGCGTACATGGTGCTGGGGAATAACATCAATGGAGGAAAGGTTCTGGGTGGCTGGCCGGGCCTTGAAGAGAGGAACGAATACGGCCCGGGTGGTTTATCTATCAACTATGATTTCCGCTCAGTGCTTGCGGAAATCCTTGAGCAAAAACTAGGGAACCCGGGTATTGATAAGGTGTTCCCCGATCTCGAACGACAGCAAATCGGCATTTTCAAAGCGTAGGCAAGCGACAAACCGACAGCGGTTTCTAATTCACGTATACGCCGGGCAACACAAGCGCTACTTCGGTATAGCCTCTGCGCGGCTGACTCAGACTAAGCTGAATATCGTATGCCTCACAGATAGCGTTCGCCACTGAAAGGCCGATTCCCTGCCCCTGACTATTTTCATCAAGCCGAGACCCCCTTTGCACCTGTTTCTGTAGAAGCGCCTCGTCTATTTCGGGACCATCATTGACGATCTTCAGCGTCACTCTCGGCTGTTCATCATTTGCAAAGGAGTCTAACTGCTCTAAAGCAATATCGACATTAACTGTACTATCTGCGTACTTGCAGGCGTTGTCGAGCAGATTACCGAGCAACTCCATAAGCTCGTCTTCGGGCAAAGCAAGCCAACATGGTCCGAAATGCTGGAAATCAAATTCGATGCCCTTATCAAAATAAATTTTACCAAGCGCAAGTAATAAGCGATCGATCGCCGACACGCAATCAACCCTGGACCCAAGCGATTGCGCCAGAGGAAACTGTCCGCGGCGAAGCTGATGACTAACGATCTGCTCCATGCGCTCGACTTGCTCAAGTGTAGTAGCGTCCCGCTCAGGTTCTGCGCGACTAACACTTGCTTTTATTACCGAAATGGGCGTCTTAAAGCTGTGCGCCAAATCCGAAAGCGTATTTTTATAGCGGTCCCGCTGTTTTCTTTCTGATTCTACAAACTGGTTGAGTTTTCGCGTTAGGGCATTCAACTCCAGAGGGTAATCGCCGCTAAAGGCATCAATCCTTCCATTTTCAACCATAAACAGCTCGCTCTCGACACGTGCAAGCGGCCGAAACAAGCCTCGCAGAACCAGATAAAGTAAAACCATAAAAATCGCCAGAGCGAAGAAAAGTCCTATCAGCATCGTTCTTTGGAATACAGAAACTTGCTGGCGGTAGCTGCGTCCATCCTCGTATATTGCGATGCTATAAGGTGTCGATATGGGAGATACCTGCGCGTCGATTCCTGACTCGCCGCTTGCCGATAAAACGCGAGTTTCATCCAGCGCAAAAACCGCTCTAAAAACTTGAACAAAGCCGGAATCGAGTGTTAAGAAACGGGACTCACCCTGTTCTATACCCGCAACCGATTGCGTAAACAGCGCATCCACAAAGTCGTCGCTCTGGGAGACCGCAGATAGCGAAACCCAAACAGGGGCTCGCTCCCCTTCCGAGAAAATATAAGCCTGTAAATTACTGTCGGGCTTATTCAGAGACGGCTCCTGCACCGAGAGCACCTTGAGTTCCGTTCCCTCAACGTCCATATCGGCCAGAAGCAGGCGAACCTGTAGTGACAAATTAGCTTCTGTAGCCGCCAGCAGTGAACGCTCGAAGCTGCTCTGCAAGAGCATCGCCAGAACAACAAAGAACAGCAGGAAGAGAGTTGCCAGAAACAACAGTGCTCGCCGCTTTAAGGAGTATCGCGACCGATTTACATCGGCTGGCAAACTAGTATTGTCACTCATCGATCAGTTGACACAGCAATTCGGTCATTGCAGCTTAAGACGGTAACCCTGCCCGCGCACGGTTTCAATGCGCTGATCCTGCCCGTACTGCGCTAGTTTCTTTCGCAGGCGACCGACAAAAACCTCAATAACATTGGAGTCGTGTTCTGTGTCTTCATCGTAGATATGCTCGCTCAACTCGGCCTTGGAGAGCACTTTCCCCGCATTCAACATCAAGCACTCAATTGTTCGATACTCGTAGGCCGTCGTGACAATAGAATGTCCGCTGACGGTCAGCTCCTTGGCAGATGTATCAAGTACGAGTTCATCTAACCTAATCTTCGCATCGGCGAACCCCTTGCTGCGACGCAAAAGCGCGTTAACTCTGGCCAAAAGCTCCTCGTTGTTAAACGGCTTCGTGAGGTAATCATCGCCGCCGACCTCGAGGCCACTGACTTTATCTCGCCAGTCATCTCTAGCAGTAAGAATTAGAATCGGATAGTTGTGACCGTCCTCCCGTAAACGCCTGATAATCTCGACACCATCGATATCTGGCAAGCCCAGATCGACAATGGCAACGTCGATTGCGTATTCGCTCGCACAGTGCAAGCCATCAACACCATTGGCAGCAAGATCGCAGGCAAATCCTGCCTCGGTCAGCAGAAGCTGTAGCTGCTGTCCTAGAGAGGGATCATCTTCTATTACCAGTGTACGCATCGGTCTGATCCAAAATACTGCTCAGCTGGCCGCGATTCGGACCTTCTTGACCACGCCACCATCGGTCAGTAGCTTGATCACGTAGATCGGGCGCCCACTGCCGTCTTTGGCGCGCTTCGCAGAGAGAACTTCTCCACCGTGTCGCCGCTTGGCGATCGCAATGGCTTCGCTCAGACTAAGACCCGGTTTGCCTTTATTCGAGGCAAGGCGTGGACTCGCATCAAAGTACAGGTGGGAAACAAGGTCACTTCCCTGTACTGAATCGGCCGACTGACTAAACGGCGCTTGATGGCTCGAACTCTCGGATACGACCGCTACCGCCTGACCCGCTGTGGCTGCCCAGAGAAGCGCTATGCAAAGCCTGCAAATCGATGCAAGGCGCAAACCGCCGGGCGTGAAGAGGCGTATCAACATAAGTGTCGATCCAGATCTTCGCCACAGCCAGTGAGTCATCGAGTAAAGTCCTATGATGAATTCAGGGATTAATTGAACGCAAGAAGCCGCATCAGTACGTTAACGGAGTTACAGCAACTCTTACTTTCAGTTTATCACCTGGATCATTGTCAGTAACCGTTTCATAAGTCCTGCCCTTGTAGCGATAAGCCACGTTATAACCAACGACTTCCTTCTCTTCGTAGGTTTCGTGATTCACGTCGCAGCGCTCAACCAGCTGATACTCCTTGTCGTAGCCTGCATGTTGAGTTTGATAATCACCGTGTCTTTCATGTGCTCGATCCCGGCCGATATCGCGACCAATGGATGCACCTAAAAGCCCGCCAACCGCAACGCCGATTTGCTTGTTGCGCTTCTTGCTTCCCAACTCATTACCCAAAGCACCACCGATAATGGCGCCGATCAGCGTTGGTGTAGCACTTTCATAACGATCATGATGGCGTCGATGCCCGTAGTTGGTGTGGCGTACCGGCACTCTTTCGCTCCAGCACTGTTCAACCGGCACCGACTTCACAACAGTTTCATAAATGGGTTCAACATCGGTCACCCTGGCAAAATCGGTGTAGGCCTCGTGTTTTCGATAATCTGCAAAAGCCATTGACGACATCATACCGCCCGCTATCAGCGAAAGCGGCAAGAACTTTTTGACTCGATTAGGGTTTTTCATTTGACTTCTCCTCAGAAGAATACATTAAGCGAGGATGTCAGATTAAAGGGTGCATGCTTAACCCTAGCTGAACGAAGCCAGCGCGCCACTAGGCTATAAAAATCAATGCTTTAGCGCACAAAAAAACCGCCCATCAGGGCGGTTTTGCAAACGGTAACGGGACCGCGACTAAAAACTGATTTCAGAGAGCAACGCTGGATTGATCACCAGGTTTCGCACACCGTGAGCGTGGTCTTCATTGAAGATATTGTCTTCGCACCAGCTAGCGACAGTTTTAATATCCGTCTTCATGACTTTCGGTCGGACACTCCAGCTAACCTGCAGTGGTGAGCCCTTTTCGTTGTAGCCAGGGCCGGTTGTCGAACCTGCATACTGTACCGGCACGCCGCGATCAGCAGGAATATTGACCGCCTGGAAGTAACCATCGACCTCTTCAATCTTTGTTAAGTCGCCAAAGTCCGCTGCTTCGCGATCGTTGACCAGTACAAATACCTGGGTTTCAACACGCAGCTGGGGGTTCATTATGGACTCGCTAAGACAGGCGCCCAACGTGGGACCCGGCTCGATGTCTGCCGATGAATGAACATAGTGCAGCTCAATGGTGTCTCCCGACTGGAGGCCGCCATGTTTGGCAGCGCAAACTTCTCCTGCAAACGGGGCACGCTCCGCATCACTGAGCTGACCAGAATATTTGTATCCGGTACCGAAGCCCTTACCATCGCCGTTACCAGCGAAATGGGTAAACTCCCCGCCCTTATGCTCTGCGTTTTTGTGGAAGTGGATGTTGCAGAGATTCATCGCCGTGTAGTGTGGTGCTGGCATAAAATCTCGGTCGTTGTCACCCACCAGCGTGTCGATATCTCGCGGCGATTGCGGCCCAAAGCCTTTGCCATCGGTGTTGGCTGCAAGCGCTGCGCGCTGGTCTGCGATAATGCTGTCTTCAACGGTGCCAGAATGGCCGGCATGCAGGGCAACCGAGGTGGCTAGCCCAGCAAACACACTAACAATTAAATTTCTCTTGGTTTGCATGGCTCGTAGGTCTCCTAAATTTAAACGTAGCGCTGTAATTTACGCCAACCTAAGCGGTATCGACTAATCTGGGTCGTAAAAATGCGAGTTTAGGAACAGTGATGGCTGTATTTTAATCAAATTCAGGTTTGCGCTTGGCAACGAAGGCGCTTATGCCCTCTTGCCCGTTTTTACTCCGTGCGCAGTCAGCGATAAAGCGCCCCTCAATTTCCATCTGCGTCTCAAGCCCATTGTTATAAGTCTGTAGCAGCAGTTGCTTGATGGCGGCATTGGAATCTGCAGAGCCGGTTAAAAACAGCTCCGCCAGCCGACCCACCTCAAGCTCTAACTGGTCATCGGCTACGACTCGATTAATTAAGCCCCAGTCGACCGCTTCCTGCGCGCTTAACTTGCGATTGGTAAACATCAATTCCTGCGCCTTGCGCATACCAACAAGGCGGGGAAGAAAATAGGTCGAGCTACCGTCCGGGCTCAAGCCAATCTTTGAATAGGCCATGGTAAATCCGGCAGACTCGACAGCAATTGACAAGTCTCCGGCAATAGCCATGCTAAATCCGGCACCGGCAGCCGTGCCATTCACTGCCGTAATCAGCGGGGCGCGCATCCGCGCCAATGTCGAAACTGCACCGTGTAAATCATCGGCCATATTTTTTATGACCTGACCCGCGCCTGACCCGGCATCAGCCATGGCTTTCACATCGCCGCCTGCGCAAAAGAAGCGACCAGAGCCGGTCAACACAACAACCTTGAGCGAGCGATCCTCTTCGCAGGCTTTTGCTGCATGTCGAAGCTCGGCCGCCATGGTCGGGTTGAGCCCATTGGCATCATCCGGCCTATTTAGCGTAATCGTTGCGAGGCCGCCCTGACTGGTGCAAGTGATGGTTTGATAATCGCTCATAATCAATAGTTTCCCGGCAGTTTAAGAATGCGCCGCCCTGCTGCCTACATTTTCGCGAGTTTTTGCGTGGCCTGATCATCGCATTGCAAGGCTTGTTCGTACCAATATTAGTCGTACCAATAAGCTAAACCAACCCGAGAAACAGCGGTGAACCCATGCTCTCTTTATTCAAGTCCGACCCAATCAAAAAATTGACTAAACAGCACGAAATCAAGCTCGAACAGGCTTTTCAGGCACAGCGGAATGGCAACATCCGATTATATTCGGAATTGACCTTTGAGGCAGAGAAGATTGAAAAGCAGATAGCGGACTTAAAAAACGCTTCGTGACAATCAAAAACCCGGGTTAATCGCCTTTCAGGATTGGCCGCAAGTCTTCAAGCTTGTCAAAAAGATGCCAGATGTAATCGGATGTGCCATTCTCGCGATGCGGATGCAAATCCGCGAGCGCCGGATCATTGCGATAACTGTCGAACGCAGCCGTTGATTCCCATTCCACCAGAATCATCACCGAGCGGGGCTTAATCTCTCCCTGCGCAGACTCCAGAAACTTACCCAGCGACACAACCCGCCCACCATGCGCCTGCACCTCACTCGCCGAACGCCGAGAGTACGCGATGTACTCTTCCTTGTTTGAGACATTAAAAAGATTAAGCGCGTAAACAGGCATAGCTTTGATCCTCACGTGTTAGAACCGCAAGTATAACGACTATCGCTCATTTGAGCTAAATGCTCATTCAAATAGTTAAAGGATCGAGATCCGGCGCGACGATGCTATAGCGATACAAAGGGGCAATCCCTCGCCAACAACCTTTCCCTGTAAAAAAGTATTTACCGCGAAGTTTGGGGTCAGAGTAAAAACTTTTTGTATCACTCACTAACAGCGCGTTTCAGAAGGTTTTTACTCCGACCCCAAATGCTCGCCTGGCCGCCTATTGAGGAACATCACAAGGCAGATCTGAGTTGGGTATACAGTTAGCGTTCACCGGCACGAAGACGTTGGTGCTGGATTCACCGTATTGGTTCGTAAAGACAAGCGTATAAGTACCCGTCTCCGTAATCTGATCAGTCACGTATATATCTAGATACCCCACATCCGACTCGATTACTTCAGTCGTTAATCCCGTATCCTCATCGAAAGCTAGAATTGACAATGTGTCGGCACCCTCAACCTCGAGGAAAAACGTGGTGTTCCCGCTTTCTGGAATATAGTCGATGAATGCGCCTCGAATGATTGGCACAGCTGAGCTGACGTATTCAACGGAAGATTGTCGATCTGCAGTGCCGTTTTCGTTTTCAATAAAAAAAGCGAAGTTCGCTGGGCTCGGATCGGTGTCGAAATACTCTCGCAGGATCGTTCGACCGGAAAAAACCTGCCCGTCTATCCCAATGTTTGAAGTGTACTGCGCAAAATTATCAGCATCGTTGATAAAAATCGCACTGACTGCGACTCGATTTGACGTGACGGTTTGCATGCCATTTACTTCTGTAAACGTTGGTCGTGCCTCGACGTCGGTAAGCGAGAAAACGGGAATATTTTCAAATAGTGCGACTAAATTCAGAGTCTCGGCATTACAGGTAAATGAATCGGTCGCGCTTCTGCCAATGCCATCCCCAAAATCCAGGTCAACAATGTTATACGCCGCCTCAAACCCCCGAAAAACCGGAAAACTAAAGGGCTCAAAGTAGATGCTCGAAATCCTTCGTGTAGATGGAAGTCCTCCCAGTCGCTGCGCGGCGCCGAAATTGAAGCGAGTTCCATCGAGGAATTCAGGCACTTCAACGGTTACAATGCAAGTCTGCAGCGCTGTAAGAGACTGCCCGCCTGGCCCTATCTGACCCGGCGATGAACCGGCCCAGATATCCGCATTGAACGAAGAGAAATGCCCCGTCGTACCCTGCAGCCCGAGACCGGTCGGTGAAGCCGCAAGCGATACAACCGTTCCAGTCGATTCCTCTTCCCAAATACCGGTCATTTCGTTCAAGCGCCATATGGGAATTTGGTCACCCAATGGGATGGGATCCCCATTCGGGTAGGTATCTACGTACAGCGGAAGGGTGAGCTGCGCCGTCTGACCATCCGCCAACTGTAAGGGCTCTCCGCCCTGCTCAAAACTGTAGGAACTTACGCCAAGCGATGCTAACAAACCCGGCTCCGAATCAGCGGTGGCCAACCCCTGAAAACCCCCAGGGAATGCCTGCAAATCATCGTCACTACTTATATCGACCGTAGTAACAAACAGCTCTACGGAGCCAGTTACAGGTAGACCATTTTCAGTTACAAATGCATTCGCAGGCAGATCGACTAATGCGCCATTAGGACCGCTGTATTCACCACCACCCGTGCCATCGACGGTAATCGGAGATGGCCTGTCAAGAAGGCGGACTGTCCGAGCAGCGGATGCCTGCATACCATCGTATTGCAAGATCGCCGATTCGAAGCCAGCAGCTGCTATCGTAACGACACCTGAATCGCCGGTTGATGCAGCCTCGACAATCAGGCGGTCAACGCTATCATAGGACTGGCTCATCAAGGCGAAGGTCTCACTGGAAGCCGTTGCGGTTACAATTGGATTGCTGTCTTCATCGACAATATTCAGTAAAAGCTCGACCGACAGCCGTGCTTGCTCATCACCCTCGTCACCATTTGAGTCACCATCCGACCCGTCTAACAGGCAGCCAGACAAAACAACAAGCATCGACAACAAAATAAGCCGATGTAGCGAGATTTTTCTAGTGGTGAAAAACCGCCGGCAATCCACTTTCCCCTGATGCTCGATAGTCATTGAGCGTTGTCTAGAAAACATCACACCCTCTCAATTTCATTGCTCGAAAGAATCTATCGATTCCGCTGCGGGCTGCAAGAACACAAGCTCGCGGTATCGGTAGCAGACAGGACTATAACGAGCCTGGGGACAGGCCGCATACCCAAAAATGGGTAGTCAAAGGAGGCCTGGAGAGAAAACCCGGGACAGGAAGGATTTAGGCGGGATTAATCTGTAACGGAGCGTGGCACCGTCAGGGTTACCACCGTTCCAAAACTTTCGTCGTCGGTTCCGGTAATTGAAAGATCGCCACCCAGCTTATCCGCACGATAGCGCATATTGTCTAGCCCGCGGCAACCATCTCTCCGATCATTATCAACAAAGCCAAGCCCATCGTCAGCAACAATCAACTCAAAAGTGTTCTGTCTGAGAGCTGCCGAAATGGTAAGGCTTGACGGCCTGGCATGTTTGATCGCATTGGCAACGGCCTCCTGCACGATACGCAGCACGTGTAAATTGTCCTGTGGCGAGGTAATACCGTCTGGCAGCAGATCTATATCCCATACTAGATCGACGCCCGACTTACGCAGCGTCGATTCAAAATGAGGTCGCAGACTACCGAGCATTGAGCCAAGGTTATTTAACTCAGGGTCGAGAGAATCGATAACCATACGCAAATCAACCAGACTATTCTTGATTTTTTCTTTTGCATCCTGAATTTCCTGATTGCTGCTCTCTCCCATTGCACTCACGATTGAAACCAACTGACTACCCACCCCATCGTGCATATCACGCATAATGCGTTCACGCTCTTCGCTGAGTAGCTGCTGCTGCTCGAGATCACGAATATGTTCGTATTGGGTTTTCAACTCCTGCTCGCGCTGTTGTACCTTGTGCGCGAGGTTGCGGGAAAGATCCTCCGCCTGATTAATGGAAGTGATAAATCGCCTCGTCAAAAACCAGCAGAAGAGTAGAAGCGCGGGAAACGCACTGTATTGAATGATCAGCCCTTCCTCACGCGGCCTGCGCCCGTTAACAACTTGAATATCGTGAAATCCAAATACATATATTGGGACGCCTGCCAACATGACCAGGTAGATGTCCCAGTTTGGTTGACGCCAAAAGTTACGCAACAAATAGAACAGCGTAGTACCTCCAAATACAATCAGAAAACCATCCCATATCTTATATCCATAGAAAAACAGAGCATCATAGGAAGGCAGAAAAAAAAGGCCAATGCCAACCACGGAGTAAGCCAGCAGTGAGCGCTCGACTCTAGGGGATGGTATCCCAACGAAACGGTAATTGAAGAACATCATGAGAACCACCATCCAACCAAGCGTTGCCATGGTCATGGATTCCCAAAACAGCGTGCTGGTGGGAATGTCGTGCACAAATAGATTCAGATTGTGTAATGCCCATGTAAAAAGAACTGCCGAAAAATAACCGTAAGTTCTATCCTGCGGTCTCGCAGCGAAAAAAATGAGCACCACAAGACCCAGCAATGCCATCGCAAACGTCAACATTTCTATTGCCGTGACGCGAACCATGTATTTGAGCTCATACAGTGGCATAAGATCAGCCAGAGACGCTACGTAAACACCACTGAGCATTCCGTGATTCGGATATGCGGCTTTAACCCTGATAAGCAGTTCGTTATCTGTATCTTTAAGCAACTTAGCCGCGAACTCAAACAACAACGGCTCGTTGTGGTAGCGGGAAACTGGCTCATCAAAACTACCACTAGCACCCAACCAGATCCCATTTAGTATGACCGAAACATTGTGCGTGACATGACTAATATAGACAGCCTGCGTCGCAGATTCTGATGGATTCGTGTCGAGTCCATCTAGAGAGAACCGATACCAGGCCTCCTGAACAGCCGCCCCATCAGTCGACCTGGCCGATCGCCAGTCATGAGGCAGCGCGACTTGCTCGCCACGACTCAATTCAATCGAAGAAGCCTTGAATGGGTCGGTATGAAAAAACTGCGCGGAAGTTAGCGGCTTCTGAGTACCGCGGTCAAAAATCTGTATAGGCGTGTAAAGGCTCAGATAGGTAAGAGCCACGGCAAATACAGCAACCATTGCCAGAAAGAAAATTTTATTATTGTGCGTCATACACAAGTTGCGGACTACTACCTACCACAGCTGTCCGTATCAGAGCTATGAAAAAGTCATTCAGAATAAAGCACAGACGATACCTAAATCTAGGCATGCGGTAAAGCCAGACTTGCAGTATTCTTTAAAAGCCTATGTATTTGCGCATGTAAAAAATGTTATCGCTTACGGCAGGCGCCAAAGCGGCAACGGTCAACCTGAATAAGCCATGCAACTAATGGACTACAACACGCCGATCACTGTAAGCATTGTCGAAGACGATATGCATTTTCTCGACCGCTTAAAAGTAGCGGTGGAAACGGCAGATGGCCTGGTGCTTGGTAGTGTCGATACGCGAGTCAAAGACGCCAGAAAAAACCTTCTAAAGGATCGTCCGGACATCATTCTGGTTGACCTGAGCTTGCCAGATGGGTCGGGGCTTGAAATTCTCAACTGCATCTACGAACACAAGCTCGATAGCAAGGCAATGGTGATCTCGGGCTTTCACGATGAAAAGAATGTCTTCGCCGCACTGGAAGCAGGAGCCCTGGGTTACATTCATAAGCTGGAAGATACGCAGGCGATTATAGCCGGCATCGAGCAAATGCTAGATGGCGACTCACCCATCAGTCCGGTTATCGCAAAGCTGATGCTCAAAAAGTTTCAGAGAAGAGCTCCAGCTGCTATCGAGACCGGTTTACCAACAGTCGAAAATCTCACAGACAAGCAGCAAAGCATCTTACTGCTAATCAGCCAGGGATTCACCTCACAGGAAATCGCTGAGAAACAAGGCATCTCCTATCACACCGTTACCACACATATCAAAAACATCTACGGCAAACTTCAGGTCAACAACCGAGCCGAAGCTGTCTACCGCGCGCGTGAGCAAGGCCTGATCAACTGAAGTTTGGGGTCAGAGTAATCCTACCCCAAACTTCGTTAAAACAACGACGCGTGCTGCCCGCCGTCAATCACAATATTCTGACCGACGATAAATCGAGCCAGCGGGCTACACAAAAAAGCTGCCATAGGCGCAAGGTCATCGGCGTTTGCCAGAAAACCTGCCGGGATTTTATTGTTATCAATAAAGTGCTGGAAAGCCTCGTCTTCCTGCCCTTCTGGGAAACCAAAGGCTTCCATATAAATTGGGAGCTGCTCGTTCATCCCCTCGGTCTGAAACATGCCTGGCAACAGATTATTCATTACAACACCATCCTCCGCTACTTCACGCGATACACTGGCGGTATAGTTAATCAGTGCTGAACGCGCAGGACCTGAAAGCAGGCGCCAGATCATGGGGTTCTTGGCAGAGAAGGTCGCGATATTCACGATGCGGCCCCACTTGCGTTCACGCATTCCCGGTATGTAGTGCCGCATAATTTCGATGGGGCCGATAAGTGTTGTTTCGATGGAATCGCGCCACATATCAGCCGTCACCTTCGTGAAATCGCCATTTGGCGCCGGGGGTTTAATCGTAATACATAGAATATCGGGCTCCGGACAGGCCTCAAAAAGCCTAAGCCTTCCCTCCTCGGTCGATGAATCGGCAACAACGGGTGTAACCTTGGCGCCATATTTTTGCGAGATTTCTTCAGCCGCCTTTAAAAGTCGCTCCTCTCGGCGCGCGGTAATGACCAGCTCTGCACCGGCTTCAGCAAGCCGCTCTGCCGTTGCCCGCCCCATGCCAGCGCTACCGCCAGCCATAATTGCTTTTTTGCCTTTAATTTGTAAGTCCATACTCTAAGACCTCGATCCGCGATTAAATTTAGTATTGTGTGAAAGTGGCGACCGCCTAACGTTTTAAACCAAACTGCTCCAACCGCCAGCGCAAGGTTTCGATGCGATCCTGCCCAAAGAAAGGCTCGCCGCGTACAACCAATGTCGGCACGCCCCAATGCCCGGCCGCTTCAAGGCCAGCATGATTTTCTTCAATCTCCTGCATATGATCACCGTCGGCAATCGCAGCATCCAGCTCTTCCAGATTAAGACCCGCTTCGGCTACAGCGTTCTTGAGCTTGTCGCCCTGATCCCAGCCCTGCGTGCCGCCCATGATCAGCTTTGAAACCGACGAGGCAAACGCCAACCCTTTACCCCTGCGGGCAGCCTCAACGCCCAATTGACACAGGCGAAAAATATACGGCTGCTCTTCCGCCACTTCGAGCGTTTCATAATCCTGAACAATAGGGTCCGGGCTAGGAGGAAAGACGTAGGGAATTCCCAGAAACTCTGCACGCCGCTTTGCATCAAGCATGATGTAAAGCGCCGGCTTCATGTTGTCTTTATTGAACAGCGCCTTTTTAGCCCTCACGGCAATGGGCAGCACCACGCGCAGATTAACCTCAACATCAAAGTCATCTTCTAGCTTGAGTGTTTCGGGTATGGCGAGATAGGAGTAAGGGCTGCGGAATGACCAGTAAATATCGATAGGTTCTGCCATGCTTGCCTCTCGGTTAGATGAGTTCGCTTATTTGTTGTTGACAGGATATCGAAAAACGCGGGCATAACTAGCGGAGAGCTGGCCGATATGTAGGCATATCCGGCCAACTCATCACCCCGAATTAGACTGACGCCAGTGTACTTAAATAAGCTCGCGGCGAAGACCCATTCCATCGCTTGAAGGCGCGCCCAAAATCCGAGACATTGTTGTAGCCCAGCTCGAAGGCGATCTCGGCAATCGAAAGACGTCGTTCCTCGAGAAGCTCTTTCGCAGTCTTGTGCCGCACGGCATCGAGTTCCGTCTGAAACGTGGTCCCGGCCTCCGCAAGTTTGCGGCGCAAGCTGCGCGATGACTGACCCAGTATGCGAGCCGCCTCATCGAGCCGCGGCGGCGATTTAATTTCTCTCTCCAGCAGCGCTCGCAACGCCAGGAGCAGGCTGTTTTCTTTACCGCCGGTCGCCTCCGCTTCCACCTCCTGCAACTGCTTCTCGGCCATTTCTAAAATCAACCTGGCTGAGATCAGATCGGTTTTACGGATCTCTCGATCCAGATATTGCTTCTTGAATACAATGCAGTTGCGAGCCCTGTTAAAGCGCCAGGTAAATGGAAATTGCTGTTTAACCGACGCAAAGCCAGCCGGTTCAGAGAACTGGACCTCTACTTTATCGATCGTGTGCAGGTTGCGGGTCGCGTTGTAAAGGAGTTTGTCGGTCAACAACGCGAAGGACGATATTGCAAAGTAATTGACGCGATCATTTTTGATATAGGAACTGATTTTGTAGGTGACCGTATCGCCCGTTTCATCGAGCGTTACCGCAAAGACTCGCGTAACTATTTTTAGATAGCGAACCACCAGACGTAGCGCCTGTAGCAGATCGTCACAACTCAATGCCGCCAACGAGATGATCGTTTCAAAAGACGAGGAGTCACTCTCGATGAGATGAAGGGAGTAATGCGGATTTCCCGTCAACTCAAACACACGCAAAAGAAAACGTTCGTGCTGATCAACAGTCAGGCGGTAACGATCGTCGCAAAGTTGCGCCGCGCCGAAATCAAAATCTTTGAATAGCGCCCGTTCCGAAAAACCATCGGCCATGAGCGTGTTATAGATCAAACGGGGGAAGTGCGGAAGAAACGCGACCTCAGAAGCTTGCCGTGTGTTTTTATTCTTCACCGATCTTATCGTTTAGAGTTTTGGGCCACAGTCAAAATATCAGCATTATCTACTGCCGTTTGGGCTCTGCCGGACCGAGGGAATGCGGCTTCTAACCACAGCTTCTAAGCTACCCCAGAGTTTACAATTTAACTGCTATAAACAATAAACTCCAACAAATTTCGGTCCGGATCTCTTATATAGATGCTATGGCCTTTCATACCACCTGCCCGACCCCCATCACGCTCAACAGGGCCCTCTTCGATTTCAGCATCCGCCTGACCAAGCAGTTCCTGCAGTGCTTCTATCGACGAATCCCAGACAAAGCAGAGGTCTGCCGACCCGGGCACAGCCGTATTACCGCGAAGTCCAAAGTTCGGATCCTGCCACAGTGCCGGCGCATGCAGATTAATTTTATTGTCGCCAAAGCAGGCCGAATAAAAGAAGCCCGGGAGGTCTTCTTTGACATCAAAGCCCAGCGATCGATAGAACGCTAGCATAGGTTCTACTGTTTGCATAGGGATGGCTATATGGTCCAGAGATTTGATCATCTGCGTAGATTCTCACCCTTGTGGCAAAATTAGCTCTCTGTAATGCAATGAGGATCGATTCATAAGCAACAGACGTCGAACTGCTGCTTTGGGGATGGCCCAACATTTCGTGGGGCTGCATACAACTCACTACAGAAAATCAGGGTCAAACTAGGAGATCACTAAGGATCTGTTGTTCCTGCCGCTAAATTCTACACTGAACTTCAACGTCAAAAGAAGACTACTGATCACCTGAAGCAGTTAGAATAAAGCAAGCCTCCACTCTGAGATTGGCGCAGGCAACGCACATTCTCATACCATAACGAGACCACTATGAAACTCAATCGTCGCCAATTTATCATCTCATCTGCCACGGTCGCGTCGAGCACGGCTTTAGTCTCTTCTTGTAGCAACGACAAACCCTCCCCGACTATCGACGATCGATATCCTATCGGCCCCTTCGGTGCTGAATCAACCGCGGAAGAAGTCAGTGAGGGTATGGACCTAAGCGGCCAGGTAATGATGGTCACAGGCTGCAATGCGGGGCTGGGCTACGAGACTATGCGAGTTTTGGCGCTGCGGGGCGCGCATGTTATTGGTACTGGTCGCACGATCGAAAAAGCCCAAGCCGCATGCGATACGGTGCAAGGCAAGACAACTGCGCTGGCACTGGAGCTATCGGATTTTCAATCTGTCGTCGACTGTGCAAAGGCTGTTAAGCAACTTGGGGTAACACTGGATGCGCTGATTTTGAATGCGGGCATGAACTCCATGGTTGGCGATATTAAGCTAGTCAACGGCATCGAGCAGATGTTTGTGGTTAACTTTCTCGGCCACTTTGTTCTGGTAAATCGGCTCTTACCCATGATGCTCGCAGCCGATCATGGCCGTATTGTCCACGTAGCAAGCCAATCCGGCTATTTGCGCGCACCTGAGGTGGGCATTGACTTTGACAATTTACGCGGTGAAGGTGAGTACGATGCAATACTCGCCTACGGACGCTCGAAGCTCGCTAATGCACTTTTTTCATTGCAATTAGCCAAACAGCTTGAAGGAACAGGTGTTAGCTCCAACGCACTTCATCCCGGTCTGGTGAATACCAGCATAGTTCGCAGCGGACCAGAGCTTGTTCGCCGCGCCATTAAACTCTTGGCTAGCGTGGTTGCAAAAACGCCTCAGCAAGGCGCTGCAACACAAGTGTATGTCGCTACTAATGCTCTAGTGGAGAATATAAACGGCGCTTTCTACCTCGACTGCAATCCCGTAAGGATCAGCGGCAAACACCATATGGAAAACGAAGCAATGGCAGAAAAACTTTGGGTTACTGCAGAGGAAATGGCAGCGGGTTATTTGCTCTGATAATTAAAAGGGTCAGAACCCTTTAATCGCAATCGGTGAACGGCTTTCTTTGAAAAGAGTAAGAACGAAAGCCGGCTATGCCGGCTGTTAGATAAAAAAGCCCGCCTCAAAAAACGAGGCGGGCTAACTTGACGCCCTCAGTTCGGAGAGTTCTGTTCTAGCTTCACATCGACTGGCCGGATTGAATTGAAATAGCCTAAGGACTATTTCAACCCTACGGGCATCGCCGCTTTGCGGCTCGTTGCTGATTGCTTCGCAATCGGTGAACCTGGGTCTAAGAACGAAAACCGGCTATGCCAGCTGTTAAATAAAAAAGCCCGCCTCAAAAAACGAGGCGGGCTTTTTTATTTAATGGTCGGGATGGCCGG
>CAZDEW010000038.1:0-27338 GCA_964504585.1 uncultured Pseudomonadales bacterium | reverse complement strand
AGTTCTCCTTCGTGTAAGCCATCGCCTCATCAATCGATTTGTATTCCCAAACAGGATAGGTGTGAATAGAAATAGAATCGACCGCTTCAGCAAGGGGCTCGAGTTTGTTTAGCCAGGGCAGGTGATTCTCGCAAAACGTAACCGGTTGGTTGGCGCCCTTTTTTACGCGCTCTACAAATTCAATCGCGCGAGCAACCGGCACCATATGATCAGTCCAGTCAACGGTGGCTTCGTTTCCTACCGATAATGAGGATTAAAGGGGGCGGAGCCCCTTTCTTTGTAGAGTGCGCGGGTTCCAGCAGGTACGGTGCCCGCTCGACTTTTCAGCGAATGCCAGAAAAGGGTTCTGCCCCCATTATCTATGGCGTGGCTGCTGCGCTTGGGGTTTGATGGAGCATCTTTATCGGAAAAAAATCCGATTTGTCTACTTTCGTACTCTGTCAGTTCGCATAGCTATCGTTTTGAATCTACGGGGTTTTACTATTCACGGAATTCGAGTGAGAGTTTGAGGTGCTTAGTTGATTATGATGTTATGATATACCGTATCATATTTATGTTGGTTTGACCGCCAGATGAGCACATCTTCTCTAGATGTCGCTCAACTTGTCGCACTGAGATTTCTGATTCAGAGAAGAACTTTAGCGAACTGCTATCGCCCTACATTTGGTGCGTCGTCGCAGAGCAAGATCAAAGCCCCTCTACTGGCACATCGCTTTTTTTGCTTATTAACCAAATCATCATTTACGTTTGGGGAATTTATGAAGAATTGTTCAGGAAGCCAGCTTGGCCTAGAGCTTTGCATCAAAAACCATTCAAAGCTAGCTGTTGCTATCGGGCTGCAGCTGGCCGCTACGAGCGCTATGTTTATGGTTCCTTCGGTCAATGCTGAAGCCGAGCTTGATGAAGTTGTAGTTGAAGTCCCGCGGCAAGCGTACCGTGGAGATTTTTCCCTTCTTGAGACCCCGCAATCTGAGCTCGTCATCGATTCAAAAATTCTGAGCGATTCAGGCGCGATCGACCTTGTTCAGGCCCTCGATCTGTCGGCCTCTGTCGCTAGGCAGAATAACTTCGGTGGCCTCTGGAACAGCTTTGCAATACGCGGTTTTGTCGGTGATGAAAACCTGCCTAGCAACTATTTGGTTAATGGCTTTAACGCAGGTCGCGGCTTTGGTGGGCCTCGTGATTTATCCGGTATCGAGTCCGTTGAAGTTTTGAAAGGGCCGCGCGCCGCATTATTTGGTCGAGGGGAACCCGGCGGCACTGTAAACCTTATAACCAAGCGGCCAACGTTTGATAGGGAGGGCGAGGTAACGTTGTCGGTGGGCAGCTGGGATACGTACCGAGCGGACGCAGACTGGACCTCGCCGTTGTCGGATACTGTTGCGATTAGACTGGTCGGTTTTTATGAGGATGCCAGGAGCTTTCGAGATACCGTTGAAACCAAGAAGCAGGGTGCAAGCCCCTCGATTGCGTTTCAATTTAATGATCAAAGCAAACTGGTTTATGAGGTCGAGTACAGTGACCAGGAAATTCCGCAGGATCGTGGTGTTATCGCCTTCGAAAATGAGTTAGGCATAGTCCCGGAAAGTCGCTTTTTAGGGGAGCCAGGTTACGGGCCGATCGAAATAGAGGTCCTCGGGCATCAGCTTGAATTTCAGCATGACTTTAACGATAACTGGGGCGCGTTAGTTGGTATGAATTTCCGCGACACATCTCTCGAGGGTTTTGCCAGCGAAAATCAATTTTATGGTGGTCGGCAGAATTTTGATCTAGGGGTAAATGATAATTTTGATCGATTTACGAGGTTTCGCGATTATGACGCTGAGTACTATGTGTTTCGTGCCGAAATTAGCGGTAGTTTCCAGACCGCTAGCCTAGAGCACCGTATCATCATTGGCGTAGATGCAGACGAATTTGAGAATGATCAGATCGCTCTTCGGGATAGAGATACCCCCCAGGCAATAGATCTTTTTGACCCAGTCTATGGTGCGGTTCCACTCTCATCTCTTAACTTGACGCCGCAGTTAGATCGCGTTGAAACCCAAGAGTCTATAGGGCTCTATATTCAGGATCAGATTAGTATTACTGATCAATTGGATGTTCGCCTTGGTGCGCGCTTTGATGACTACGATCAGGAGTTAGTAAATCGGAGGATTGCCGCTGGTGATCCGGGTAGGATTTCAGAGTTTTCTGAATCGAAAGTGAGTCCCCAGTTCGGCGTTGTTTACAAGGCTAGCGGGGCATTGTCCCTATATGCCGTCTACGGTGAGAATTTCAGGCCGCTGACGGGTGCTACGGATGACAATGATTTGGATCCCAACGAATCTAAGTCGAAAGAGGTAGGGATCAACTTCGTGTTAAACGATGGCTCATTAAACGGGAACATTGCGGTTTTTGAGATAGATCAGTCGAATATTTCAACCGTAGACGGTGGTTTTAATCCTACCGCGATCGGAGAGGCGAGTAGTCAGGGGATTGAGGTTGATCTATACGGAAATCTCACAGATTCGTTGAGCATCTGGTTGTCTTATGCCTATTTGGATGCAGGAACAGAAAATGATTTCAATGATCCCAATTTTGGATCGGTTGTTCCGGCAGGTTCAGACTTGCTAAATATTCCTGAGAATCAATTAAGTCTTTTACTCAATCAAACGACACAAATCTCAGGGAAAGAGGTCGACTTGATTGCTCAGCTGAACTATGTAGATTCCAGAAACGGATTTTTCTCTAACCAGGAGTTCAGACTGCCCAGTTATATAACAGTTGACGTCGCTACAGAGTTTGATGTCAGTGATTCACTCGGCTTGCGATTGGAAATAAACAATCTGTTTGATGAGGAACATTACACTAACTCATTCGCCGATGTGTGGGTGCAGCCAGGCGAGCCATTGAATGGCAGGGTGGCGGCGACTTACAGCTTCTAGTTTGTTACTTCATAGTTTTTTTCGTGCCTATCATGAAGCTTCTGGCAGATTCCCTTTGCGTGACTCGTTCAGACAAGGAGGTTCTGAGTGGCATTTCATTTGGCGTCGACACGGGTCAGGTTTATGCGCTGTTAGGCGGCAATGGAGCGGGTAAGTCGACGACCTTACTGAGTTTTTTGGGCTTTCTCTTACCTCTGCGCGGCAGTGTTAAAGTTGATGGCATCGAGGTTCGGTCTGACATTGAAAAAATTCGACAGGCCATTGCTTACCTGCCTGAGTCCGCTTCGCTATACGAGCATCTTAATGCAAAAGAAAACTTAAATTATTTTCTTGAGCTAGCCGGGGTGGCAGCGAGCGAGCAAGATATAGACTCTGCGTTACGACTCGTTTCTTTGCGCGGCGACGTTTGGGAAACCAGGCTTCGAGACTACTCGAAAGGTATGCGTCAAAAAGTAGCGATTGCGCTCGCGATATTGCGCGATACGGATGTGCTTCTGCTTGATGAGCCGACCTCCGGCTTGGATCCCAACGCTATCGACGAATTTCACCGAGTCATTCGCAAGCTGGCCGACGATGGCAAGACGATCCTCATGGTTACGCATGATGTCTATGGGGCGTGTCAGGTGGCAGATAAAGTGGGTTTGCTTCGTGACGGGAAGTTAGTCGGCGAGTTTTCTGCGGAAGACGGTGCCCGCATCAATACTGAGACTGTCCATAGGGCGTTTTCTTCCTCTGCTGGTGCATGACTTCATTTTTAATCTTTCTGTAACGGCTGGAATATGAATCAAGCGCTTCTGATTGCCTCAGATGAGTGGCGTTACTGGTTTCGCTCCCGTTTCGCGCTTGGAGCAGCCTTTACTTTTCTACTGCTCATCGTGGTAACCAGCTTGTTGTCCAATGCGAGAATGCATGATGAGGCACATACAAGAATTAACCAGCAAGCTGACGCGGAGGATACTTTTCTCGCTCAGCCAGATCGTCACCCCCATAGAATGGTGCACTACGGGCATTATTTGTTCAGATCTCCTGCGCCGTTAGCCCAATTTGATCCTGGCCTTGATTCGGTGACAGGACAGTCAATCTTCCTCGAGGGTCATCGCCAGAATACGGTTATGTTCGCAGAGTCGGCATCAAGTGCTGAATTGGGTGGGCTACCGTGGTTGAGCCCGGCGCTCGTCTATCAACTCTTCGCACCGTTGATCATTATTCTTCTCGGGCATGCGTCGATTGCTAGAGAGCGTGAGTCGGCTGTTTTATCAACATTGCTCGCGACGGGGACCACTAGCCGTAGGATCATTTCAGGTAAGACACTAGCTCTTTTTTCGCTGTCTCTGGCTCTTTTGGTGCCTCTTGCTGCGAGCACCAGCACGGTGTTGGTCGACGGCGAGAGTTTAATGACTGTTGCTCTGCTGCTTCTTTTTTATTTTCTCTATTTGGCGGTATGGGTATCCCTCACGCTAACCGTTTCAATTTTCGCAAAAAAAGGCGCCAGAGCGCTGGCTGTGTTGGCCGTGCTATGGTGCGGCTGCTGTCTCGTCTTGCCTTCTTTAGCAGTCAATATTGCAACAAGAACCGAGCCTGTTGCCGGTAAGATTGAAACTGACTTTACGATGCTGCAAGAGCTCAGAAAGCTTGGTGATGGTCACAATGCTAGTGATCCATCTTTTCAACAATTGCGCTCGGATACTTTAGAGAAGTATCAAGTCGATAAGGTTGAGGATCTGCCGGTCAATTTTCGAGGCCTTGTGGCGCTCGAAGGAGAGGAAAAGATGACAGCCGTGCTTAATCAGTTCGCTTATTCGCGCATGGCTGCCGAGCTTCAGCAAGAAAGAATCATGACTCAATACAGTTGGTTAACGCCCTCTCTGGCGATTGCCTTTGTTTCACGCTCAATTGCTGCCACGGATCTAGTCCATTACCACCGTTTTCAACTGGAGGCGGAGGCTGTTCGGTTCGCGTTTGTGCAGGGGCTGAATCAGGCGCACGTTGATAAGCTTTCTTACCGGGATGACATCAATCGCAACAAAGACGAAGCGTCATGGAAAGGTGCGCGCGTAGACGCCACGAACTGGGAAGTGCTTGAGTCCTTTCAGTTTCAGCCGGCGTCACTGGGTGAGCGTATCGAGAATGCCAGCATGTCTATTAGTATTCTGTTGTGTTGGACAATAGTTGCGTTTATGTCTTTGGTTTGGTTTGCCGGTAGAGTAGAGCTGTGAGTCTCTTGAGATCGGTTGCAATCGAGCTGCGTTTTGCTGCTCGCGAGCGCACGCTATTGCTTTGGGCTGTTGCGGTCTTCATGTTGTCCACTATTGCTGTTGGTTTTGGGCTTGTGGAGGTTGAGCGGCAGCATAAAACTGTTCAGACGCTCATAAAGGCGGATAACAATGATCGTTCGGAAGTGGCTAAGAAATTAGAGGACTGGGGCAGCGCTGCCTACTATAACTTTCACCTGACTTATGATCCTCCCTCTGATCTGGCATTTGCCGCCATGGGTCTCAGGGATATTCACCCCTGGAAACATCGAATTCGGATGCTTGCTCTGGAGGGGCAAATCTATGAGCGAGATGTTGCTAATCCCAGTGTGGCGCTGATAGGCCGATTCGATTTTGCCTTTCTGGCGGCTTTTGTGTTGCCGTTTGTATTAATCATGCTCCTGTATGACTTGAGAGTGGGTGAGAGAGTCGCTGGGCGTCACGATTTGCTAGAGGTGACCGTTGGGAGATCCCTGGTTTTTTGGGGTGCTCGAGCTATAGCAAGAGTGTTAGCCGTCTTTGTCTCTTTAATATTGCCCCTGGTTGTCGCCGGGATAGTTGCAGGTGTGCCACCCTTCAAGTTGTTGTTTGTTACGGCGATGGTTTTTGTATACCTCTGCTTTTGGGCGACTATTTGTTTTTGGGCGGCGTCCTGGCGAAAGGCAGGCTCTGTTATTCTGATGACGCTTATTTTTGTTTGGGTTCTGTTATCGGTGATATTGCCTGCGTTAGGTCGGACGGCGATAGATCACCTCGTGCCCATACCTGCTGGTGCAGAGATTCTGATGTTGCAGCGCGAGACGGTTAATGATGCCTGGGATCTGCCCCGATCACTGACAATGGATGAGTTTTTTGACCGTCATCCAGACTGGGTAGGTTATGAGCGCGTATCGGGTTCGTTCGAGTGGCAGTGGTATTATGCTTTTCAGCAAGTCGGAGATCAGAGGGTCGAAGGTTTATCTAACGCTTATCGGCATGGTGTAATGAGGCGCGCACAGCTTTCTCGTTGGTTTTCACTTCTTGCGCCACCGGCGTTAATAGAGAATTTATTGCAGGCGTTGGCGGATACGGATCTGGGTTCGGCGATGGAGTACCAGGAAAGTGTTCGAGCATATCATGCGACTTTGCGCTCATTCTATTATCCTAAGTTCTTTCTCCACGAGCCCTTTGATAAATCGCTTCTGCAGAATATTCCAAAGTACGAGCCCAGACATTAGTCTTTTCTGCGGCCTACATACCTTGGGATAAAGGGGGCGGGATTAAAGGCGTCAGAATCCTTTTTCTAGAGTGCGCGGGTTTGTTCTCGGTGGCTCCGCCCGTTAAATGGCGTTGTCAGTTGGTGCTATGAGTTTCAGCTGATGCTAGAAAATGGTTCTGACCCCTTTAGTTTAAAAATACTCCTGCAGCACCAGTTTCGGAGTCCTATCGACTTTAAACAGTCCCCAGTGTTTCTCCGGTTCGAGAGGTTCGGGCGAGCCCTTCCAGGGTTCATCGAAGGCTTCAAAAACGAAGGTCAGTATATTTTCCTTGTAACACCAACGGCTAAGATCCTCGTAATACTGCTTCTGAAATTCTTCGTTCACATTATGCGGTTCAATGCCCCGGCCATTAGAGTTTGTCGCCCAGCCGGCTTCGGTGATGACGACTTCTTTATTCGGGTATTTATTAGCTACCGAATAATAGTTCTCCTTCGTGTAAGCCATCGCCTCATCAATCGATTTGTATTCCCAAACAGGGTAGGTATGAATAGAAATAAAATCGACGACTTCGGCCAGGGGCTCCAGTTTGTTAAGCCACGGCAGGTAATTCTCGCAAAAGGTGACCGGTTGCCTTGCGCCTTGTTTTACCTGTGCAACAAATTCAATCACGCGCTCAACCGGCACCATATGATCGGTCCAGTCAACGGTGGCTTCGTTTCCTACCGATAATGAAGCAATGATATTCGGGTATTGATTAGCGAGCTTGATGAGTTTTTGAATGCGCTCTTCGTTCCATGCTCTGTTGCGCTTCAGTTCCTCCTCGGGGTACATCGCGCCCCAGGGGCAGTTGGGGTTGCTCTCTTCGGCAGTGATATAGGCGCCCAGCATGACCTTAAAATCGAGGCTCTCTTTTTGTATAACCTCTAATACGGTTTCTGAATGTATGTCACAGTCATACAGGCGAAGGTAGTTCCAGTGACCATGCAGGATCGTCAAATCTTCTTTGATCTCATCGTAACTGGGGAAGATTCCTGAGTCAGGGCTTTGTCCCTCTCTGAATCCGGAATAGCAGATCGCTTTTTTGGTGAAAAGCTTCAAGTCGTGAATTTCCGACATCTCAATACTCATTTATTAAAGTGAGAAAGGGGTCAGAACCCTTTTTGACGTGCGCGGGATAGGCTGCATCTACCAAATAGCAGCTTGTGATGTAATTTCATGCCTCACCGACTCTAGATAGAAGGGTTCTGACCCCTTTTACCTATCAGAACTTAAGGTTTTCATTCTTATCCCATAAACCCCAATAGGCGCCTACATCGCCCTCTGCGCCGACTTTCCAGGGTTCATCAAACGAAGAGAAATAGAAAATTTCTATATCGTCATTAGCTGACCATATCTGGGTGTTAATAAAGTACCGCATAAAATTAACAGCAGAAGGGTGGGAGTCTTTAAATGATTTGCCTTTATCGGGCCATCCCGTTTCCGTGAGAATAACCCTTTTCCCTTTCGCTGCCCGGACTGCCTGATTGAACATGTCTTTCATATACAGCAGTGAATAATCGATATGACAGCCTTCCCAATAGGGATAGCAGTTTGCAAGGATGACATCGGTTGCATCAACAATCTCGGGGTGATTAGTGAACTCATAGTATGCATCAACATACCCGACCTCTATATTCGGCAGGGCTTCCTTTACCCTTTTGATAAACCCTAACAGTTCATCCAAAGTTAGATCACCACGGTAGAGCACCTCATTTCCTATCGCAGCAACATCAACATGACCTGCCTTTGCCAGAGTGATGAGCGCTTCAATCTCCCGTTCGTTTTTTTCAGCATCTGTACCAAGCCACGCACCCACTACAGTTTTGAGTCCATGTTCATGAGCAACTTGCGGGATGAGTTCGTTGCCATCAGTGCAAGAAAAAGATCGAACCCACTTGGTGTAAGGCTTCAAAATCTCCATTCGGCGCCGGATCTGCGCTTCAGATAACTGATCGCCTGGTTTCTGCCCTTCGGTGTAGGCGCTAAAGCCAATACCGTGCATTCCCGATGCCAGGGTCTCCCTAAATAGTTCCGGCAAATTATCTTCTGTTTCTACCGTGCCGATTGCTCTCAATAGAGCGAAATGATTTTCTTTTTTGTAGGACATTGTCTTCTAATCTGTCTTTGCTTACTCGACGCTATAGCCTCGTGTCACTATCTCGAAGGCAGGCTTTTTATTTCTGTCGATATCGACAATTCCCCAGTATTCTTCGTTGGGGGTGCCATCATAAGGAACGCCCGAACTATTGGGGGCCCAACCGCCCTTGTCTTGTGTTTCCGGATTTCCTGCCTTCCACCAGCCGTCTGTGAATTGGAAAAGCGTTACCCCTGACCCGACATCTTTGTTCGATAATACATCGACCAGAATATTCCTAACCGCAACTGCCTGAGCGAGTACATTCACCCCCTCCTTATAGCCATGAGCTGTAATAGTCATATAGCTATCGGCGCCTGCTTCGGATAAATACATGGGTTTTTTGCTTCGCCATTTCCATTCTTTATAGATCTTTTCCGGGTTATCCCACCGATAAGAATTTATGCCCCAAACATCTACGTTCGGAACTTTAGCCAGGGTCTTTTTATCAGGGAGTTCACCATGTGCAGTTGTCACCGGATGATTCTGATCAATCTCGTGAATCTTAGCCGCACCTTCGTTCAATGCGGTGTACCAGGTATTGATATCACCCTCAAACCACTCGGGATGATAGTTGTATTCATTACCCAGTTCCCACATCAATATAGCCGGGTGGTCCTTATACTTCTTCACGTAGTCAATAAAAGTCCCGGATAAAATATCGTATTCACCATTCTGGTTATAACCAAAACCAATAATGACCTTAATGCCGGCTTCGGCAATGGCATCCAGCACCCATTCTTCCTGGATGGGTTCGTACACACGAATGGTATTTATCCTCGCCTCTTGCATCAGTGCAAGGTCAGCTTTCAACGGGCTAAAGTCTCTTTTTGTTTCTCCTTTGGGTACCGGGTGATAACAAATCCCTTTTATAAAATAGGGTTCGCCATCTACGATGATAGCCCGGCTGGAGACTTCTGGTTCTGCCTTATTAGCATTAGTCGGGGTGCAGCCAAGCATAATGAGTGTAGACAGCACGGTAAGTAATGCCGCGGTTTTTATTCGATATCGCACAGACATGGTGTCCTCGGTGAATTGGTGGTTGAGAGTAGAAAAGCGCAGAGTCAGTAACTTAGTGTTCGTTGATAAAGCTGTATGGATCGCCACGCTAGTATCGGCGGCATTCGCGCCTGAGCCGGATTATATGTCTTGTTTCACAGATAATACTGCATTTCATAGCCGCCTTGAGGCACTCTAAATCCGGCCTGTCGGGCGGTTGGTGTAGTTGATCGAAAATACGGGCTGCCACGATGGCCGTGGGTTAATCTCGCGACCCTCCGCGGGGTGTTTGCGCCCGATAGCAAACCGATTCCGGGTCTTATCCGGCAAGGTGCCGCTCGTGCCGAGCCGGCGCAGGTGGTGCTGTACTGGCAAATTCGAGGCCGGGACGGGCAGGTTTGTGGTCAAAAGGGGCGCAAGCCAGCATTTGCATGCCACCGGGGCTTGCTCAAGCGGATGCTTTTCAGGGTGAAAAAGCGCGGTTAGTTTGCGGGTTTTCCTGTATTACCGCTCAAGGAATACGACAAGAAATACGTCAAGAAATGCGAAAAATGTCTGTTAAAACAGCGCATCGAATCAGTAGACTTCGCCCTTTCTAAGGCCCGCGAACGCATGGCGAGAGCTAGGCAAGCGTTGAGGCGGCTATTTGGCCAATCGCTCAAATTTGTTGAGAAAGTGGAAGCAGTTAGGCTAAGCAGTTAAGTTAAGCGGTTAGGTAGAGAAGCGCGCAGTGAACTGACTGCACTCTTTATCAAATGGCGAAGCAAATAGAGACACACAATCCTGTTAGGTTGCACATGACACAGAGAAAAATTTATCTGGGCGATGTCCTCAGGCATACCACCAAAGCTGAGGTAAAAGGAGAGTACATCACAATCGCTGATGAGAGCTACTATAAGATCGCTAACTACGATCATATGGAAAACTTTTTCATTAGCGTCGTCAGTGATTCAGACCATTGGATGTATATCTCCACTAGGGGTGGCCTTTCAGCCGGAAGAGTCGATAGCGAAAACGCACTTTTCCCGTATTACACTGACGATAAAGTCACTGATGGATCGCCCTTTACAGGTAGCAATACCATTGCGCTGGTCACGGCAGGTGATAGAACCTTGCTGTGGGAGCCCTTCTCGGTAAACCAGAATGGCGTCTACAGCGTCAGTCGTAATCTCTATAAGAATGTTTATGGAGACAAGCTGATTTTCGAGGAGATCAACAACGACCTTGGGGTGGCATTCCGTTACGCATGGCAAACCTCGGACAAGTTTGGTTTCGTGAAAACCTCAACACTGAGCAATATCGGCGCTGAGGCGGTTAGCGTTGAAATACTTGATGGCATTGAAAACTTGATGCCCTACGGTGTCGAGCAAGCCGTTCAGAATGAAGTGAGTTGTCTTGCCGATGCTTACAAAAAGAATGAATTGCAAGCTGATGTCGGTTTAGGCCTATATTCGATGAGTTCCATTCTGGTCGACCGCGCTGAGCCCAGCGAGGCGCTCTCCACAACGACCGTCTGGTCGGAAGGGCTGGAAGGTTCGAAAAAGCTGATATCGTCCGTGCAGTTGGACGCTTTCCGTAACGGCTCGCAGATTGAGCAGGAAACGGATATCAGAGGGCGCCGCGGTGCCTACTTCGTCAATGCCGAAATAGCGTTAGACCCGGCTGCAGAAAAGAGCTGGAATATTATTGCCGAGATCAATCAAGGGCCCTCTGATGTCACTGGCCTGATCGATTACATCAGTAACGGTAAAGGAATTCGCGCCGATATTGAGGCAGATATTGCAAAGGGCACTGAAAATCTTGCCCGTATCGTTGGCAACGCCGATGGGCTGCAGGTCACCGAAGATGTGCTGAGCGCGAACCATCATTTTTCCAACGTGTTGTTCAATGTCATGCGCGGTGGGTTATTCGATGACAACTACAGCATCGGCAAACAGGATCTGGTGGATTTTGTTCAGTCGTTTAATAGCAAGGTTTATGCAAGTCATCAGGGCTTTTTTGATGGGCTCGAAACTACAGTTCACTATAGCGACCTGATTAAAGCGGCCGCGGCACAGGGTGATGCACAGCTGGAGCGACTGTGTTACGAGTATCTGCCCCTGACATTTAGCCGACGCCATGGCGATCCCTCGCGGCCGTGGAACAAGTTTGCGATTGAGTTGAAAAATGAAGACGGTTCCAAAGTGCTCAACTTCCAGGGTAACTGGCGTGACATTTTCCAGAACTGGGAGGCTCTGAGCTTTTCAATTCCCAACTTTGTCGAAAGTATGATTTGCAAGTTTGCAAATGCGACGACAGCCGATGGTTATAACCCCTACCGTATCACCAAAAAAGGCATTGACTGGGAAATACTGGACCCCGCCGACCCGTGGTCGAATATTGGCTACTGGGGTGACCACCAGATTATTTATTTGCTGAAGTTTCTCGAGTTTTCCAAGGATTATCACCCCGGAACGCTGAAAGACTTCCTCACGAAAGAGATTTTTGCTTACGCGAATGTCCCGTATAGCATCAAATCCTATGAAGACCTGTTAGTCGATCCGCGCAATACTATCGATTACGATAAGCAGCGGGAAAGTATTATTGATGGCAGGGTTGCAGAGGTTGGTTCTGACGGCCGATTGCTCTGGGATGACAAGGGCTCAGTGTTGCACGTCAACCTGACTGAAAAGCTTTTGGTGCCTGTGCTGGCCAAGCTCACGAACTTCATTCCAGAGGGCGGCATCTGGATGAACACCCAGCGGCCGGAGTGGAACGACGCGAATAATGCCCTGGTTGGCTTTGGTGTGTCGATGGTTACGCTTTACTACACCCGGCGTTACCAGCAGTACATGCTCGACCTTTTTTACGCTGCAGACTTTGATGAAGTGTCGATCTCTACAGAAGTTTTTGAACTGCTGGATTCGATCAATGTCACGCTTGAAGACAATAAGGGCCTGTTAGCTGGCAAGATTAGTGATGCGGATCGAAAGAAAGTGCTTGACCGTCTGGGTAAGGCGGGAAGTGATTACCGAGCGAACCTCTATAAACGTGAGCTGTCCGGTGACAGGGTCCTGGTAAAAACTGCGGATCTGATCAATTTCTTCAAAGTCTCACTGGAGCATATCGACCATACCATCCGCGCCAACAAGCGCGATGATGGTCTGTATCACTCCTACAACCTGATGTCGGCTACTGAAAGCGGCGTGGAGGTCAGCAATCTCTATGAAATGCTTGAAGGGCAGGTGTCGGTGCTCAGCTCGGGTTATCTCAGTCCGCAGGAAGCCATTGATGTGCTCGTCGCGTTGAAGAACTCGGATATTTATACCGCGCGACAGCACTCCTATTTGCTGTACCCGGATCGCCAGCTAACGCGATTTGTCGATAAGAATATTATCCCCGCCGATCAGGTAGAACGCTCTGAATTGATTCAGAAGCTCGTTGCTGACGGAGATACATCACTGGTCGAAAGAGATGTACACGGCAAATACCATTTCAATGGCTCGTTTAATAATGTCGACAGTGCCAGGCAGGTCCTCGATGCACTCAAGCAAAACGGGTACGCTGAGCAGGTTGCTCAGGATACGGCACTGATTGAAGAGATTTTTGAGGGCGTGTTCAACCACAAAGCATTCACCGGCCGCTCCGGCGGCATGTATGCCTATGAAGGTCTGGGTTCGATCTACTGGCACATGGTTTCCAAGCTGCTGCTAGCGGCACTAGAGAACTATAAGAAGGCGGCAGAGCAGGGTGAGGAAGCCTGGGTCATGGGTAAGCTCGCCGACCTGTACTTTGATATCCGCGCGGGGATAGGCTTTAACAAGACGCCTGAGAACTACGGGGCATTCCCGACTGATCCGTACTCCCACACGCCAGGTTTCTCCGGCGCCAAGCAGCCCGGCATGACGGGTCAGGTCAAAGAGGAGGTGATCACTCGATTGATCGAGCTTGGCCTGGTTGTGTCGGAGGGTGAAATTACGTTCAGCCCCGTCATTCTGCGAAAATCCGAGTTCCTGTCGAAGCCAGCGACGCTAGATTACTTCGATGTGAACGGCGAGCGACAGGCTATAGCGCTAGCTGAAGGGCAGCTAGGGTTCACCTATTGTCAGGTGCCCGTGGTTTACAGTCTTGCAGATGAGTTTTCGATTGTTGTCACGATGTCGGATGGCGCGAGTAAAACAATTGCCGGCAATGCTATTGATACGGAAACATCCATGCTGATCTTTGATAAGAAGAATGCGGTAGCGAAAATCGAGGTGGCGCTCAAACCCGGGCTTGAATAGTCAGTGCGTTGATAAATAAAAAAGGCCAAAGCATTTGCTTTGGCCTTTTTTATTTATAGTGTATTCATATTTTATTTGGCTTCTTTGAAATTCCTTTCAGATTTCAGAAAAGCTATGCATCGGAAGACTAGAAAAAAAGAGCCCTTCAAATACCCCGCTTTCCGCCATCAATCAGTCTCGCTAAGAAGCGGCGACCGCGCTACGGCGGGCCTCCAGTTGTTCACGGATTTCCGTTGCCCGCTGTTCGTCGAGGTCGTAATTGCGCATGACAAAAATAGCCAGCACGGTTCCAGTGATTGGTATCGCAATGTACGCCAATCGCAGCATCGAAAGTGTTTCTTCAGTTTGCTGTGCGACGCTTTGGTCAAATCCGATGGCGCTCAAAATAAAGCCGCTGAGCAGCCCGGCGAATGCCAGCCCGAATTTCACCATTAGCCAATAAATTGCTCCAAATGTGCCTTCCCGGCGTTGCCCGGTTTGCAACTCGTCGAGGTCGCAAATATCTGCGGTCATCGACATCATAATAGTAAACAGCCCGCCTATACCGAAGGCGTAAAGCGGAATGGCGATAAACATCAGCATGGGGTTTTCCGGAGAGAAGAACCACCAGAATAGGACGTAACCGAAAATTGAGATCGATTGTGAAATCAGGAAAGCAGGTGTTTTCCCGAGCGTTTGTGCCATTTTGCTAACGATCGGGATAACCAGGAAGCAGGTGCACAGTGCGGAAACGGAGCCAAAAAGTGTGGGCCACTTGCCCGCTAACCCGGGATCGCCGCCATGCATGTAGTACACGATAATAAACCAGGAAAAACCTGCAACAGCCATGAACGCGTTGTAGATCAGAAAGGTGGCCAGACAGACCTTCTGGAATGGTTTGCATTTCAAGGTCACAGCGATGCCGCCAAAGAGCTCCTGCATGCGCTGTTTTAAAGTCTGTTGCTCGGCTTCGCCCTCTGTTTCATCGGGCGCAGAGCTTGTATCGCGACAAAAGACTGCGGGCACCATAGCGAGTAGCATGCAGACTAGTCCCACCCATATCGAAAGTGTACGCGCGCCTTCGGCAGCGGATTCGAACCACTCAGGATCGTAGAGAATGATCCAGAACCAGGGGGCAATAACCCATGCCCACTGGCCGAGCCATTGCGCGGTTGCCATGAGGCGGGTGCGCTCATGGAAATCGTTACTCATTTCATAGCCCATGGCGACGTAGGGAACTGCAAAGATGGTAAGTCCGAGAAAGAACACCATCGACCATCCGAGAAAGTAATAGAAGTTGTACATTTGGCCGTTATCAGCCGAAAGTTGCCACATCATCATATAAGACAGGCCAGAGACAATTGCCCCAATAAAAATGTAGGGGCGCCGTCGGCCCCAGCGGGATTTCGTGTTGTCCGTTAGGTAACCCATGAGCGGATCGACAATTGCATCGAGCAATTTGGGTAGGAAAAAGATAAGCCCCCAGAGAATGGGGCTCATGCCCAGGCCCTGAACCAGAACAACCATAAAGATGCTCAGCGCTGCCGGGAACAATTGGTTGGCTAGCATTCCGATGCCAAAAGCGACTTTCTGGTTGAGCGGAATTCGGTCCTGCTCAGGCGTAGAGTGTTGCACGTTCTCAGTCATAACGCGGTGGTTTCCTGCGAGGTATAAGTAAGGAAGAGGATCAATTATTGTTAATTCACCCGTTAGTATACTTGAAACCAGGGTTTGTCCTTTCCTAGGCCTTTGATTTTTGGCGCGCCTAAACTACCGCTTGTCGCGCTGGTGCTTTTATGATCTAATCGGAGTCCCCTATAGATACACCCTCCTGGAATCACTTTTTCAGTGATGTGCTCGTTGGCGACGTGTGAAGCTTCTTACGCAAGCAGCTGAAGCTCTCCGCACGAGCAGCTAATGGTTAACAAGCAAAAAAACAGTTACAGGAAGGGGTATCATGAGCAAGTTGCATTTTTTGGCTGCTGCACTTCTGGTGGCATCCGGGTCAGTTAATGCGGCACATGTCGCGGAGTTAGAGTACATCTCTAGCAGCTCTCCAAACGTCAGTCTAACCGACGGGCCTGATCCAAACTCGGTTTCTATTTTCCATTTTCCATCAGTGTCTCAAGTCTACGGCGATTCTAACGGCGTCTTTGGGGTTCGGCTGAGTACCCTGAATACCGGCGGCTCTGAAGGCAATGCCCGCTACTCGCGTACCGAGACTTATCGTTCATTGGGTGGGGCAGCAGATTTTCAACTCTCCATTGACAGTGGTTCACTCCGGGCAGCTGCCGCAGTATTCGGTACGCCCGCGCTAACGGGTGTGGCCGCAGCGGGCTTTACCCTGGAGGTGCGACTTAATAATAGCGTTATCTACAGTTACTCGCCGTCAGTCAGTTGGAATGGTGGACTTATTGGTGCTGACTTGTCTGGTATCAACGCCGACTGGGATTTTGATATGCAGGCATCCCCCAACAATATCGCCAACCCGTTTAATCAGGGTTACTTTTGGGAAGCGCAGGAAAAAAACTTTAACCTTGGCACATTTGCCATCGGTCAGCGATTCGATTTAACTTACGAGATCTCTGCCTTCGTCAAAAAATCAGGTGGCGCCGATTTTTGTGGTCCTTTCGACGAGAGCCCGGAGCCTGTCAACTGCCTCGAAATCATTGGCGCGTCAATTGATTTCGCAGATCCTGCCAACTTGAATGTCACGGGAGCTGTCGTTGATGCCGCAGCTGTACCGCTGCCCGGTGCTCTGGTCTTGTTTAGCTCTGCACTGTTGGGCTTGAGACTAAAAACAAAAGCCCTTAGCTGAGTCGAAGCGCTGGCAAATCGAAGTTAAAATGGGTTCAGCTAGTTGGTTAGTGCGAGTTTGATTTAAGCTGTTTTGGCCGTTAGGTCTTTTAGGCTCATCTTTCAGATGTATCACTCTCTGCATGATCATGGTGATTTTAAAAAAAAGGATATCGAAAATGAAGATAAGAGACTTACTTTTTGCATGCCATTTCGCGGTCGTTGCCGCCTACTCCTCGGCCTCTAATGCCTTGTTAATTCAAGGTCCAAGCTTTATTAACCCCTCCACTGCGATCGCCACATGCAGCCCGGCGATATGTTTAGGCTTTGGAGTAGATATAAATCAAATCGCCGACGGTGATAGCTCGAATTTTAATGGCTTTGCGGGAGCGGAGGGCGCATTGGGCTCAATTCGATTGGACTTGCAGGGGGTGTTTGACCTCGACAGTTTCCTGTTATGGAACGATTTGAATGTTAACCAAGAGGGAGTGGAAACTTTCAGGTTAGATTTTTATGATTCTTCTGACGTATTGATAGAGAGCACTGCGACACTGACTGCGCCTATCGGTCAATTCGGCGAAGAGCTCTACCTGTTCGACACTACCGTTCAGAATGTGAGTAGAGTCGATATGGAGATATTATCGGTGTTGCCTAATACCCGGGTTGAAATCAGGGAGGTTGCTTTTAATGGTACGCAGGTGCCTCTTCCGACGGCAGTTTTGTTATTCGGCTCGGCGTTGATCGGCATAGCTAACTTTAAAGTGAGAGCTTCGAAAGATTCACAGGGTGGCTTACTTTTTTGAGCGCTATGGATCGAGGCGGATCCAACGCTCAATTGACTGCGAGTTGGAGTCTAGACCTGACAGTCTTGATATGCGCAAGGCTCGCCTGACTAGGCGGGCCTTTTTCGTTTCAGTGAGGCGTTTTGGTGGCCTCAATATGATCTTGAGCTGAAAAAGGCCGTTATACTTCCTTACACCTTTGCAGCTTCCGCTACGCCGATCAAGATCCTTGGCTGACTTTTCAAACTGAATGAGTAGATGATTCCCTACGACGACAAACTGCGCGAGCAGCTTCGTGCCAATCTCGCAGCCTTTGAACCACGCACTCTCGCACTTGAAGGCCGTCGCGCGGCGGCGGTGAGTGTGATTGTGCTTGATTCGGACGCCGAACTTCACGGCGTCGATACGACATGGTGGTCTCTGCCAGAAGAGGAGCGCAGCGCTCGGCTCGACATGGTTCCGGGATTGCCACCCGATCATGGGCTCAACGGCTCTATCGATGGCACGGCTGGCGGTGCGGCATTCATGCTAACCCGAAGGGCGCTGAAGATGAGTGCCCATCCCGGCCAATGGGCGTTACCCGGCGGGCGCATTGACGAGGGGGAGACTGCCGAAGAAGCCGCTCGCCGTGAAATCGAGGAGGAGGTGGGTCTAACTGGACTCGATCTCCTAGGGCGTCTTGACGATTATCCCACACGCTCTGGATACGTTATCAGCCCGTTTGTGTTCTGGGCTGGTGCTGAAGCTGAACCGCTGGCCAATCCGCAAGAGGTCGCATCGATCCATCGCGTTGCGCTCACCGAGCTTCTGAGACCTGATTCACCGCGCTTCGTCGATATTCCCGAGAGTGATCGGCCAGTGATTCAGGTGCTGCTTGGCGAGGACCTTATTCATGCTCCTACGGGTGCGGTTATCTATCAGTTCCGCGCAGTCGGATTAGAAGGGCGCGACGAGCGTGTCGACGGTTACGAACAGCCGGTCTTTGCCTGGGGTTGATCGGTTTGGTGGGGGAGAATAAACCCGTTGCAATCATTCAGTTACAAATTAGTAGCAGAAGCTCAATAAAAAGTTGTCCCCCATGCAGCGCACTATGACTCAGCTACCATTTGAAGAGGGTGGGGAGCTCAGCGAGGGTGTTTTTGATCTTGTACGCGATGAGATGGTCTATTTATTTGAGCCAGGTTCTGACGTAGAAGAAATTATTGTGCCCATGACCCCCGCGGGGATTCTTGCGTTCTTGCTTGGTTTGCTTGCGGCCATAAATCGCTATAAAAAATAGTCGCTCGCTTGGATTGAGATTATTGTTTTATCGCTCCCTGGGCTTTGAGATGTAGCGTTTGGGCCCTTCGATGTTACAGCTCGTTTCGGCTCAGTGCCGCTGCTGGGTCTTGCTGGGAGCTCGATATTCATTGTGTTAGTTGGAAGCATTGGTTTTAGTCGGCTTCGTCAGCGAAGACATTTTCGCCGATAAAACTTATTGCTTGAAAACATGCTGTTAGAGCTGCCTGCTTTAGCGGTTTTTGAAAAACAGTTGGTATCTCCTTGCCGTTTTAAGTGACACATAACGTGTGGCACAGTTAATTCGATCATTACTCTGCAGACTGCAGGTCTCGGAATGTAGTACTACTCGTGTAGGACTTGGGTTAGACTAAAAAGCTGGCCGGTTTCAACAGCAGATCTCTCTGCAAGATCAGGAGTTAGACCATGAAAATATACGTTTTCTCTCGTATTCGCATCGCAGGTGCTATAAAGGTCTGTAGTGCCTTAGTGTTGCTTTCACTCAGTTGGCCGACGTTAGCTGGCGATTACTGGTACGAAAGCTACGAGCCGCCACGCCCTGATCCTCGGGAATCAACCTGCGCGGGTATTCGCGGCAATGGGCAAAACCTTTTCGCGCACTACGGCGCGCTCGCCAGGCATGTCGAGGAGTACGGTGCGGTTACCTGCGCTGCGGGCGGGAGCTCTGGCAGCATCACGACCTTCTTTCTCGAAAGTATGTGGGCCAACCCTTCACTACATACCTGTGGCAAATACAGACTCTGTGGCAATCGCGCGCGCGATGCGCGGTTATCGCTTATGCTCAAGTCAGTGATTGGTCTAACTGACACCGGGATTTTTGAAGACGTGGCCACAGTCGCTGCGTTGCTCGATAGTGTCTCGAACGAAAATATTCTTGAGCTGTTACAAAGCCCCGCGCCGATGGAAGGTGTCGAAGCACTGATTCGTATTTTGCGTGACCTTGGGCCGCTGATTAATCCTGAGCTCATAGAGTTGCTGCTGACTTCACCTGACCCGGTGTTTCATGCGACGGATATTATCGACGGCTTGCAGGACGGTGTTCAGTTTATCGTTGATGACCCGCGCGTATTTTTACGAACTTCTGTGGTTAACTTCGATGAGTTCGCTTCCCTGCTTGGCGTATACGGCTCGTTTTATGCCGGATACGGCCCGTCTGATGACGCCGGTATGTCGGCATGGCTGCGTGCCTGTGCGAAACCGGGCATAGGCTTAACGTGGGAGGAGGTTGCCGAGCTCCCAACCAGAGATGGACGTAGCTGTGGCGAAACCTTTGGTGATTTGTTCAATGCCTATCGCGAAGCCTTTGCCGCGAGTGATGCGCCCAATCGCGTCGACGATCCTGTTGGAAAGTATATTCCCTCTTTCGGTGTGACAGGTGTTTTGACGGGCGATGCTGTTGCAGCCTGGCAAGAGGCGCGAGCGGCCTGGATTAATGCCCAGCCGATTCCCTTCGAACCCAATTTTCAGGATGTGGGTGTCGGCTACTGGGGTAAAGAGCGCGAGCTTAGACGTATCGGTCGCAGGCTCGACCGACGCTATGGCGATCTAAATTCCATGCAGTTCGTTCCACTGGGTTCTGCTAGCTGGCGCGAAGTCCTTTCTTCTTCACCCGCAGAGCCAGGCTTCAGTCCTGCCGTTCCACTTGAAAGCGGGGCGCTTTCTGTGGGTGGCTGGGCCGATCCGCTTAGAGTGATACCGCTCGAAGCTCTGGGTGCGAGAAGAACGATAGCCGTTAACCGCCGCGACGGGGTTGGAGGCTTCACGGTTTCCGCCACTCAGCTGTTGAATGCAGCTGATGATCAAATTGAGGCACTTTACTCGACAACAGATCCAAACAGCTCGTTCTATATTGGGCTTGATCGTGCGACCGGTGTCTGGTGCACCGACTGGGATGGTCAGGGTGGCGACCCCAACCTGTTGTTTAACGATGCCTATAACTCACCACTCATCACCGAGGATCGGCGATTCCTCAGGCCACGGTTCGGCTATGAAATCGTTGGGCCCGATTTCCCAATTCCAGGCTGTGTGCCGGGTCTTGCTGTTGGTGGGTCTTAGTAGACTCTTGATGGTTTCCTAAATCATCGCAAAGAGCGCTTCAAAAGAGCGCTCTTTTTTCTGTGCTGGTTTTTGGCGCAATCAGCGACAGTACGTAACCGACTAGCCTGTTCTACAGCGCCATTATTTTAATAAGTGGGCATTGAAAAGAGAGGTCTCTCCATGAAAGCTTTATATTTGGCTCCATTTTGCCTGATGTTTACGGTTGAATTATCGTTGGCTCAGCCCGCCGGTTTTGATTTTGCGGACATGCAAAAGAAGGCCGAGGAAGCTGAGCGCTGTATGAGTGAGATTTCGGAAGATGATATGCGGCAGTTGGAGCGCGATGCAAAGGCGCTGGAGTCAAAGATTTCAGAGCTGTGTTCCGCAGGAAAGCGTGCTCAGGCTCAGACCGAGGCGCTCGAGATGGCGAATAAGCTAAGAACGGATGAGACAATCCTGTTAATCAGAGAGTGTACGGAAAAACTGACCGGCATGATGGCGGGGATTATGCCCTCTCCACCTGCTGCAGAGGATTTCGAGTCGGATGACGGTAGTCATATTTGTGACTAGCTAGCTTTCCCGCCGTCAGCTAAAACTAGGTGGCGGCGATCGTATCAAACTGGAAGATAACGTGCTTCGATGGATTATACTTCAAAGCTTTTTTCATCTGCTCCGCCCACAAGTAGTGAAGCAGATTAGGTGCTTGATCCAAAATGTACAGCTTGCGGCAGTCAGGTTGGGGCTCGCGATGTGAACTATGAGCCCGCGCCGGGTAACACGTAATTGACAACGTGAAGGGGGTCAGCCCCCCGGCAGAGGTGACAAGAGATCCTCAAGGAAGAATGCCGCTAGCTCCGCCCGGTTTTCCAGATTGGCTTTACGATAGATGCTACTCGCCTGTTGACGAATCGTTCGTTCACCAACCCCGCGAATGTCAGCGAGCTCTTTTGTGCTCAAGCCCTTAATCAGCAAAAGCGCGACTTCTTTTTCGGCTTGCGACAGTTCCCATTCGGATAGCTGCTCGTCAATCTTGATTCCCAACCCTTTAACGAGCATTGCCGATTTATTCTGCCACTGAACCAGATCGACATTGCTCTTCTCTAGTTTACGCGATAAATCCTGATTGGCGATTCGCGTTGCCTGCGGTCTCTTCAGCCAAATATAGATCAGAATTCCTACGACGAAACTATGCGCGATGAAATCGATCGCGAACCCTTGCAGTGCATCGTCGTGGCCGATTTCGTTAATCAATTCACTTGCGCCAGAGAAGCACACCATCGCGATGGCGATAGCAACCAACGCACGTTCAAAATCAAAAGGCTTAGGCATCTAGGGAGTAACTCATGGTTTGTTATGGATGGTTTGACCAGCGATAAGCGATTGAATTCAATCATTATATTCTTTGATTAGACATTTGTTAGGTGACTTTTAGACGCTTGTTAGAGGTTAAATCTTCTGTGGACGACTATCCTCGGTTCACATCAGTGAAGCTCTGGCGTCGGATCTGCCCCGAGTCGTCCGGCGTCACTAAAGTCCTATCTTCAATCTCCGTATGAGTATTACTATGGCAAGAGACATTGTTAAAACACTCAAAAGTTGTTGTGGTGCAGTTTTTACGGTGCTGCTGATTACAAGCTGTGGCGGGGGAGGCGGTGGTGGTGACGACGGAGCGTCAGCCGCTACACCTGCGATGCCTTATACCGAGTTTTTTGTCGCGATGCCCGCGCAGGCTGTTTATCCGGCCGATAACCCTTTTAGTGATGCCAAAGAAACTCTGGGAGAACTGCTGTTCTGGGACCCGATACTATCTGGCGATGCAGATGTGGCCTGTGCGAGTTGCCATCACCCGGATCATGCCTGGGCTGATGGTCGTGAACTTTCGATAGGCGTAGGAGGCGAGGGACTGGGTCCCGATAGGGAGGGGGTGGCAGAAACGCCGCGCCACTCTCCTTCAGTTTTAAACATGGCTTTTGCGGGCATTGATAATCGCCCCATTGATCCGGCTTTCGTGAGTGGGCCATATTTTTGGGACTTAAGAGCAGAAACGCTCGAAGATCAGGCTTTGGAGCCGATCTTGAGCAGAGTCGAGATGCGCGGTGAGCTCTTCTCGGAAGCGGAGATAATTCCCGAAGTCCTGAGTCGGCTCCAGGCCAACGCGGATTACGTTCTGCTATTTGAACAAGCTTTTGGGGCGGGGGATGTCGTAACTGCGAATAACATTGCGCTGGCGCTGGCGACCTACCAGCGTGGATTAATAACGCCGCGCACAAGGTTCGACGATTTCCTTAACGGTGACGAAACCGCGCTCAGCGATCGCGAGATCACGGGTCTCAACAAGTTCATTAACGCGGGCTGCGTCGATTGTCACTCTGGACCGATGCTATCGGACTTTGCAATTGATGCGAGCAGACCGGTTATACGGGGCCTGCCGGCGGTACGCACGCCATCGCTTCGCAATGTAGCGCTGACGGCGCCCTACATGCACAACGGCTCTCGGCCTACACTGAATAGCGCGCTGGGTCTTTACGATGATCGCGATGACCTCGACCTGCAGTTTGATGATGACGACGATGCTGGCGACGTTGCTGCATTTCTCCGAGTGCTATCAACGCCTGATTTTGCTAGAGATATACCACTTACTGTGCCAAGTAATTTGCCGGTTGGCGGCGATATAGACTAGAACCGAAAGAGTTTTGCAGTATGGCCAATAGGGGGTCAGACCCCGCGCGCAAGTTCATCCCACCAGATAGGCTCCGCCGTCTACCGGGGCTCTAACTGTTAGATTCGCGAATTCACGCAGATTTATGTTCGTATATAGGTATAACTAATACGATTAGCGTTTTCTCGAAGGCGCGATTTCGTTTTTGGGTTGTGTCGCATGTTGATCGACAGCACCAGCTTCTTTAGCGGGGTCAGACCCCGTTGAATCAGACCCTGGAAAAGCCACTAGTCGAGCCGGGCACAAGTGGTTTAATTTTTTGCGAGTGACTCAGGTGCACGACGTCGGTAAGCGCCGCTTTTTACTAATTTCTATAGATTGAATATGCCTGGACTGAGTTGGATTATTAGCCGGTGGATTCGCAAAGCCCTGAATAAGCCTGGTGAAGCTTGTCCAATAGTATTGACCGCTTATTTTCACTTGGGATACTCTTGCTGGAAATATAGGGCGATACTGCGGACCGATCGAAGTAAAACTTTCCGCTTTCCGGCGCCTTTTTAGAAGCGACAAGCCAGTTGATTGTGTCGGCACCTTCCTCGGGTTTGCGTAAGATTGAGCGGGTTAACTTATAGAATCTAGGGATCGAGCCTTTGACTCCGTCGGTCGCTACCCAACCTGGATGCATGGCTGTGATAGCGCAGTCGTCCCACTTCGGATCATTGGCCAGTTCTTCAACCAGTGTGACCTGCGCCCGTTTGACATTAGCGTATACCGTCACCTTGTCGTACTCCGACGGTGAATCCAGATTCTTCAAATCTAATGGCTTTAAATACATGCCGCCCGAGCTAACCCACACAATTCTTGCACCCTCAGCAAGCTTGTTCTGATCCTGTAGACAGTTCATAACAATGTAATGACCGTATAGCTGCGAAGCGACCTGAAGCTCTTTGCCAAAGTCATTGTGGCCAAGCTTCTCTGGCATGCCTCCAGCGTTGAAAACTAAATGGTCATAGCCACTGGATTCGTCGCAGAATTTTTTCAATGCTTTCCAGTCAGCCATATCCAATTGCACAAACTCAACGCTATCGGTTCTCTGTTGTTCGCCCTTTTCTGCATTTCGGCCAGTAATAGTGATTTGAGCGCCCAGATCGGAGAGCGTTTGTGCCACCGAGAGCCCAATGCCGCCAGTGCCACCAGTTACAAGTACTCGCTTGCCCTTTAGGTCGCGATTAAAGTCGTCCGCAAAAAGCTTACTATGCCTTCGGAAACCGGAGCTTCCAAAAGACATGACGACAGTTCTGTCTAATAGACGGTTCAAGAAGCCGGGTTGCGCGGATTGTGCCATGGTTTGAGGTCCGTTGAATCTAGAGGGTCTGGTAAGCTTCTTAGCTACAAAGTGGGTGAGTGCAGATAGATATCTACGATCGTCACCTTGAAGATGTCTCTTTGCCAGATGCATTGCGGTGAGAATTACGGATACATTAACCCGATTTTGGATTAAAGTCAGTGGTTCTGGGTTGGGGTTTTTGAGAGGAACGCAAGTTGTCAAAAGAAGTCGTAGAGCGAATGAAAGCTAATCTCCCCGGGTTCCTGTCGATGCTGGGTGGTGAGCCGGTCGATTTTGAATCGAACCCGGCGCGGATGACCATGACTTTCGATGTGTCCAAAGACTTTTGCCACAGTGTTGACGTGATTCAGGGAGGCTTTGTCACAGCGATGCTCGATGCGACAATGGCGCATGCCGTGTTCGCGTCAGAATCTGGCATCAGCCGCTTCTCGTCGCTAGAGATCAAGGTCGTGTTTATGGCGCCAGCCCGGGCGGGTAAGCTGCGATGCGTCGGAAAAATTGATCGCATGGGCCGGTCGATAGCGTTTTTGAGTGGAGAGCTCTACAGCGAAGCCGGTGACTTGCTTTGCACGGCGACCAGCACCGGGAAAATTTCTCGTAGCGAGTAGCCAGAAAAACAGTATGAATCGCAAGGACTTTATAAAGGCGTTGAGCTTGCTGGGCCTGAGTGCTCCGGCCAGCGGTTTTTCCCTTTTTCAAGGTGCGGAAAGCGGTGGCGGTAATTTTCGCGGCGATGTCCTGATTATTGGCGCTGGAGCAGCAGGCATCGCGGCCGCCTATTTGCTGGAGCAGCAGGGGATCGAGTATCAGGTGATTGAGGCCGCCGCCAGTTATGGCGGACGTTTCAGGACTAACACGACTTTTACTGACTTTCCGATATCGTTAGGTGCAGAGTGGTTGCATGTCCCGGAAAAGGAGCTCGGCAAAATTGTCCGCGACAAGCGCGTCCCGATAGAGACCCGACTCAAGGCCTATGATTCAAGCGATACCTATGGCTATTATGAAGATGAGGAGCTGACTGTAGACGAGCTTGGTTGGGGTGTACATGCCTTTTCTGATAAGAAATTTATAGGGTCCTCATGGTTTGACTTTTTCGATGAGTATCTGGTCCCCTCCATCAAAAAGAATATGCGCTTCGACACGCCTATCGCGGCCATCGATTATAGCGGCGATAAGGTTGTTGCGACCGATGTGAAAGGCGAGATCTATTCCGCCGATAAGCTTATATTTACTGCACCGCTTAAGCTGCTGCAGCTCAACCAGTTTGATTTCACCCCGCCATTACCCGTTAACAAGCAGAAGGCGATTGCAAGCGCCAATATCTGGAGTGGCATTAAGGTCTTTATCAAATTCTCGGAGCAGTTTTATCCTACGTTTCTTGAATTCCCTGATAGTGACACATGGGAAGGGCAGCGTCTCTTCTACGACGCCGCTTATGGTCAGAGCTCCGCGGATAACATTATGGGCGTGTTCGCCGTCGGTAAACCCGCAGAGACATATATCGCTGAACTCGATCAAGACCTGCAGGCTTATCTGCTCAATGAGCTGGATGAGATCTTCGATGGCAAAGCGAGTAGGCATTTTCAAGAAATGCTGGTGCAAAATTGGAACGATGAGCCCTACGCGAGAGCGGCTTATCTCGGTGATCGTGAGTCGACTAAGATCTCGAAGACAATGTCGCGATCGATCAACGATAAGATTTACTTTGCAGGCGCGTCCTACACGCGGGACGACGATTGGGGCTCCGTACACAACGCTGCTCGGTCAGCACGTGACGTGGTACTGGAAATTTCGCGATAGTCAAAACGAGCTTTCAGTCAGCTCACCTGCGCCGAGCTCATTGATGGTTACGTGACGCTACAGTTTTCTTCGATAGGCTAAGGCGCCAAGCGCACTGGCAAAAAGCCATACTGCGCCGGGTAGTGGTACTTGCCCTGGCCCCTGTACCCCTTGCACATCGTGCACAAAATTATCGAAACCCAACCCACCAAGATTATCGTTAGTCAGGCTAAAACCTGCGATCTCGAAGGCTGAGTCGTCAGTCGCAAAGGCAAAGGTCTTGGCTGTGGCGCCGTCGAGATTCAAGTTGAATACGCCGAGCGATGAGCCATCGCGCGCAAAGAACGATGCCACAAGATTCTCGCCCTGAGCTTCGCCAAACCCGTCAATGTCGATACCGAGTGCATCGAAGGCTACTTGCGACTGATCAAAGTCGAATAGCACAGCAATCGCTCCCTGGCCGAGTGCTTTGGTCGAGCTCTCACCCGAAAGCCCGTGATTGCCGCCTAAATTTCCAACCGTAAGGTTTTCTAGCGAGGGTCCGTTAGCTAGTGTTAAAGGATCTGTCGGTGAGCCGCTCAGGGTGTCGAAGAACTCAAAGCCGATCAACACCTCGGTATTCGTCTGTCCGGCAAAGCGCTCCGAGAATTGGGTAAATCCTGATTCGAGGACACCGTCATGATTGGCGAATGTACCGGGGGCCAGACCCTGATCTTCGAAATCGACAACGTAAGCCGCGGTGAGTGATCCGGGTGATACCTCTACTAGCGCCGCATGGCTGATTGAGGCTGATCCGAACAGCAAGGCGCTCAGAATAGCGCGTGCGAGTGTGGTCACGCTCATGAGAAGA
>CAZDEW010000037.1:0-27650 GCA_964504585.1 uncultured Pseudomonadales bacterium | reverse complement strand
AGCCTTTTTTGTTAGTGGCAGATCGTCGTGACCGAACCCACGTTCGAATGTGCGAGAGCAATTTTCACTAGGGCTTGCCCGAGCCCGTAGGGTTAAAAAATCCCTTAGGATTTTTTAATAATCCCGTCCAGAACCTCGTTCGAGCTCTCAGGATACGCGACTGAGCCGCCCGTTTTTTGGGCGGCCTTTTTTATTGCTCTTAGCGAAGGAACGGCGCGAAGCGCGGGTAGGGCTCGAACCCGTGAAGCGGGTCGACAAAACGCGGTAGCGTTTTGCATGAGCGAAGCGAGCCCGAAGGGCGAATTGTGTGTACAAACAATTTTCATGAGGCCTTGGCCGAACTCATAGGGTTGGATCAGCCCAAAGGCTGATCCAATAAATACCCCTTAGGATTATTGAGTAGTTTCGTCCAGAACCTTGCCTGATCTAACCGAAGCATTCCAGCCGCCCAATAGGTAGTCTTCTTTGTTTCACTTCGCACCGGGAGAGACACTCGTAAGGTGCCGCCTCAAACGACGATCGAGTGTTTTATGGCAATCTAAGCCGCGAAACTGCTTCCCACATGAAGACTGACTCTAAGAAAGATGGCCGCGTGCTGTTTTCTGAGAGTAGTATCCTGAGTTCTACTGATAGCTAAGTCCCACTAGTTTGCTTGCGCGATTTAACAGTCGGTCGTAATGCAAACGGATGACTTGAAAACTCACTGGCCTCGCGTACCAACTCGAACAAACTCATGATTTATCGTATATTGATCCCAACACGTTTTTGAATTCCAGTGGGGTTTACATTGCCTAAAATTACGTTTGTTGAAGCTAATGGAGAGCGCATTGAGGTTGATGCCGAACTAGGCGCCTCGATAATGCAGTCTGCAGTGGATAACGGTGTGGCAGGTATTGCGGCGGATTGCGGTGGAGCGTTGGCTTGCGCGACATGTCACTGTTATCTTGATGAGCAAGCGCTCGGCGTTGTGGGTGAGGCAAGCGGGATGGAGAAGGAAATGCTCGACATGGTGGAGTCCAGAGAAGCCAATAGCCGCTTGAGCTGTCAGATCGAAGTAAGTGCCGAGTTGGAAGGAATTGTTGTTAGTTTACCTGAATCGCAATATTGATTGCGTTGTGAGCCTAGAAACTTGTGGCAGCATTGATGAGCAGACAGTTCACTAGCGGCTTGTCTTTTACGAGAACAAGAACAAGAATAAGAATAGGGAATATAAATAGGGAATATAAAATAGGAATAAAAAGTCGCCTACGGCTTACTCCGCTAGCTTATCGTTGTTCCAGCGTACAACAATCATCATGTAGGCCAGTACGAATATAACCATTAACGCGGGAAGTAACCATTGGCTGGCTAGAGGAAAATACAGTGGCCAGTAGTGGTCGACTACGACAAGGCTCGCGATTCTCACGTTGTTCAAAGCAATCATCAGTAGAGCGCCAACCACAAGAGCGATAACTTTGCGCCTTAGCGAGAGCTGCCAGGCAAGGATAGCCGCTATCAGCAACAGAGACTCGCGTATTGCGTCGCTGTTTTTGTCAACGAGCACAAACCCGCCGTTGACAATATCGCCACCCACGTCGGTTTTGATATGAGCGTAGGCGAGCTGTCGATCAATGTGAGTGCTGTGCTCGAACCCTATGGCATGCAGTATTTGTGAGCTAAACTCGACGAGGAAGGTAATGTAGCTCGCATGCGACTGGGTGCCTACAAATAACTCGCTGTACAGCAAAAATAGCACGGCGAAAAGCGCGATTACTTTGACATAACTGCCCAGCAGTTCCTCTCTATTCATGAATCAGCGCGCTCCCGAGGATTTTTCGTTCGTGAAAAAGCTATCGCAACTATCTACACGGTTCGACGAGTAGGTTTCACCGAATGAATCGTCTGGCTTGTGCTCAACATACTGAAGTTGATTGTTGTCCAGGCTTTTAATCAGGTAGCGGATGGATTCTACTCTGCTCTCTGGCGCAGGCATCGCCTGTAGATTGTCATCGAGCGGGTGAGGATTCAGGTTGAGTTGCCAGCGGCCACCAACGCCGACGAGCCAGATGCCAGAAGCATACGTCAGCGCAGCCGGGCTTTGCTCGTTCAAGATCATACTTTGATAGATCGCTCTGCCTTCGCCGGTATTTATCGCGGCATCTCGGCTCAGGGATAGACACCAGCGCTGGTCACCGCTTTGCCCTTGCCAGCTCCCCGACAAGGCTGTGGCGAGCTCTTGTTGGGTGGGGCATCCGGCTAATAAAACGGGTACCACGAGCAGTAATAGTCGGTGATAGTTCGGGTGCTTCATTTAACGATAACGATACGAGTTGAGACTTTTTTTCAAAGCTGCGGTCAATGCAACGATAACAGGGCAGTTAGGTGCACACTGCCGGTTTTGCAGTTCTCTTTCGCAGGTACTTAGTAGAAATTGTAGCGTAAGTTAATACCAATGGAACGCGGCGGCCTTACGAATCCGATAAATCCTCGTGCACCCTGCGAACGACTGCCAATCGGCGTATCGTTGCTGTAGGACACAATCTTCTCGTCCGAGAGATTCTCTCCCACCAGCGCTAGAACCCAGACTTCTTCAAACGAGGATAGCTCAAGGCGCCCATTGAAGAGGAAGTACTCATCTTGCTCCACCAGGGGGTCCTGTGAGGCGCTGGTGTGATATCCACTGTTGTAGATGACGTCGAGCGTGGGCTTGAAGTTGCCAAGGCCGGGTATTTCGCGCGTGTAGTTAAAGGTGACTGTTCCCTGCCAGTCGGCGACAAACTGGTTTGTTTGCCCCTCGAAATCGCAGGTCGCGGGCAGTGCCAGAATACTGCCATTGAGCCAGGCGTCAACGCCCCGTCGATTCGGGTATGGATTCGCATATGGGTTGGCATCGCCGATATTCAAAGTTGCGAAAGTCGGCGGTGAGATGGTCGAGTCAACGTTGTTGCTGGGGTTGTTGGCAACGACGAAGCCGTCAGGCAAGCGGGTAAATGCGTCATATTGTATTGGAAGTACACCTGCCGTTGCGGGACTGCCATCCAGTAAGATCGCGTCGGGTAGTTCTGACACGCGGCCGGAGACCTGAAAAAAATCAGGCTGCCTTCCAAGGTGGCAGGATCCTAGTGGGAAGTCCTCAAACGTAAAGTCTATCCAGGCAAGCGAGTACTGGATATCAAAGGTATCGCTGAGCTGAAGATAGCCATCAACTTCCACGCCCACGGTGTTCGCTTCTCCGGCGTTATCGACGACAAACCCGGTCTTGCCATCGAAGCGGCTGACCTGCAGATCACGGAAATCGGTGTAGAACGCAGTGGCATTGAGCCTGCCCAGTCCCTCGGGTAGAAACCAGGTGGTGCCTAGTTCAAAGGTGGTGGCTTTTTCGTCTTCAAATTCAAAGGTGCCAAACGGAATCCCGCGCCCGGCCGCAACATCAGGCCGAGAGACGGATCGAGCGTCAAAGCCGCCGAGTTTGCCAGCTTGCCTTGCAGATGCTCGCAGAATAAGGTCATTCGTGACATCGTACTCAAACGTCAGCGAGGGATAAAAAGCTTCTTCTGTTCGCGTGCCACGAATACACTCATCGAACGTTTCGCGTGACTCCAGGACCGCCTGTTCGTAACGGCAGGTGTGCGCTTGAATACCCAAAAACAAACCCAGAAACTCCTCGGATCTTGCGATGATTTGCAGTTGCGAGTTGTCCGCGATGTCGGCCGATGTGGGTAGTTCGCCGCTTTCACGATACACGAAGGCTGAGTCTCTGACGGCTTTTTTCTCCGAATAAGTGTAGCGAGCGCCTAACACGGTTCTGAACTGATCGCTCCAGTTGAATTTGAATTGCGCATAGCCTGCAAAGAGCTCCGAGTCCTGATCAAAGCGCCGGGTTGGCCTTAATTGACTAGCGCCGACACCGAACAGACCGCCATTGCGGATATAGCCCAGATAGCCGCGCGCGGGATCTGGTTTACTGCGTGCAATCGGATCCTCGAAGAATTCGAAATTTACTGGGTTCAGATTGGACGGGTCATCTCCGCGATCGGTCAGCAAAATTGAAATGTCGTCACCGAATTTCAGATCGGATTTCAGGTACCAGACCCCCGCTTGAAACTGTACCCGACTGTCATCGTTGGTTTTAAAGTCGATGCTCTGGAATATCTGCTCGTACTCTTCAAACTGCTGATTTTCAAGAAACGGCACAGGCGTAAAGTCGATATCGATGGCTTCTTCAAATTCATAGCTAATGAAAGAGCTGGCCGCAGTTACCTGACCTAACTCCGTTGACCATTCGGTGCCGAGGGTGAAGTTTATTATTTCATTCTCACTGAACTCGTCGCTATCTGTGGCTCGCTCGAAGTTTAGCTCCGTGTCCGAGAGCCCGGTAGGTACCGGGAAGTCGTTAAGTTCGTAAACACGCGCCAGTGCCTCGCTATAAGTTCGACCGGCAAACGCATACTCCCCACTGTCACTGAAAAAATCTGATAGTGTGTTGACGCCAATATCGTAATCAATGCCCAGCGGCGTGTAGATGCGATCGGTTTGTGTAACCCAGGGAGCTGCTGGGCGCTGTGCGATGGCGTTGCGCACCGCTATTGGATTGCTCTCGTCAAAGGCTACGCGACCTTCCACCGCTGCGTTGGGGGTAGGGTTGTCCAGGATGATTTCGATGTTTCGTCCGACTCGATCGAATTGGCCGTACTCGACCTTGAATTTGAAGGCCAGGTTTTCCGACGCCTGATACCCCAGTACCAGTCTCGCGAGCCAGTCGTCTTTCTGCGCTTCGTCCTGACCCTTGAAGGTATTCTCGATGTAGCCATCAGTGACCTGTCGCTGAATCGCGAGGTTTCCCGAAAAACGCTCAGAGATCGGCCCGCTGAGGGTGTACAGAAATTTTCGATCGCCCTGAGAGGGAATAAAATTAAAGTCAAACCCCGACTTGAATTCATCTGTGTTGAGATTACTTATCATGTGCACCGCACCGGCGATCGCGTAGTTACCGTCAAGTACATACTGCGGCCCACGCTTGACCTGCACGTCCGCGAGATCAACAAAGGGCGCGCGAGCCATATTGGAGCGCGGCAGCGGTACGCCGTCAGAAAACAGTCCAACCGATTGATCGAACCCCTGATTGACCCCGGGGCATATGCCCCGGATGCAGATTTGCGTGCCGGTTTCTGTTTCGGAAAGCGTCAGGTTTGGGACGTACTGGGCGACGTCGGCAACGTTTTCAATGCCGGCGTCGGCAAGCTTTTCGCCATCGATAGCGGAAACTGAGACCATATCATCGAGCACGCCGTTTGCTGAATCCTCTGCCTCGACGACGACTTCCTCAATATCGCCTTGCTGCGCACCCGCAAACGGAATCAGGGCGATTGAAAGAATGCTTAGGATCAATCTAGATGCGATCGCCCGTTGAAAAAGTCTTTTCATAGTTTTATGCATATTCGTCATGCAATGCCCTGGCCTGTCGAGCAAAGCTGTACGGAAATGTTATTCGCCGGCGCCTATCGCCTTGGAGTGTAGCTGTAGAAAGTATCCAATATAGCGCAGGGATATTGCCGTTTGCAGCGGCCTCCGCAGCATTTAACACTTATGGGTCAGAGGCTTACGCTATCGTTGTTTAGTATCTCACGACCGGCTCCGTCTCTTATTCTGAGCGTCCTTTGGTCGATAATCCATTTGGATTACGAGACACGCTAGCGCGCCCTAGCCCGCTGACGGGCTCCGAAGACGCGTGTGTAAAACGATGCGATCAGCGCGCCAGAGGCCATAACCTAAACGGATTATGTGTGTGGCAGCGAGCTAGTCCTTAGACGATCCACAGTGAACATTCAGTAGTTTTGGATCTAAAAAAATAATTTATAAAACAACGAGATACAGCGCTTGGGCGCTGGCTTTGCTAAGCGCGACTGCAGGGTTTTGTGCGCTTGATGTGAAGGGAAGCATCGTTCAAAAAATGATTACACCGTTCTTCAAATGCACTATCATTTGGTGGTTGGCTCAATAAGTTGAGCGAGCTCCAAATAAGGCCCAAAGTCGTAGTAACCATGCGTTAAATCGAAAACAAGGGCGCACTTGTAACATAACTATAAGTCTCATCAGGAGAAACCACTATGAATAAAACTGTTCTTCAATCTGCGATTGTTGCGGCGAGCGTTGTTGGAGCCTCGCAGGCGACTGCCGGTGCTCTGTCTTTTGACACCTACGGTGCTTTGGGCAACACGCAATACCACTCCGAAATGGTTCACGTTAGCTTGTACGCTGGTGCAGACGGTAGTGCCACCACTAACACTACTGAGTCCCAGACTTTGTGGCTATCACAGCGCGATGCGACTGAGGGCTTGACCAATCGTACGATCAATTGTGCGAACGATGCGAGCGGCAACCCAATCAACGTTGGAGAGAGCTGGCAGGCTTTTGCTAACAACACTTATCTGTCTGTCTACGGCGGTCAAATTCCAACGCCTCAGGGCCTGTTCTCAGGCGCCTGTGAGATCGATATCGGCGCACAGGGTGAAGTACTAGGCGGCTACCAGACCAGTATCCCAACCAGCTTCACCGCGTTTACTATCTCAAGCTTCACGCTTTATGACACGCCTCGCCGTGTTGTGAGCTACGTTGGTACCTGTGCTGGTATAGACGTCACCACTGCGCAAGCCACAAGTGCGCTGTACGACAGCGAAATTGCCTCAGGTCCAATCGCACCGGGTGGCCTCGATCAGCCTTCAATTGGTTTGCCAGCAGGCTGCACCACTAACGGTATTTCACGAGTAGCGCTAGGCTACTGTGATCCGGTAGAATCTGATGCGGCAGCTTGCCAGACTGGTTCCAGCAAGGCAGTGCCTGTTCCAGCGTTCGCCGCTGGCGCGCTTGCAGTTGGCTTGGCGGGTATTTCCCTGCTGACTGGACGTCGCAAAAACAAAGCGTAGTTTTAATAACAACGCTACGAAAAAGCCGGCTTTGATAGCCGGCTTTTTTTTGCATGTCTTTGCCTGTCTTTTGCCTTTTTCGCCCTGAATATTCTGCCTCAGTGCTGTGGCAATTTAGCGTTTACCGTTAGCGATTGCCAAGCTGCGACCCGGTCACAGACAAATTGGATTGATCAATTAGTTAATCTAGCCAGATCGCAGCAGGATAAGTAGTTCCTCTGTTGAAGAAGCCAAGCGCGCAGCAATCTTTCACCAATATGGCAGATTCGTTTGTAGTCCTGCTCAAAGGATGTAAGGAATAATCGCCTTTCGCTGTGAAGGATAGTCTTCGAAGTTCTTTCGAAACCAGCGATGCGTGAAAAGCGCTCGAGGAATGAGATTACCGGCTGTCATCGCCAGAACAAACACGGCGCCGAGGTTCCATGTCATCACGGCGAATCCGGTAAAAGACAGAATTTCGCCAAAGTACTGCGGGCATGAGACAAATTTAAAAAGACCTCCGTGAGGGACTTTGTAGCGAGGCTCATCAGGCGAGGGGTTTGGCGAGCGTAGATTCCTGAGGATAGAGTCGGAGTGGACGTTGATGGTAAAGCCCGCAGCGTAAATCAAAAGACCAACGATAAAGCGCGGATCGCTGAACCATTCAATACCGTAGTGGTTTCCGTACTCCGATATATAGGCCGCGTTGAAATAACCGTGCAGGGTCAACGTGATCCATCCGGCGATAACAACGTTGAACGCGAAAGAAGATTGACTGCCTGGCTGCACGCGCATTAGCAGCGGGGTGATCAGGGCGCGATTACTGTAATGGAACATCCAGACTGCGAGAAAAAACAGCGGTACTGGATCGAAGGCCTTGCTGCCCATGAAGAAAACGATGGGAAATACCAATAGGCCCGGAAACTCCATGAGGATCCAGCCCGGTTTTGATCCCAGTTTGAGTCCTTTCGCTTTCGAGCCAAAGCGACCACCGTACTGAGCGGTGCCGAAAAAGCTGGAAACGAAGACGAGCAGGGCGTATAGAAAGCCTATGATCAGCAGGGTGTCGTAAAGCGTGTTTCCTGTATACCATTGCATAGTCAAGTGTCCCGTGGGTGGGTGAATTATTTGTGTGCTGTTTTGACGGGCTATAGCGTCGCCAGACCTGCGAACCCGCATTGTAATTTATCGCTGGCGTGGTTTGACGTTCTGTTCTCGTCCGAACGGATTACTATTTATTGAGACTGTGATTTGCTGAGATCACGGTGTGATACGTTAATCCTGATGTGTTAATCCAGAGTTGGATACCACGTTAGGTATTGAGCTAGAGGTAAATGATGGGGTTCGATCTTGCAGGAAAAGTCGCGCTAGTCACGGGCGCGGGTCGCGGAGTGGGGCAGAGTGATGCCGAAATTCTCGCGGAAAATGGTGCCACGGTACTTTGTGCAGATATCGACCCCCATTCCGCGAAAACCACAGCGGCGGGCATAGATCATGCGTTTTCTATGACGCTGGACGTCAGCTGTGAAACGTCCTGGCAGGATGCTGTCACGCAGATTGAGCGCGAGCATGGTAGGCTTGATGTGCTCGTCAACAATGCCGCTATTCTGGCAGTGGGCGATGTGGTCGAGGAATCTCTGGAAAACTGGCGCAGAATGTTTGGTGTCAATACTGAGGGCGTGTTCCTGGGTATCAAGTACTGTATGCCGTTGCTTGAGCGGGCCGGTAGTGCTTCGATAATCAATATGTGTTCGACGGCCGCATTGAATGGCATGCCACATTTTACTGCCTATAGTGCGAGCAAGGCGGCTGTGAAAGGGCTTACGCAAAGCGTAGCGGTCTATTGTCGGCAACAGGATAAGGGCGTCCGCTGCAACGCACTCTATCCCGACGGAATTGCGACGCCTATGGTCATGGAATTACTTGAAAATGTCGGAGGGCGCCAATTGGCTGATCCAGAGCGCGCCGCTCGCTATGCCTGTCAACCACAGGAGGTTGCGCATACGGTGCTGTTTCTGGCAGCCGACGAATCCAGACACATCAACGGCGCCTCGATTACTGTAGACGGCGGAGCCAGCGTTACGCCACCGTATTTGTAGGCCTGCTAAATCGAATTGGAACAAAAGAATCCCAGCTTACATGGGGTGACTCTGTCGTCTTGTGTAATTCGCTCGTTAGTCAGGGTAAATCCAGTTTAGTCGAGCGCGCACGACGCCTGCTGGAGAGCACCTTGGTTTGGTGCCGAGAGTTAGTAACTTAAGAGTTACGGAATAAAGAGCTAGGGAGTTGGGAGTTAGGAAAGGGTAGCCAAACTTTTTAGAATAAGGCTCACCAACATGGATTGTTGGGTGACACCGGTTTTGGCAAATATTGATCGGAGTTGTGCTCGCGCTGTATTTCTTGCAATGCCGAGGTTAGCGGCACTCTGGTCGAGACTATAGCCTGCCGCCAGATTTTTCGCGAGCAGAGACTCTGCTCTGGTCAATCCGTAAAGTGAAATCAACATCTTTATGTCAATTTCGACCTTTTTCTCGGGATCACTGAAGAACACCATCACGTGGGGCGTTTTCTCTGATTCGACAGATCGATCGATCGGGATGGCCTTGATTAACATTTCATAAGGTGATTTACCCGATGGTCTTTCAATCGACATGGCATGCAAGAGGGATTGCGTCTCTTCGGACTCAGCTTGCGTCATCGCCTCTATCTTCTCAAAGAACTCGCTCCGCGCCTTGCTGTTCGCTATTTGTAACTGGTTGTCACTGATACTGAAACCGTCTTTAGAACGCGCCATTTCGTCTGCCGCGAGATTGCAGTTGATCACCTTGCCTCGTCGATCGAGTGAAATGGTTCCGATTGATCTGCCAGAAATTGTTTTGGCGAGCAGCTTCCTTTCGGAGTCCAGCTGAATGAGCTGCATGCCGTTTGCCACTGCTCTTTGAATGTGCGTGCCAAGCTCCTCGAAAAATTCTCTTTCATCCGCATTGAAGTTGGGCATCTCCTTTGGGCGGCATAATCTGACGCTAAAGCGTTGACCGTTGGCATTACGCAGGTCCATCCCCATCATGTGATAAATGTTGATAGGCTTCATGCATATCTTATAGAGCTCGGTTTCTTCGAGTGAAGAATAGGAGGTTATCTGGTCGAGGCTATGGACTTTGCCCCATGGCAGATTGGTCATGAGATTGGTGTTGTAGTATTGATCGGTGTACGGGTTACTGTGATCGTCGATAAAAGTTTTTTGCAGCGTATCGCTGGAGACGAAAAGAAGTCCGCCATCGTTGCCAATAGGCTCCCTGAGTGTAATCGATGCAAAATTACAGTCGATGATTGCACGTAGCCGATCAAGAAAATTGCAATAGGGGTCCTCCTCGATGTGGCCGTCGTAAAGCAGTCCCAGCAGCTGGCTGTATTCCTGAACAGTGATGGATTCTTGCATAGAGCGACTGGAGGCCTAAGATCCTGTTTTCGGGTTGTCTTTATTAGTCGGGCGCTATTTTGCCCCATTTTGCCGATTTAATGAAAGCCCGCATTCAAGGCTTATCTTGAGAGCTCGAGCTTTGAGCTCCTGTCGAAACCGTTTTTAAAGTGTAGCTTCGGACTATGTGGTCAAACCATATTGTAAAACGTGTTGCTTGGAGACAACCTTGAATGTAGTTGCCAGATCGCGATAGTCGGGCGGGCTGCACGCATCGCAACTTATTGCCGTGCAGCCAGGTCGATTGCCACGTCTTCAATGAGATCTTCCTGACCTCCCACCGTTTTACGTTTCGCCATTTCGAGTAGTATCTGGTGCGAAGGCACGCCATATTTATCGGCGGCGCGATTTGCAAACAGTAAAAAAGAGGAATAAGCGCCAGCATAGCCTAGTACCAGCGCGTCGCGGCTTAGTCGCACAGGCTCGTCCATGATGGGTATCACCTTCTCCTCGGCGGTGTCCATAAGCTTGAAAATATCGACGCCGGTATTCGCGCCCATTCGATCGAGTACTGCCGCCAGCACCTCAAGAGGAGTATTGCCTGCTCCAGCGCCCAGCCCCGCGGCAGAGCCGTCGATTCTTACAGCACCGGCCTCAATCGCCGCCAGCGAGTTGGCAACGCCCATCGCCATATTGTGGTGACCGTGAAAACCGATTTCGGTTTCATTTGCCAGCTCGGCGCGCAACAACTTTATTCTTGCCGTGACATCATCGGGAAGCATATATCCGGCCGAATCGGTGCAGTAGATGCAGTTGGCGCCATAGGATTCCATCAAAAGGGCCTGTGTGAGCAAGGCCTCTGGTTCGACCATGTGGGCCATCATTAGAAAGCCCACGGTATCCAGGCCCATTTCGCTGGACAGGGCAATATGCTGGCGTGATACGTTGGCTTCAGTGCAGTGCGTGGCGACTCTAATGGTGCTAACGCCGCAGTCGGCCGCCATTTTTAGGTGGTCAACCGTACCTATTCCGGGTAGCAGTAGTGCAGACACTTTTGCCTTGTTTACTGCGCCGGTGACACCCCTTAAGTATTCTTCATCACTATGGGCGGGAAAGCCGTAGTTCACCGAGGCGCCGCCTAAGCCATCGCCGTGTGTAACCTCGATTAATGGAACGCCGGCATCGTCCAGGGCGGTTGAGATAGATATCATCTCATCCAGACTGATCAGATGCCTCTTGGGGTGCATGCCGTCGCGCAGGCACATGTCGTGGAGCACGACGTCTTTGTTTGCCAGATTCATGTTTGTACCGTAAAGACTCTGAAGAAAGGCGATTGATTGATTGATGATGGGCGTGAAGGTTACCTGCATTAACCGCCGGGCTGGTTTAGAGCGATCATCTCAGCGGTTCGCAGTGCAGCTGCCGTCATGATATCCAGATTCCCGGAGTACTTGGGCAGAAAGTCGCCCAGACCCTCAACCTGTACAGAGATAGTTACCCGGTTTTCGTCAAAAACTGGGGGATTCAGCAATTTATAACCCGGCACGTACTGTTGCACGTCTTTGATCATCGCGTCGAAGGACTCAATGATGGCTGCTTTATCGGGTGATTCAGTCGTTAGGCAATGCACGGTATCGCGCATAATCAGGGGTGGCTCAGCTGGGTTGATAATTATGATCGCTTTACCTTGTTTAGCACCGCCAATTTGCTCGATCGCGGACGCGGTCGTTCGGGTGAATTCATCGATATTATCGCGCGTACCCATACCGACCGATGCAGATGCGACGGTCGCTACAATCTCGGCGTAGTCAACGCTTTGCACACGACTAACCGCAGCGACAAGCGGGATTGTGGCCTGTCCGCCGCAAGTAACCATATTCACGATGCCGGACACACCTTGTGCCAGCAACGCGTCAAGGTTCACCGGTGGGATGCAGAATGGGCCAACAGCTGCAGGTGTCAGGTCGACAATAGTGACGTCGTATTCTGCAAGTGCATCCACGTGTGCCTGATGCACATAAGCTGAGGTGGCATCGAAAACAAAGCGAATATCGTCTTTCTCTATTGCCGGGAGAAGCCCCTCTATACCTGTTGTCGATACATTGAGACCCATCGACTCGGCTCTCTCTATCCCGGGTGAGGCCTCTATCCCGACCATCCACATGGGGTTGATCGAGTCACTGCGCATGGCCTTGATCAGCAGGTCTGTACCTATGTTGCCCGGGCCGATAATGGCCGCATTCTTTTTGCTCGTCATTGTGTTTTGCCCCGATTGCTAAACGAAAGCGCAGCTAGCTGAGGTTTTTTCCAGGCCCTTTCCGAATAGTTCCATATGGAATTTGTCGCCAGCTACCGCAGGCTCTAGAGGAACCAGCGATCCAGACAAGATGATTTCACCTGCGTGGAATGGAATATCAAACTTTCCTAGCGTGTTGGCAAGCCACGCAACCGCCGTTAAAGGATTGCCTTGTACGGCCGCGCCCAGGCCCTCGCTAATCTGCTGACCATTTTTATATACCCTGACCTGTAGCGCAGGAAGGTCAAGTTGAGTGGCGTCAATTTTGGAATCACCTAACACATAGACACCGCAGGAGGCATTGTCTGCAATCGTGTCCTGTATTTTGATTTTCCAATCGTGAATTCGTGAATCCACGATTTCAAAACAGGGTTGAATGTACTCCGTGGCGGCCAGTACATCGGCTTCAGAAACGCCGGGGCCTTTGAGGTCGCTTTTTAGTTTGAAGGCGATCTCCGCTTCCGCTCTGGGTTGAATGAGATTTCCTGCAATCGGAATATTGGCGTTGTCCGAGTATGCCATCTTATCCGTTAGAAAACCAAAATCAGGTTGAAAAACGCCGAGCATCTTCTGCACGGCATCGGAGGTAACGCCAATCTTCTTACCGGTGACTTTCTCTCCGTCTTCTCTCAGACGATTCGCCAGCATAGCCCTCGAGATATGGTAGGCATCATCAACGGAAACGTCGGGGTGGGTCTCTGTCAACGGCGGGAGAGTACGGAACTCTCGCATCGCTTTGTAGAGAGAAAGGCCGAGATCCTGAATGTCGGACTCAGTGAGAGGCATTGTGTCTCCTGCTTACTGGCTGGCGATAAAATCGAGGCACTGCCGGTTAAAATAATCCGGGTATTCTACCATCACCCAATGCCCGCATTCGGAGAGGATATTAAGCTGTAGTTGACTGGCCTTTTCGAGTAGAACCTGTGCGCCACTTACCGGACAGAATTTATCTTCTCGCCCCCAGAACCCAAGAACCGGGCACTTGAGTTCGGACAGTTGGTTGGCGAGGTTCGGGACTTGCATAGTTGCCAGTACCTGCGGGTTTTGTTGCTGCAATATTTGCCAGCGCTGTGCAAGGAGTGAGGGCGTGACCAGCGCAGCATCGTAAACGAGTAGCGTCAACAGTTTACCTAATACTTCCTGGGTGAACTCTGGCGAACCCATGGGATACTTAACCATCTCCTGTATCCCTTCGGCGGCGAAGTAAACTTCGCGATCCTCAAGCCCCCCGGAGGCCATGAGAATGAGCTTTTCAATACGCTCTGGACTCTTGAGCGCAGTGCCAATCGATATGGCCCCACCCAGCGAATTACCGATGAGAATACAGCGTTGAACATCGATAGCGTCTAGCCACTCTTCGAGGTAAGAAACGAAATAGTCTAAGGTGTAAATTGCGTCGGTCGGTTTGCTGGAAAAACCGTAGCCGGGTAGGTCGGGCACCAGCACGCGGTGGCCAGCTTGTTGGAACGACTCAACGTTAAATTGAAAGTTGCTCCAGCCGCTGGCACCTGGCCCACTGCCGTGCACGAGGACGACCGTAGTTCCTGTGCTTTCACCCAGGGCAGGAAAATCAAGGTAGTGCCAGCGAAAGTCCTGACTTAGTTCGGCGTAATGCCCCTCTGGAAGATTGCTCGACATCGCTGCTGCCCGTTGCGTCTAAAATTAACCTAGCCCGCTTATACGAAATAGTCAGTGTTATCGAGGCCGAGCATTGTCGCCCCCAGGTTGCGCGCGAAGGCGGCAGGACTATTGGCAACATGCGCTCTGGCGATATGGATGTCGTTCCACAGCTGCTGAAGTGGGTGGCCGTTAAACACTGATCGCCCGCCGGCGACTTCAAACAGGGTGTCGATACCTTCTATGCACCTATCGATAACCAGACTCGCCTGATATCGATAGAGGATACGCTGGTGCATGCTTGGCTTCCAGTTTGCGGCTTCCATCTCGTTGAAGCTGTTGAACAGTACGCACTCAAGTTCACTGATGATATTCTGGACCTTGGCGATTCTCATTTGCGTATCTGTGTCGGCAGACAGCTTCGTCGGATCCGTGCTCACTGTAGCGGTTCTCGACTCAATAAAGAGTTTTAAAGCACTTTTGAGCGCGCCGATTGCCGGCGTATTGACGACCCGCACGAATGTCTGCGCCCAGGGCAGGTTGTACATGGCGTTGTCCTGGTTGTGCTTGCATTCGAAGCCGTCGGCGCGTTTGTGAGTGCGATAGTCAGGAACGAAAACGGGTTCGTCGATAACGATGTCGTTTGATCCCGTGCCCTGCAGGCCCATGACGTTCCATGTATCCTCGATCTCGTAGTCAGAGCGGGGAACCAGGAAAGTTCGATATCCCTCGCCATGGATTATTCCGCCGAGCAGTGCCCAACTGCAATGCGCAGAGCCGGAGCTCCACCCCCAGCGACCGCTGAGCATGAACCCGCCATCTGTGATTGTTACTTTGGCACCGACGGGATTATAGGAGCTGCTAGTCAGCGTGTCGGGGTCGTCGCCATAGACCTCCTGTTGCGCTCTTTCATCCATCAGGGCGATTTGAAAGGCATGGACCGCGATAATGCCCGATATCCACGCCGTGCTCATATCGGCTTCAGCAATTTCAATCTGGCGCTTGAAGAATTGCTGCGGAGTACACTCCAGCCCTCCCCATTTTTTAGGCAGCAACATGCGATAGAACCCGCTTTCTCGCAATGCCTGGACGCTTTCCGCAGCGACCTGTCGCTCGCTTCTGTTCTTGTCAGAGTTGCCTGCGATAACTCCGAAAAGTTGTGCCAGATCGGCTTCGCTTCCGAGGTCGTCCCGGATGACGGTTGCTGGACTGTTCATAAGTATTCCTCGTGCGCTAATCGCTATGCAATGTTTTTGTATTGCCCCTGATAGAACACCAGTGGCGTCAAGTGCGTTTCTTTTTGTCGGTTGTCGAAATCTCTTACGCGACCAACCATAATCATATGGTCGCCGCCGTCGAATTTACTCTCTACCGAACACTGAAAGCAGGTGTTGTAATCATCAAAGACCGGCACGCCACCTATGCCCGCGTGCCAGCTTATCTCGGCAAACTTGTCGGCGTTTTTGGTCGCGCAAATATTGGAGAGACCTTTTTGAGCGCTATGCAGAATATGAACGGCAAAATGGTCTGCCTTGTCGAAAGCGTCGAAGCTTTGCGCGCTGTGGGCGATACTCCATAGAATCAAAGGTGGATCCAGCGACACTGACGAAAAGCTGTTGGCCGTCATTGCCACCGGTACTGTTGCCGGGTCGCCCGAGTCAGTTGCGGGCCGGTTGCCTAGTGTCGTAACTACGGTGACGCCTGTTACAAAAGAGCCCAGAGCGTCGCGTAGTTCCCGTTGATCGATTGCCGTCATTGCGAGAGTCCTTGCCGGCGCTGCCGGAAAGCGTTTAGCCTTTTCTAGTTTAAGTGTAGATATACTCCCAAAGATACCCTGACAATGCATACCCCAAATGAATTAGCGGGTTTTAGCTATCAGCCTGCCCCACACTAAAGTCGTGACCCCAGTAGCTAGGTACCGTGCTCTCAAAGCAATTGTAGCTACTCCAGTCCTCGACCTGCATGCCTTCCGCGCCATACTCCATGTCAAAGCCGGAGGGCGTCTGCATATAGAATGAGACCATCTGGTCATTGGCGTGACGCCCCAGCGTGGCGGTCAGTTTGACGCCGTGTTCAATTCGTCTATCGTCGCAGCGTCCAACCTCATCGATACTGTTGACCTCAACCATACAATGTATGCAGCCTGCCGGATGAGGGACTTCAAACAGCCCCAAACTATGATGACGCGGGTTGCAGTGCATAAACCACAGGCGTTTGGCGGGCTCTGCTGGATCATCGGTAAATCGCATTTCCATGAAGTCAGAAAGCGCGAAACCGAGTACGTCGATAAAGAACTGGCTGGTTTCGTCAAAATTGGGTGCCGGCAGCACGACATGCCCCATGCCCAATTTACCGGTTATGAACTCTCTGACACCAACAGGGGAAACGAGGCGTTTGAAGTCTGAAATGACGCCCCAGCTCAGCTCGTGCCTGTTTCCGGCAGGATCCGAAAAGCTGTAGAGTCTATGCACACAGCGTTCAGCGCACTGCTGCGGCGAGGCTTGCGTGACCTCAATGCCTGCCACTTCAAGGTCTCTAAGCGTATTTTCAAGTTCTTTCTCAGAGTGGCATTCCCAGCCGCAGAAACCAAAACGATTCTCGCTCGAAGGCTCGATCACAAAACGAAAGGGACGGTCATCCATTTTTAAATAAAGATTCTCATTGCCCAGTGCCAGCGCCGAGCTGTTGTCTTCGAGGCCTAATACGTTCGTTCCATAGCTTAGCCACTGCGCGATGTTATCGCTGTATACGCCGACATAGCTGAGACTATTTATTGCCATGATGCTTTTACTCCGCATAACTGATGCCCGACGCGACGATATAAATCGGCACCGGTAGATGTAGATATCGCGTCTTTTATAGACAGTGTCATGAGTTGCTCGACGCTAATGCTTGTAGCCTTCCGTACTGTTATTTCATCCGTAAAAACTATACCAATTCGAACTTCGCCCTCAACGCCGTTTTGAGCACTTTGCCGGAGGCATTCAGAGGGAGTGCTTCGAGAAATCTCACGTGGCGGGGGACCTTGTAGTTCGCCATCAAATCCCTGCAGCATTTTATAACAGTTTCTTCGTCGAGGTTTTCATCAGGCTCGGGGATAACGCAGGCCATGGCAACTTCGCCCATTCTTTCATCGGGTACGCCGATGACTGCGACCTGTTGAATACCCTTGATGACATTCATTTGTTTCTCAATTTCAGCGGGATAGCAGTTAAATCCCCCGCAAATGAACATGTCTTTGATTCTATCGGTAATCTTTAGATTACCTGCATCATCTAGAATGCCAACGTCGCCGGTGCTAAGCCAGCCTGCAGAGTCAATTGTCTCTCTGGTTGCGGCTGCGTTCTCGAAGTAGCCGCGCATCACATTGAACCCTTGTACCTGTATTTCGCCGGGCTCTCCACTGGCAACCGCATTGCCATCGGAATCAACGCAGCGAACGCTTAATCCGGGTAGTGCGCGCCCGGAAGTTGCTGCTACGGTCTCTGCGGAGTCGTCTCGCCTGCACATCGTTGCCAGGCCGCAGCATTCCGATAAACCGTAAGCTGTAATAACGGTATCAATGCCCAGCCGCTGCTGCATTTGCTCAATAAGTTCCACCGCAATCACCGCAGCGCCTGTTGTCGCCTTATTCAGCGAGCTGATATCGAATTCGTCAAGAGTGGCGTGGGTGAGCAGTGAATGGAAAAGGGTTGGCGGTCCCGGCAGCATGGTGATCTGATGCTCTTGCACACAGCGAAGCACGGAGTCAGGATCGAATATCTGGTGCGGGATCAAGGTGGCGCCGCGCATTAGACAGGCGAGAATCCCCGCCTTGTAACCAAAGCTATGGAAGAATGGGTTAACAACGAGATAGCGGTCCTCTTGGTCAAGGCCGACGATGTCCGTCCACACTTCAAAGGTGCGGAGGTTCTGGCCATGTTCCGTTATAACGCCCTTGGGTGCTCCAGTTGTACCCGATGTAAACAGAATGTCCGAAATCGAATTTTCGCTCACGGCCTCCGCACGCGCCGAGACAGCCGCAATGCCGTTCCCGTTGAGCTGCTGTTCACCCAGTGCAATGAAAGTGCTCCAGCTGCAGTGATCCGGATTTTGTGACTCGCCCAGTACGACCAGTCGTTTCAGGCTGCGCTGCGTCGCCTCGTCGAGTAACGAAGGGTAGTATTCTCCGAGAAAGTCACCTGCACAGAATAATATCGATACGCCGGCCTGGTTGATCAAAGCCGACGCTTCACCGCCCTTATAACGCGTGTTGATGGTGACTAAGACGCCGCCGGCATACTGAATCGCCAATGCGGCGATTATCCACTGATAGCAATTGGGCGCCCAGATAGCGGCTCTTTCTCCGGGTTGAAAGCCCGCGTCGATTAGAGCTGCTGCAGTTTGAGTGCACGCGTCTTTAAACGCTGAGAAAGATAACGATACCTCTTGATCAGAAATAAACGTCTTGTCTGCGTATGTAGCGGCAGCCGAATCGACCAGTGAGGGAGTGGTTCGGCAAGCACTGGGCTTCATTGGGCTGCTCATTCCTGATCCAGAAAAACTTTATCGTGACCTCAACAATATAGAGCAGGGTGAGGTGGCAGTCATAGTCCGCATGAGGGATGATTCGGTAACTGGGCGGGTCGATAATCATCCAATCCATTCGGTGTGGAGGGTAGCCCCTGTACAGTGCTGTGGCCTCGTTAGGGGGCGACGATAGACTGGCCAGATTGACCTTCCAGTGAGGCATCCCCACCTATATTCGACAGCGCAGATTTGGCAAGTCGTTCTGTTCACAAGGTTGACGCTGAGCTTGCCCTTGGAGCAGGTTTCTCCTACCAGAATAGAGAATGGTTTGATTGACACCCGGCCAGCGCGCTAGAACTTGACGACGCTCTTTAGAAGATTTGAGTATGGATAAAACGTTAACAGCCAGAGGCGCGATTGAGCGCATCGAAAGTGGTATGACAGTCGGTATTGGTGGCTGGGGTCCGCGTCGCAAGCCCATGGCTCTCGTCAGAGAACTGCTGAACTCTGAAGTCACAGATCTGACACTGGTTTCCTACGGGGGCGCTGATGTCGGGATGCTTTGCGCAGCGGGTAAAGTAAAGAAATTAATCTTTGCATTTGTGTCTCTGGATTTTATCCCTCTTGAACCTTTTTTCAGACAGGCGCGGCAAAATGGCGAACTGGAAGTTACGCAGCTCGACGAGGGCATGATTCTGATGGGGTTAAGGGCCGCGGCCTGGAATATGCCGTTTTTACCGACGCGAGTTGGCCTGGGTACCAGCATTCAGGATGACCACCCCGAGATAGCGGTTATTGAAAGTCCTTACGATGACAAGGAGTGGTTGGCAATGCCAGCGCTGAATCTCGATGTTTCCCTGCTACACGTTGATCGGGCAGATCAGCGCGGTGTTTGTCAGATTAAGGGACCGGATATTTATATGGACGAGTGGTTTGCGCGAGCTGCCAGAGAAACCATTGTGTCCTGCGATGAGCTCGTCGACACCAGTTACTTTCATCAGGCTGATGAGGCTCGCTACGTGTTTTGGGAGCGTTCATCTACCGCTGCGGTCGTGCCAATACCGGGCGGCGCGCACCCAACGTCCTGTACGCCTCTTTACGGCTTCGATGTATCCCACTTCAAGGAGTATGCGGGTTTTGCCAAAGAGGGTGGGTTCGCTGCCTATCGCGAGAAATTTCTCGCGGGAGGCAATGAAGAGAGCTATCAGGATTCAGTGGGTGGCCTCGCCAAAATCCGGGCCATTGATTTGCCCGTTTACTGATTTTTTTGTTTCTTTGGCCGGTGTTTTTAGCAGCCAATACGTGCCGGTCAAATGCTGTTTTAGAGGGTGGTTTTAGCATGGGTGATTCTTGTCCCTTCAGTCTGGCGGAGTTAATGGTATCTGCCGCAGCCGAATCTTTTAGGGGAGAGGGCGAGATTCTGGTGACTGGAATCGGCGTATTACCACGCCTTGCGGCCAGCCTTGCAATGAAGACATTCAGCCCGGACATCATGATGACGGATTCCGAAGCCTGGATATTGAGTTCGCCCAATGCGGTCAGCGGCAGAGTTTCCGGACAGTCTCAACTGCAGGAGAGCTGGATGGGTTTCTCGAGAGTGTTCGACAACCTCTGGGGTGGTAAACGTCATGCTCTGGTTGGCCCTTCGCAGATAGACCGGTATGGTCAGGCAAATATTGCTGCGCTCGGCGGCACGCGTGAGCAGCCGAAGGTACAGATGCTGGGATTGCGCGGTTTCCCCGGCAATTCCATTTCGCATGCGAATTCCTTTTTCGTGCCTGCCCACTCGCGACGGGTTTTTGTCGAAGGCGAGTGCGACATTGTATGTTCCATTGGCTACAACGAGCAGAGGCTACCCAAGGGCTACTCCTTGGACGATATACAGCTGCGACGGGTGATTACCGATCTTTGTGTGATGGACTGGCTTGGCGCGAACTATCAGCTCAGGGTAATTAGTCTTCACCCAGGGGTAACGCTAGAAGAAGTCAAAGACAACACCGGTTTTGAACTGGCCGTCATTGAGGGCCTAGAGGAGACGCCGGCGCCGACTACAGAACAGCTCGATATCATCGCAGAGCTTGATCCTAAGGGTTTGCGCGCAAGGCAGCTCAAAGATAATCCCCCGGGAATACGATCAAGCGAGTTGTTGTCAGAGGCTGAGTAGAGGCAAATCTGCCCCGGTCGAAGGGGCTTTGAATAGATGATCGAAGATGGAGATCGCCGCATGAGCAACGAGACGGGTAGTGCTGCAGATGAGAACGACATCGTGCTTTACAGTGAGCACAATGGCGTCGCAACGATTAGCATGAATCGTCCCAAGTATCACAACGCGCAGAACGGCCGTATGACCTATGAATTGGACGCGGCGTTTAAACGCGCGGTTGATGATGATGGGGTGAAGGTCATTGTGCTTAGTGGTCAGGGCAAACATTTTTCAGCTGGGCACGATATTGGAACGCCTGGCAGAGATATTAATGAAAGTCAGGACAGGGTCTCCATGTGGTATGACCATGCCAATAAAGATGGCGGAGAGTTTCTCTACGTGCGAGAACAGGAAGCCTATCTGGGAATGTGTCGTCGTTGGCGAGAAATCCCCAAACCAACTATCGCGGCGGTTCAGGGTGCGTGTATCGCGGGCGGGTTGATGCTGGCCTGGGTATGCGATCTGATCGTTGCCACTGACGACGCTTTCTTTTCGGACCCGGTTGTACGCATGGGTATTCCCGGCGTGGAGTATTTTGCGCACCCCTACGAACTCAATCCCAGAATCGCTAAAGAGTTTTTATTCACGGGCGGCAGGATGTCGGCCGAGCGCGCCTATCAGATGGGTATGGTGAATCGCATAAGCACTCGAGATACGCTTGAGCAGGATGTTCAGGCTCTGGCTGAAAAAATCGCCGAGCAACCGAGACTCGGGCTGACGCTGACGAAGCAGGCGATCAATCACGTCGAAGACCTGCAGGGTAAACGAAACGCAATGGAAGCCAGTTTCGCCTGGCACCATTTCGCTCATGTCCACAACGATCTGGTAACCGGCGATAAACTCGGTGGGCTGGATGCCAAGAAGATGGCGCAGAAGAATAAGGAGAATGCCTCCTGAAAACGGGGTAGGAATCGTTTATGGAACTCATTTATACACCAGAGCAAAAGTCTTTTCGCCAGGAAGTGCGTAGCTGGCTGGAGGAGCATGTCCCCGCTAAAAGGCTGCCGTCTTTTGATACCGCCGAAGGCTTCGCCGCACACCGCGAGTGGGAAAAAACGCTGGCTGGTGGAAACTGGGGTATGGTGACCTGGCCGAGGGCCTATGGAGGGCGCGGTTGTGACCTGATTGAGTGGTTGATTTTTGAGGAAGAGTATTACCGCGCAAACGCGCCGCTGCGTGTTAACCAGAACGGTATTTTCTTACTGGGGCCAACGCTGATGGAGTTCGGCACTGACGCGCAGAAGGAGAGGTTTATCAGCCGGATGGCGAGTGGTGACGAAATCTGGGCGCAGGGCTGGTCTGAACCAGGGGCAGGCTCAGATATGGCCGCAATACGTACCTCTGCCGTAAGAGACGGTGACGAGTACGTGATCAACGGACAGAAAACCTGGTCTACGCGCGCTGCATTTGCCGACTGGGTGTTTTGCCTTATCCGCACGGAAGAAGGTTCCACAAGGCATAAAGGTTTGTCGTTTATTTTGGTGCCGCTTGATGCGCCGGGTGTGACAGTAAGACCTATTCAACAGCTGAATGGCTTACCTGGCTTCGCAGAGATTTTTTTCGACGATGTTAGGGTTTCGACCTTCAATCGACTCGGCGAGGAAGGCGAAGGCTGGAAGATCGCGATGTCTACCGCCGGCTTTGAACGGGGCTTGATGCTGCGCAGCCCTGCGCGGTTTCAGCAGTCCGCGAAACGATTGCTAGAGCTCTACCGGCTCAAGCGCAATGACATTCTCGATCTGTCTATCGAGGATTGTGTTGTCCAGTGTTATATGCAAGCGGAAGCCTACGCGCTGTCAACATACCAGACGGCTTCGAGGCTGGTCAGTGGGGGCAGCATAGGGCCGGAGTCAAGCTGTAACAAAATCTTCTGGTCGGAACTCGATATTAAAATTCACAGCACTGCAATGAGCTTGCTTGGAAACTGCGCGGAGGTTGTTACAGGTGAAGGGGATCCTGATGCCTCAGTTGACTGGCTAGACGGCTTTTTCTTCTCGCAATCCGGCCCGATTTACGCCGGTACTAATGAAATACAGCGCAACATTATTGCAGAGCGTATGCTCGAAATGCCCAGAGCTTAAAGACTCACGCTTCGCATCGACAAAAGTGCGGTTAATGAAGTTAGAAGAGAGATTTTATGGACTTTACCTTTAATCAGGAACAGCTTGCGTTTAGAGACGCGCTAAAGGAAATGCTGGCTGCCGAGATAACGCCGGAGACCATACGAAATCGATGGTTAAGTGACGACGGGTTCGACGATGCAGCCTGGCAGCGCTTTGTAGAGATGGGGCTCACAGGGTTTTTCGTCCCAGAAAGCTTGGGGGGGATTGACCTTGATGAGGTTGATTTTATTCTGCTGGCGGAAGTTTGCGGCTACTACGCGGTTCCGGAGCCCATCGTGGATACGACGCTGGTCTCCAGTCAGTTAATCAAATCTGTGCTTGAATTGAACTCATCCTTTAGTTCTCGTGGTGAGAGTCTGTTACGGGATATTGCAGATGGTTCCTGTATTGCAATGGCCGGGCACATGATCAACCCGTTCAAAAATTTTGCACACAAGGCGGATTGGTTTCTGTTGCCGCATGGCGAGGAGGTTCACCTTCTTGCAAGCAGTGAGGTGGAGCTGACTTCGGTTAATAGCCTCGACCCAAGTCGCCGCCTTAGCAAGCTCGAATGGATGCCAACCGCGACGAGCAAGCTTGTTGATGGTGAGCAGGGAGCGATAGTTTGGCGCGCAGCGTTAAATAGAGGAGCGCTGGGCTCTGCCGCGCAGCTGCTTGGGCTGGCACAGGCGATGATTGACATGACAGTGGCCTACAGTCGTGATCGCGAGCAGTTTGGAAAACCCATCGGCAGCAATCAGGCTGTTAAACATCTCCTGGCAGATTGTGCTGTCAAAATCGAATTTGCCAAAGCCGTAGTCTATCGTGCGGCCTACGCTGCATCGGTGGATCCCAATCGTGGCAATTGTGCTGTCTCACACGCGAAGGTGGCGGCGGCAGAAGCGGCCTTGCTTAGTGCGCGAAATTGTACTCAGGCTCACGGTGCTATGGGTTACACCTGGGAATGTGATCTGCAGATCTGGTCAAAACGCAGCTGGGCGCTGGACAAGGTTTGGGGGGATGCGGGCTTCCACAAGAACCGCATCCATGAGTGGTTGCTTAACCCAAGAGCGCTGCTGGGTGCTGAGTATACCTTCGGAGCGACCAGCCACTCCTTTGATTTATCTCCGGAATCCCAGATTAAAACGAGTTCGGCTACTATTGTCGGCTCCGCTAGCAATGAGGTTTACTCATGACTGCTCACCAGGCTTATATTGTTGATGCTGTACGAACGCCGACGGGGCGTCGCAAGGGAGGGCTAGCCGATGTTCACGCCGCAGATTTAGGTGGCCACGTATTAAAAACGTTAGTTGAGAGAAATGACATCCCGGATACGGACTATGAAGATGTTCTGTTTGGCTGCGTCGATACGATAGGGCCGCTTGCAGGCGATATCGCCAGAACATGCTGGCTTGCCGCGGGACTTAACGAGCAGGTGCCTGGAGCGACAATTGACAGGCAGTGCGGATCGTCACAACAAGCGGTACATTTTGCGGCGCAAGCGGTAATGTCAGGCTGTATGGATGTGGTTGTTGCAGGCGGCGTGCAGACAATGACACAGATTCCGATCTCCTCAGCGATGACTGCGGCAGAGCCTCTTGGTTTTACTAATCCATTTACCGGTTCCAGTGGTTGGGTTGAGCGCTACGGTTCAACGCCCCCAACCCAGTTTAAGTCAGCGCAGATGATTGCTGACAAATGGGGCTTTTCCAGAGAGCAGCTTGAGTTGTTTTCGTTTGAGTCTCATCAGCGCGCATTACACGCTATCAAGAGCGGCTATTTCGAGCGCGAGATTGTGGCACTAAACGGGGTAGAGCACGATGAGACCCCAAGAGAAACCTCGCTTGAGAAAATGGCTGAGCTGGACTTTCTTTTTGGTTGTGACAAGGTCACGGCGGCGGTTTCCAGTCAGACAGCGGATGCGGCATCTGCGATGCTCATTGTCTCGGAGGCTGCGCTGAAACGCTACGACCTAACGCCTCGTGCAAGGATTGCTCATATGAGCGTACGTGCAGAGGATCCAATCTGGATGTTGACTGCACCCATACCCGCGACGCAGTGGGCGATGCAAAAGTCGGGGCTCAGCCTCGATCAAATTGATCTGGTTGAGATTAATGAAGCATTTGCCTCTGTGCCTATGGCCTGGCTTGCTGAGACGGGCTACCCGCATGAAAAAACCAATGTTAATGGCGGTGCTATCGCGCTGGGGCATCCACTGGGTGCTACCGGGACCCGTCTGATGACGTCGTTGTTACATGAGCTGGAGCGCACTGGCGGAAAGTATGGACTGCAAACTATGTGTGAAGGCGGTGGGCAAGCCAACGTTACCATCATCGAGCGACTGTAGTAGGTGAGCCTCGATTACGGCGCTGCTGCGCCTCAATTTTATAGCGTGATTTGAAGAGGTTTTTTGATGAGTGGAGTTTGCGATGGCAGAGTGGCCATTGTTACTGGTGCCGGATCCGGGCTGGGGCGATGTTACGCTCAGGCACTGGCGGAAGCGGGAGCGGCTGTTGTCGCAAACGATATTAACGAGGCGACCGCTAATCAAGTCGTCGAGGAGATTATCGCCGCGGGCGGTCGAGCAATTGCCAACAACGGTGATATCACGGACTTTGCCGATGCATCCAACATTGTCGATTGTGCGATCAATAATTTTGGCCAGCTAGATGTCGTCGTCAACAATGCCGGCGTCTGTCGCGACAGGATGTTTGCCTCTATGTCTGAACAGGAGTGGGATCAAGTTGTCTCCGTGCATCTAAAGGGACACTTTTGTATCAGTCGACATGCGGTGGACTACTGGCGTGCACGCGCAAAGCGGGGAGAAAAGAACGAGGCGCGCATAATCAATACTTCCTCTGGTGCGGGTCTGAACGGTTCTATTGGCCAGAGCAATTATGCAGCGGCCAAGGCAGGGATTGCGGCGCTAACGCTCAATCAGGCGGCAGAACTCTTCCGCTATGGGATTACCGCTAACGCACTGGCCCCGTCGGCGAGAACAGGAATGACGGAGGAAGTATTTGCCGACATGATGAAAAAGCCGGAGGATGGCAGTTTTGACCATTTTGCCCCGGAAAATGTCGCGCCGCTTGTGGTCTGGTTGGCTTCGTCCGCTTCAGGTATTGTCAATGGTCGGGTCTTTGAAGTTGAGGGCGGTCAGATATCACTGGCAGATGGTTGGCGATCGACTCAATCGATCGACAAGGGCGCTCGCTGGGAGCCGAGGGAGCTCACCGCCGTCGTTGAGCAATTACTGGAGAGCAATCCAGCCCCGCAACCAGTCTATGGTGCGTAACGGATCATGGACTTCACATTTAGCGATGAACAGCTGCTGATCCAGGAGACGGCGACTGCGGCGATGGAGGAGCTGTCTGATAACGCTTCCGTTCGCCAGGCGATGCAGAGTGATCTGGGATACGATCCCGCAGTGTGGCAGAAAGTCTGTCAAGAGTTGTACTGGCCTGCTATGCACATCCCCGAGGATTTCGGTGGACTGGGGTTGGGCTACGTAGAGCTCGCGATCACGCTTGAGGCTATGGGTAAGAACCTCTTTTGTTCACCTTTCCTCTCATCGGTAGGGCTCGCTGCGAATGCACTAATGGTGGCAGGTGACGAGAAACAAAAAGCTCGCTGGCTACCAGCAATTGCGCAGGGAGAGGTGGCTACGCTCGCATTCTCCGGCCAGTCGGCCAGCTGGGATGCGGATGCTGTTACAGCGACATTCACCAGCGATGCCAACGAAAGTGGTTTTCTGATTAATGGCCAGTGCCGTTACGTGACGGATGGTAACAGCGCATCATTTGCCATCGTGGCAGCCAAAGCTCCCTGTACCAAAAACGGCCTTTTCATCAGTCTATTCGTCATCGATTTGAAGGCGGATGGAGTCAATGTCGCGGCGCTGCCAACGATGGATCAAACAAGGCGTCTGTCAGCGCTCTCCTTTGACAATGTGAGCGTCTCTCAGGATTGCTTGCTTGGCGATCTGGGACAGGCTACTGACAACCTGGAATCCATTCTGGATTTAGCGCGCATTGCGGTGGCAGCTGATCAAGTGGGTGGCGCACAAAAGGCACTGGATGTATCAGTCGACTATTTGCAGGACCGTGTGCAGTTTGGTCGTCAGCTTGCATCGTATCAAGTTCTAAAACACAAATGCGCCGACATGATGTTGAAAGTTGAAGCGAGCCGCTCTGCTCTTTACTACGCTGCATGCGTAGCAGACGAGTTTCTGGCTGGTCGCAGCAGTCGTGACCAGCTTTCTGAAGCGGCGAGCATTGCCAAAGGCTACGCAAGCGATGCTTATTTCTTTAACGCCGGTTGTGGAATCCAGCTCCACGGTGGCGTTGGTTTTACTCAGGAGTATGCGATACAGCTTTATTTCAAGCGCGCGAAGTCTACAGAATCCTTTTTGGGTGGCGGTGATTTTCATAGGCAAAGGCTCGCAGCGATGCTTTTGGATAGCGAAGCTTGATTCTCGCAGAGCGTAGAAACGAATTATGAAATTGAGTTTTAGCGAAGAAGACGAATTGTTTCGCGCTGAAGTTGCCGAGTGGCTTGGCGACAATTTGACAGGTGAATTTGAGCAAATCCGTTGGCGTGGTGGTCCCGGTGATGAGCATATGTT
>CAZDEW010000036.1:0-27725 GCA_964504585.1 uncultured Pseudomonadales bacterium | reverse complement strand
CCTGGGAATGGGAACCTACGAATACATGAAGGGCGGTTTTCCGGGAGAAGATCTCCCGGGCGTATACGACGCGCTTCCCTTTCTCGTCTCGAATGTGAATCGCAACATGGGGTGGGAAAAACCCGGCGATGAATTTATCAGTGTCGAAGGCAAGCGGGTGGTTGTGCTCGGTGGTGGTGACACCGCGATGGACTGTAACCGGACGTCTATAAGACAACAAGCGAGTTCTGTCACCTGCGCTTATCGGCGTGATGAAGAAAATATGCCTGGTTCCCGGCGCGAGGTTGTTAATGCTCGCGAAGAAGGTGTCGTGTTTTTATATAACAGGCAGCCGGTCGAAATCGTGGGTAATGGCCGAGTCGAAGGAGTAAAAGTCGTTGAAACCCGTCTTGGTGAGCCAGGTGAAGACGGTCGTCGACGCCCTGAGCCGATTGCTGGCAGCGAGGAGATACTGCCGGCAGATGTTGTACTCATTGCTTTTGGCTTTAAGCCTGATGATAAGCCCTGGTTAGAGGGCCATAAAGTGGCAACTAATCACTGGGGTGGGATTGTTGTTGGTGCTGAGGGGCTGGGTGATATGCCCGACGAGGAAGGTCGTTACAGCTTCCAGACGGACAACCCCAAAATCTTTGCCGGTGGCGATATGGTTCGTGGCTCAGATCTGGTGGTTACCGCAATCTGGGAAGGCCGTCAGGCAGCCGAATCCATGCTTGATTTTCTTGATGTATAGTCGGCGCAACTGGTTTTTATGAGCTTTCCAGAACTTAAGAACGACCGGTTTATTAAATCACTCAAACGTCAGCCAGTTGACCGAACACCTATCTGGATTATGCGTCAGGCCGGGCGTTATTTGCCCGAGTATCGTGCAACGCGTGCCAAGGCCGGCAGTTTTCTGGATCTTTGCATGAACAAGGAGTTGGCCTGCGAGGTGACCTTGCAGCCGCTTGAGCGCTACCCCCTAGACGCCGCCATTCTCTTTTCCGATATTTTAACGATCCCACATGCCATGGGGCTCGGCTTGCACTTTGTGGAAGGCGAGGGGCCGAAGTTCGAAAAGCCATTGCAGACTGTGAAAGACGTCGAAGGTCTGCCTATCGACGTACAGGCGGATCTCGCCTATGTGAGTGATGCGGTTAGTTTAATCCGCCGTGAGCTCGATGGTCGGGTTCCCCTGATTGGTTTTACCGGAAGCCCCTGGACACTGGCCACCTACATGCTAGAGGGGCAGTCCACTCGAGAATTTAAAATCGCCAAGCGGTGGATATACAGTGAGCCAGAAGCACTACACCAGCTGCTTGATAAGGTAACGCAGGCCGTAGTCACCTATCTGAGTGAGCAGATTAATGCAGGTGCGCAGGCGGTGCAGGTTTTTGATACCTGGGGCGGTGTATTAAGTGATGCAGCTTATGAGAGCTTTTCACTGCGCTATATGGAGAGAATTACGAGGCTTATCAAAGAGCGTTATCCCGAGGTGCCAGTCATTCTGTTCACCAAGGGCGCCGGAGCATGGTTAGCGAAAATCGCGGATGCCGGTTGTGACGCGCTGGGTCTGGACTGGACCGTTGATATTGGTGCGGCGCGCGAGAGCCTGGGCGACAGCGTTGCCTTACAGGGGAATATGGACCCCGCTATTCTACGTGCGCCGGTGGCCGCGATTGAAACCGAGGTGCAGGCAATACTGCGAAGCTTTGGATCGCATACTGCGACTAGCGGACACGTATTTAATTTGGGTCACGGGATTACTCCCGACATCGATCCTGAACACACTGCAGCGCTGGTACAGGCTGTCATCTCTCACTCCCCCGCCTACCATAACTGCACGTAGTCAATTTGATGCTGTTGAATCCTTAGCGGGATTTGAGGCTGGCGTTCCAGTGACTCCAGTGTGCTCGTTTATCGCGCCTATCCGTTTGAATGGCGGGTATTATTTGGCCCCTGTTGTAGCAAAGCTTGCCTGCAAATAACTGGCAGCGCTGCTTTCGAGCTGATTCAAGTCACTTTGCAGGACTTCCTCTAACGATTCATAAACGCCGCTTGCGCAGAGCATTCTAGTGGAATTCCCTAATTTGGCTTGCTCTGAAAAAGTAGACAGCTCGGCGCTGTCTGCGTGAGCGACTGCGTAGAAGCGCTCTGAGCGAACTGGTTTTCTGTAACGAGTATCGACTCTGGCTACAACAAATTGCTGATCCTTTTGGCTCGTGTGGATCATGTTGACGTAAACAAGACTCCATGTGCACGTCAGTGCAAGCATCTGCTGGCTGCCGCCAAAAGCTGTGAGTTTATCGTTGATGTTGACGCTCAGGGGGGCGCTTAGAATAACTCGCTCTGGACTTGCTTCTTCGACAGAAAATTGCAGTAGCTGAACGGCAGGTAGATGCTGGCTGATGAAGTCGAGCAGCTCGTCTTTGTAATGGCTCATAAGGGAATCTCTGATCTATTCGCTGATGGCTGAGTTTGCGTCATTCCCATTATAAATGGGGGCGATGATCGTACCCACAGCACTCGCTGCGCTCGCGGGGCAAGCTTCAAGGCGCGTCGCGAAGGTCGCATGCCGTAGCACTCTCGTTTCCAAAATAGGGACGAGCGGCGCAACGAGGCGAGCGTGCCATTGGGTGCAAACCCCCAATCCATAAAGAAAGGGGACAGGCTTTTGCGGTCCATCCGCTGCGTTGATCCGCTTGGAAAGGACTAGCCAGGGCCTGCCCCGCGAGCGCAGCGAGTGCTTTGGGTATTCCCTGCGCGAATCGCCTTGCGGAGTGAACCGGAAGGTGAATTGCGCAGCAAGAGAGGCTACCCTGGGGTACAAAAGTCTCTGTCTCGGCCATCATGGAATAGATCAGAGGTTCCTAAGGTACTAAGCTAAGCGATTAAGCAGGGCAAAAATTTCTTCTGGGTGAGTAATAGTTTTCCGTAAAGCCCAGTGTTTCCAGGTGCCCGTCAGCCGCCTGACCGGCGACAATAATTTTTCCGCGCTGTTCAAGCACATAGCTTTTTCCGGTTTTGGTCATGTTGCCCGGGATGAGCCATATGGACTGCGCAATCCTTCCGTCAGGTAGTGTTTTTTGGGTCGAGACAAAAGTGTTGCTGAGAGATTGCGCCATCGCAAACCCCGGCTGCTGCATAATCCCGCCCTTAATTAGCGGACCGAGCCATCGGTAAATGGCGACCGAGCTGTCGAGTGTGACACTACTGGTGCCTTCTGCCAGATAGTTGGCAATTTCGAAGTCACAAGTATAAGCCATGCGATTCGCCAGGGGATCCTGCTTAAACACACTGCAGGATGAGAGTAGCAATGTTGCAACGAGTAACACGGCAAACCTTCTTGCCCCGGTTCTTGTTGACGCAGCTATATTCTTAAAGGTTGCGTTCATCATTGCTAAAGTGGTTTTATGTTTGACGTTGCGCTTAACGCTTTTTGAAGGGTATGACATGGTTGCCCTCTGATTGAACCATAACTTTAGTTTTTTGCATTGAGCCGCGGATCGCGTCTGTGATGTTTCACCAGTCGCCACCATGGTTGAGAACCAGCCCTATGATTGCCCTACAATGGCTGTCGTGAAGCGAGGTGTGCTCGAGGTTATTTGCTTTTTTTTTCTCCTTGATCTTTGATCCGCGATCTTTGTTCCTTGTCTTTCGCCCCCCGAAAGTCTCGCTCTCGGATTTCGGTGCCTAAGATCAGGGTTAGATTTTACCTCGACTACTTTAGCACTCTGTGCCCAATACAACCAGTGGTGTAATCCTGCAACGAATCCGCTTAAGTTATCTATTTTTTTGACAGTGAAAACCAGATGCCTGCCTTTGACAATCTTCCCACAGATTACCTGGACAAGCTGCAAAGCTTGCGTCGCTATGATGGCTGCGATTCTCATTTGCGGGCCTTCGACACCGCCGACATCTACCTAATTTCTGAGGCTGCTGCGGCGCTGGAAAGCGCACGCTCGGTCTGGGTGATTGCGGATAATTTTGGCGCACTCACTCTCGCTGTCTTGTTGCAGGGGCTTGATACGGGTCTAAATTTTGACGAAGCATCAGCCCGGATTAAGCTCGTGTATACGGATTCCTTTGTTGCTGCGCGCGCAATTGGCAGGAACATACGTGGGGCTGCGAAGCCTGAGCAAGTCTATACACCTCCTGTTGAGCACGATGCCTGTAATTTTCCCGCCTACACGCAGCCCGATCTCATTCTGGGGCGCGTGCCGAAAGCCAAGTCTCAGCTTGCTTTTCTGCTAGAGCAGTTGAAGGCATCATCGAGTGCTTCGTCGCGTCTCTTTCTATCGGGTATGGATAAGCACCTCGCGAAAGGGCACTACGACTTGATTGGCCGCAATTATGGTCCTGCCGGGTACTCGCTCGCCCGTGCCAAGGCCAGGGTATGGCATGCCAGTGTTGATCTTTCGCTGCCGTCCTCAAAGCAATCCAGCAAAAATTATCAGTTCGACAGCAGTGCGCTTTTATTCTCTTCGCGACCGAATTCATTCAGTGCAGGGAAACTGGATCCTGGCGCCGCTTTTTTTCTGGATCACCTCGACAAGGTTCCGAGCAAGTCGAGGGTCGGTGATCTGGGTTGTGGGAATGGTATTCTCGGTTTGAGTTATATCAATCTCAATCCGGTAGAGACGCTGTTGTTATCAGACGATAGCTATCAGGCAATCGAGGCGAGTCAAAATAGTCTGGCGCTGAATCAATCCACTTTTGACGCGACGTGCACTAGCATCCGAACCACCCATACTGACGCGATGTATGACGAGCCAGAGGGTTCGCTGGATCTGATTTTGTGCAACCCACCCTTTCACACGCAGAATGCCGTCAGTCGAGCGGTCGCTTCCCGACTGTTTGACCAGGCTCAGCGCTTGCTCACGCAAGATGGTCAACTCTGGGTGGTCGCCAATCGACACCTCCACTATCGTCGCTACCTGGCTGCGAGTTTTTCGCATTGTGAGCAAATAAGCGCGAACCCGCAGTTTGTGCTGCTACGTGCTGTGAAGTGACCATCCGCAGCGAATTTCATTTGAGGATCCTATGAGTCTCTTCTTTAAACGCCCGCTGTTTATTCTTGGGCTACCCAGATCCGGCACATCGCTGGTGGCAGGCATGCTAAAAAAGATGGGGTTTTGGTGTGGTTCAACGGTGGCTGGCGACGGTAACAACCCTAAGGGCTATTTCGAACACAGTCATATTCGAGAGACGGTGATTAAAAAGCAGCTGCGTGATCTGGGTTGCGATCCGCTAGGTGTCAGCAAGTTACCCGAGCTGGAGTCGCTGCCAATAGACGGAGGCTTGCGTAAAACCATTTTTACGCTGGTGAAGCGCGACGGTTACCGAGATCAACGCCCCTGGTTTTATAAAGATGCCAAGCTCAGTTTGCTATGGCCAATGTATACAGCAGCGTTTCCCGAGGCGAGTTGGCTATTTGTTCAGCGCGACGTCGAAAGTTTTGTAAGTTCCTGTTTGCGCACTCGTTTTATGGCTCAGCACTCAGGTGACCCCGCTTTTTGGCGGCAATTTGCCGACGAGTATACAAGCCGGATAGAAAAGCTGGAGGGCACGGTGGATAGCTTTCACCGCGTTTATACCCCCGATTTCTTTGCCGGTGATTTTTCAGGTTTGCGACAGCTTTTGCTGGATTATGACGTCGAGTTTGATCCGGCGAAAGCAGAGAAATTTATCGAGCGACGACACTGGCATGGTAAGAGTTGAGGCTGTGAAGCCCTGAAGCCGTCCAAGCCGGGCAGATTCCACGGTCACTTCTCAGTGCGGCCTCTTTAAATGGTTCAATAAACCGGTTTCTGTATCGATTGTCACCTCTATGCGCCTCAGCACAGCTTTGCTTTAGTAGACTGCGGGGTCACCGCTGTCGTATGTTAATTGTGTGCGTTCGCTGTGCCTGAGCGGCTTGGATTTTCGGTTTGGAAATTCCCTTTCCCGGCTCGAACGGCGATCGGTGGATATCTATCACTCTGAGGAAAATAACAATGCGTGATCACGATACGCTTTTCGGATATTTCAATGATTGGGTCGAGGCGTGTCCCGACCGAACATGGCTCAGAGAGCTCAATGAGAGTGGCCCGGTCGAATACAGCTGGGCGGAAGGTAACCGGCAAATCAATACGGTTGCCGCGGCGCTGGAAAAGCGTTTCGGCCATGGTGTGTGCATGTTGCTGTTATCGAAGAATCGACCACACTGGTTTTTGGCGGATCTGGCTATTATTCGCTCTGGCAACGTCACTGTACCCTTATTTACCACGCAGAAGGCTGACGTTGCGCGTTATATCGCGGACTTCACGGAGTCTAAAGTGCTTTTCCTTGGCGAAAGTGAGAACACCGAGCTCGTTCTTGCCGAACTCGGTGAGGAGGTCACTATTGTGACCCTGCCAGGAGTCACCACGACCCGGCCTCACCTGACATGGGAGCAGTTGTTAGAAGAGGGGCGCGAGCAGTCTCTGTCTTTTGAGCCCAAAGAGAGCGATACGATCTCTTATGTGTTCACCAGCGGCACGACAGGTATGCCCAAGGGAGTTATCCAGACCCATGAATCCAATGTCATTCCTGTCAAGCGAGCCTACAAATTCCTCGGCATAGAGACCCAGCCGAGATACTTTTCCTATTTGCCACTGTCACATGTCGCAGAGAGACAGATTGTCGAGTTTTCGTCTTTGATAACCGGCGGTGAGGTGACCTTCAACCAGTCGCTCGACACGATGCTCACCGATTTACAGGTCGCCAAGCCCGACGTTTTCTTTGGTGCGCCACGCATCTGGGAGAGAATACAGCTCGCTGTTATTGAAAAGTTCGGTGGTCACGAGGCCTTTGATCAGGCTTTCAAGGCCGATCCAAAAGGGATAGGCGAGCTCGTGATTGCCGGTCTGGGCTTGGACAACGTCAAGTTCTGCCTGAGTGCAGCGGCGCCAATCGCGCCCTCGCTGCTTGATTGGTGGCAATCGCTGGGCCTTCCTTTGTACGAGGGCTTTGGTCAGACCGAGGCGATGGGCCTGATCATGAGCACACCTGACGCCAATAAAGTCGGTTCTGTCGGAAAGCCGGTGGGAGAGGTAGAGGTTAAGCTCACCGATGAAGATGAGTTAATTATTCGTTCAAAGGGCCTCAGTCCAGGCTATTACAAGCAACCCGATAAAACCGCAGAGCTTTTTATCGATGGTTGGTTGCATACGGGTGATAAGGCGCGCATCGACGAAGAAGGCTTTATTTATATCACCGGGCGCGTAAAAGACTTCTTTAAAACCATACATGGCAAATTCGTTTCCCCCATTCCACTAGAGGCGCAGTTTTCGCAAAATCCCTTTGTTGAGCAACAGTGCTTGCTGGGTCGTGGGCTTTCTAAAACTGTCATGGTAGCAACACTCTCTGAGATTGGTTTGAGCGAGCAGTGCGAGGCTGTCGAGGAAGCAGTACGCGAAAGTGTGCTCGCAATTAATGACCAGGCCGAGAGCCATGCGCGAATCGGTGCCGTGATTCTTCTCGACAAGCAGTGGACGATAGAGAACGACATGATGACACCGACCTTGAAGCTAAAGCGCAATGTGATTGAAGAAAAGTACGTTGAGTTAGCGGAGAAACTTTCAAAAGATAGTATCCAGCAAAAAACTGTACTCCTGAGTCGAGCGTAATCTCGTCAGGGTTAGCATCAGATAATTTAGAAAAGAGTGGAGTAGTTAAGTAATGATGGCACGACCAGTGTTTGATCATGAGCATGAGCAGTTTCGCGATAGCGTCAGGAAGTTTCTGGAAGCAGAGGCTCTGCCCTACCACGACCAGTGGGAAAAAGATGGCCAGATTGATCGCGATCTGTGGCGTAAGGCAGGGGCGCTGGGTTTTCTGGCGCCGTCTGTGCCGGAGGAGTACGGCGGTCTGAACCTGGATTTTCGCTACAACACTATCGTGACTGAAGAGATCGTCAGGCTTGGCCTTTCGGGTATTGGTTTTGGATTGCATTCGGACATTACCGTGCCCTATATCGTGCGCCTGGGAACTGAAGCACAGAAGCAAAAGTATCTACCGGGCTGTATCTCGGGTGACACGGTGGTCGCGATTGGTATGACCGAGCCGGGTACCGGCTCCGATCTCCAGGCGATCAAGACCACGGCTGTTCTTGATGGTGATGAATATGTCATCAATGGCTCTAAGACCTTTATTACCTGCGGGCAGCAGGCTGACCTGGTTATTCTAGTGTGTAAAACGGACCCCTCGGCGGGCGCGAAGGGTACCAGCCTGATTCTTGTAGAGGCGGGGACGCCGGGCTTTGAAAAGGGTAAGAATCTCGAGAAACTGGGCATGAAAGCGCAGGATACTTCCGAGCTATTTTTTAATGATGTGAGAGTCCCCAAAGAAAATCTGTTAGGTCAGGAAGGTATGGGGTTTATTGCGCTGATGGAGGAGCTTCCGCAGGAGCGATTGAGTATTGGTTTGATGGCAGTTGCTGCGATGGAGTCGGTCATGCAAACGACGATCGACTATGTCAAAGAGCGACAGGCCTTTGGTCGCCCAGTCAGTGCTTTTCAAAATACACAGTTTAAGCTGGCAGAGCTGGACTCTGAAGTAACCGCGCTGCGGGTATTTGTAGACCACTGTCTTCAACTGCATCTCAAGGGCCAGCTCGATGCGATTATGGCTTCCAAGGCCAAGCTTCTCGCGGCAGAACTACAGTGTAAGGTCGTTGACGAATGCCTGCAGCTTCACGGGGGTTACGGTTATATGTGGGAGTATCCAATCGCACGAGCCTACGCGGATTCGAGAGTGCAGAAAATCTACGGCGGAACTAGCGAGGTCATGAAGCTTATTATCGGTCGAGCATTGCTTGCCTAATCACAGCTTATCCATCTTTTTCAATGATCTACACGTGGTGCAGACTTTGCGAGCGCGGCTTCGACCTCAACATCGATATAGCCGCTGAATGGAAATTACGCGGCTAATGTGCCAGAATCCCAAAGCAAGATTGGCTGTTGGCCAGACGCTCTAGAGCAAGGGATCAGCATGTGGGCGGGAAACCGCGGCCGGAGAGTTGGAGAGTTGGAGAATAGAATAAAGATCTTCGCCGTCTGCTTCAGCAGCTTTGCTGCGTCGCTTGGTGGCGGTGCAGGAGTGTTCCTTGGCGGATCTACTAACTGCTCCTGTTTCAAGGTGATGCGGGGCGACAAATAAATTGACCACGGGGGTGGCTATCCCATGCGACCAGACAGTATTGCAATACTCTGCGTTTTTATCGGTTTCGGTATTCTCGAAGCGGTGCGACAGGGCTTCGTTAATAAAAAGGGTGAAGTTGCCGGCGATAAACCCGTAGAAATTATCACCCTGCTTGTGCTATCGATAGGCATTCAGCCTACCATCCTCTTCACATCTGGCTGGCTGGCATCACAGGCTGTACCGCAATATCAGGATGCGCTGGTCGGACTGCATTGGGCGTGGGCTTTTTTGCTGCTGCTGGTCGTAGACGATATGACCCAGTATTGGTGGCACAGAACCTGTCATCGCGTTAACTGGATGTACAAGTTGCATCGACCGCACCATAACAGCCAATATATCAGCATTCGTCTGGTCTATCGCAACGCATTGCTCTATTACGTGCTCCTACCCGGTTTGTGGACCTCTGGCGTAATGATCTATTTGGGTCTTGGCTGGGTGTACGCCGTTTACTTTACGATAAAGATGTCAATTATCACTGCGGCGCACTGCGACGTACCCTGGGACGAGCCGCTCTACAAGATTAAATGGCTATCGCCGGTGATGTGGCTGGTTGAGCGCACGATCTCTACCCCATCGACACATTCGCTACACCACGGGCGCTATGCCAGCGATCCCAATACCCACTACAAGGGCAATTACGGAAACATGCTCTTTTTCTGGGATGTGCTTTTTGGTACGGCGGTGATTACTCGCGGAAGACCCAGCGCATACGGTCTTGAACACCTGCCTGAAACCGATGTCGCGGAGCAAATACTCTGGCCCTTGGTTAAGTCTACCCCGTCTGTAGATGAGTCGATGGCTGCGCATGCGCAGAAGCAGGCTACTTAGCTCTGATCTTTCATCGCTTTAGTTATAGGCGTTTTTCTTCCCAAGCGTTTTCGCGACTGCTCCTGCTCTGTTTAAAAAGCGAGGTTGTACTGTCTTAACAGGCAGCCGTTCCTGATCGACTATCCATGAAATAGAAATGACCGCAAAACCCTCTTTAGCTTCAGCATTAGCTCCCACATTTTTCATCGATAGCGATAGCAGTGCGGTTGAAAGTTTTGTCCGCGCCAATCGGGGGGAGTCCTCTGAGCTGAATGACCAGGCGGTTGCGCTCTATTACGCGGTCAGGGATGGATTTCGTTATGATCCATACAGCGTGTCCAATGATGCCGAGGCTTACAAGGCATCTTTTGTTTTGGCGCAAGGGCGAGGTTGGTGCGTGACCAAGGCTATTCTTTTTGCCGCTTGCTGCCGAGCGATAGGTGTGCCCGCGAGGCTAGGCTTCGCTGATGTGCGAAATCATCTCTCTACCGAAAACATGCGCAAGATGATGCAAACTGACGTTTTCTACTGGCATGGTTATACGTCAGTGTTCCTGAGCGGAAAATGGGTTAAAGCCACTCCTGCCTTCAATATTGAACTCTGCGAGAAGTTTCGATTGAAACCTCTGGAGTTCGACGGGCGCGAGGATTCGATCTACCACGCCTTCGATCAGGATGGCCATGAGCATATGGAATACCTTCATGAGCGTGGCGTTTTCGATGATCTTCCGTTACAGCAAATGTTACAAGACTTCGACCGATACTATCCCGGTATGTCAGGAGCCGGTGCTGGTGGTGATTTTGAGAGTGAGGTTGATCAGGAAGCCTCTGGATAAGATGGACTATAGCGGTTATGACTGGGGCATTTCGTAAAGCGCGGCATCCTTCAGCGGTGCGGCGTGCGGCATAATCTCAAAATCGCTATCGAACTCGATCAGCGAGTCTCTCAGTGTTGCAAATACAGAAAGATCGCCACTGAAACTCACGTTGGGGCTTTGAACGAGTTTCTGCAGTTCAACCTGACCCGACATCAAGCCTAAAAATTGAGTTCTGGACAGCGTTAAACTTGCATCGCTTCCTGCTGGCGGGTTCTCAACTTTAATATTGTTGAGATTGCCGTTCGACATTTCCACCAGAAAGATCTCTTCATCGATAGTGAGTGCAATCGTAAAGGGAGTTTTTGCGGCCTTTATTGAGTCAACTCTCACCGCTAAAAAGTCGAGCAGCATACCCGGTTCGATTTCCGCGAGCAGGTCGTTTGAAGCGGTTTTTGGTGTGCCGATCGCCGATTTGCCCAATCGCAGCTCCTGTGCGCCGGTGAGATAAATATTGCGCCAGCCGGCGTTTTCGGCTTGATAACCAAGTTGCTCAAAGCTATCGGCTAGCAGGGCACGTGCTTTCGCGTTATCGGGGTCTGCCTGCACTACTTTATTCAGCGCAGTCGCAGCAAATCGATAGTTTCCCTTTGCGAAGTCTTTGCCGGCTTTTTTGATAACGGCTGATGCCCCGCCCATATACTCGACAAACTGTTTTGATTCTTCTCTCAGCGGCAGCGGATTGAGGTTGGCCGGATTCATATCGAAGAAGCCAAGATACATGTTGTAGACGGCTCTCGCATTATGCGAATAAGTTCCGTGATAGCCATTGGTATGCCAGCTGCGTCGAATGCTTTCAGGCATGACGCTATCAATCTGATTGCCGATGTCCTGCATCACCACCCCCGAGTTTGCCAGCCTCAAAGTCTGGTTGTGGATAAAGCCATAGGCATCACGCTGCAGTTTAAGGAATTCAATAATAGCCTGATTCCCCCAGATTGGTGCGGAGTGTGCGGCGAAAAGAACTTCCGCATCTTCTGCCCAGAGAGCCATCATCTGATTGATTTTCTTTGACCACTTCAATGCATCACGGACTTTGGCGCCGCGCAGCGTGTACACGTTATGCAGCCCATGGAACGTGAGCTCTCCACTAAAGATTGCCTTCATTGAAGGGATGTAAGTCACCATCTCAGAGGGTGCTTCGGTACCCGAGGCGTCAAGGAAAATCATCTCCAGGCCGTCAATGGTCAGTGTTTCGAGCTCAGCCTCGTGATTGAGTTCGTAGTCGGGCGCAACGAAAGTGATATCACCAACTGAAATACCTTTAGCAAGGCCGGATCCTACGCTTCCTTCTTCCCGCCGCGCCAAAGTCATGCCGTACTGGTAGGCGGCTCTGCGTGACATTGCATTTCCAGCGAGCACATTTTCATCGACGGTTTCTTTAGTTATGTTTTTAGAGCCATAGACTTTGACATCGGGAAACGCGTCCTTAATCCCTCTGGCGCCACCAAAGTGATCAGCATGTGAATGCGAGTAGAGCATTGCGACAACCGGCAGATCCTCGCCTACGGGTGTGCTGTTATAGAAAAATTCGAGTGCCGTCGCTGCGGCTTGCCGGGTGGTTAGCACATCGTAGACAATCCAGCCGGTCTCGCCTCGGATAAATGACATAGAGGCCAGATCGCCCCCGCGAATCTGATAGAGCTTTTCGGGGATGACTTCATATAAACCGTCCGCAGCCTGATTTAAAACAGCCTGTCGCCACAGTGATGGGTTGACGGTCGATGGGGCCTCGGCGGCGCGCTCGATATCGATGAAAGAAAAGCTGTTTCTCAGTAAGTCGCCCGAAGCCTGATCCAGTGCGGCAATGAGTCCTCGGTTGTTATTGTCGAAGGCCGCGGTATCGTCAAAGTTTAAGTGCTGCTTGAAGGATTGGTTTGCGGCAATGGTCGCTTCAGAGGCGGGTTTTCCTCCTGCGGACTGCACATGCATCTCATGCGCAAGACTTGTGTGCGTCAGTGTCAGCGAAAGAAGTAGTAGGGCGGTTTTCAGGCGGCGTGAGGGATTAGACATGATGTTATCTTTGTTTTGATATCAGGGGTTTGGCTTGAAAGGGATTCCTCGATTATACCAAGAGCCTGAGCAATCGAAGCAGCTCAATTTTCCTTGTCACAGGCGAGGGCCGCTCCAGGCTCCTGCCTTCGCGGCAGACCTACATCCCTGTAGACCAACCCGATACTAGTTGGATCTCAACACCTGCATCGACACAACGTTTAAACGACAAAGGCCACCATAAATGGTGGCCTTTGTCGTTTATTGGTGGAGACGGCGGGAGTTGAACCCGCGTCCGTCAGCCCTCTGCCTGAGGCTCTACATGCTTAGATCCGTCAATTATTTAACCTGATACAGCCCGACGGGCAGGACGTAAAAGGCGATTCCGGTAAAGTGTTTAACAGCGCCACCCCGAACGTGTTTTGCTGCGAGCCAGTTCTATATGACAGTCAGTAGCGCGATACTGGCACCTTGTTACTGACCGCTAGCGGGCTTAAGCCGCTAGAGCGTAGTTGTCGTCGTTGGCAACTATAAATAACAGCTTTGGATTAACGTGATTGGCTGTCATCACGGCATGCACCTGAGGTTTTGTAACCGGCGTCGAATCCAGATCGTCCCCATTCTTCATAAATGACCGCTACTCTTCGTTGCTGCTCGGACTCAGAGAATGCTCACGTACTGGTGTACGCTGCGCTTTCTTCGCCTCGCGCGCCTCGATTAACGGCCATCTATTTCGAATCCGTTCTTCGCACAATCGCCCAATACTTCATTGCTGCTCGGAATCAGGCTTGCTCATGTACTGATGTACACTCCGCCGCCTTCGCCTCGCGCGCCTCGTCTTGGACGATTCTGCTTTGAAACGTTTTTGGTTGCCCAGCGCTCCTGAGCTCCAGCGTTGATTATAACGCATGCACTTGGACAGTGCTTTGTCGCTTATGGTTCCTGTGGCGACTTTTGAGCGATGTGTCGTGAAATTGGGCGGAATTCTGCTAAATTTTCAGCCACTTTGGCACAGGTAAGCCCTTGTTTTCAAGGAACACGGGGTTGAAGAGTTTGCTCTGGTAGCGCGTGCCGTAGTCGCAGAGGATGGTCACGATGGTATGTCCGGGGCCCAGCTGTCGTGCGAGTTGCATGGCCCCGGCGATATTTACCCCGGAAGACGTGCCAAGGCATAGTCCCTCATGTGCCAGTATGTCGAAAACAATTTCCAGCGCTTCGGCGTCACTTACCTGATAGGCGTGATCCACCTCTGTATCAGCGAGATTGGCCGTCACATGGCTAATACCAATGCCCTCTGTAATAGAGTTACCTTCCGCTTTCAGTTGGCCATTGTTGTAAAAACTGTAGAGCGCGGAACCCTGTGGATCGGCCAACGCGATTTTGACATCGCTACGCAGCGATTTAAGTTTTCTGGAGACGCCGCCAAGCGTTCCGCCGGTTCCAACGGCACAGCAGAAGCCATCGACACTACCCTCGGTTTGATCCCATATTTCCTGACCTGTGGTCTGGAAGTGAATATCGCGGTTGGCGGTGTTGCTGAACTGGTTGGCCCAGATAGCGTTTTCTCCGCCCGATGCCAACTCTTCTGCTATCCGTTTTGCGGTATGAGTATAGTGATTGGCATCGTCGTAGCTGGTGACCGGCACCAGCCTCAGGTCAGCGCCGAGCATTTCAAGGGTATCGATTTTCTCCTTGCTTTGGCTAAGCGGCATGACAATGATGCATCGGTATCCTCGTGCATTGGCCAGTAATGTCAGGCCGATACCCGTGTTGCCGGCGGTACCCTCTACGATGGTGCCTCCCGCTTTTAATTCGCCGCTTTTTTCTGCGGCTTCAATGATGCCAAGCGCCGTGCGATCTTTGACGGAACTGCCGGGATTGAGAAACTCGGCTTTGCCCAGAATGGTACAGCCGGTTTTTTCCGACGGTCCGCGGAGTTTGACGAGCGGTGTGTTACCGATTAAACCGGTAACGCTATCCTGATGGTTCATTGTTTGTCTTGACCTGCTTAGCGCGGAATTAGCAAAGATGCCGACGAGGGAGCGATTATAACGCGACGTTCGAAAGCGCACATGCTTAATGCAGGGGGGTACGAGAGTCTGGTCGAGCGCAGCTCGCGCCAAACCCAGTGAAGTTGGCAATGGCGACCGGGGATCAACGCCACCGAATGATTAACACGACACTGCGGAGCATGTTCTCAGGCGGACTGGCCCTCTTGCCGCGCTTGCTGGGCTCGGAGCGGTGGCGGGTTTTAGTTCTTGGGCTTCACATACAATACTAGGCTATGATCGACGATGTCGTAGCCATGCTTGTCCGCAATTTTGTGCTGCAGCATTTCGAGCTCTTCATCAAGAAACTCGATAATTTGTCCGGTCTCGGTACAGACCATATGGTCGTGGTGATCTTCGCTCGCTATTTCGAAGACAGCGTGCCCGCCCTCGAAGTTATGTCGGGTGACAAGACCTGCCGATTCGAACTGAGTGAGCACCCGATAAACAGTCGCTAGCCCCACGTCTTCACCAGCCTCGAGCAGCGATCGGTAGACATCTTCGGCACTCATGTGTCGATCAGATGCGTTTTCTAGAAGCTGAAGGACTTTAACTCTCGGGAGAGTCACTTTCAGCCCCGCTTTTCTTAGCTCCTGATTTTCATTGCTCATGGCGATTGTTTACCTGAATTGGTCCGCAGTGCTTTGCCGGGTAAATCGCGCTACCGCGCATGGAAGGCCGGCGTTATCATGCGGTCTAAGTTGAACTCGACGGGGAAAATTAAATCACATGTTTTACGGCGTGAGATTTGAGATCATAGCCGCCCCGCTGCTTCGGCGCGAATTATACCTGATCTTGCTGTAGGAAGAGAGAACCATCAATTATGCAAGCTGCGTCAACTAATCCAATCATTCCAGGCGTTCGCAAACTGCGCAGACAGCTTATTCGTGGCTTTGCAGGCGGGTTGGGGTGCCTGTTTATCGTCACCGGCTGCGCCTTCTTCGAACCACACAAAATTCCTGTGCAGCAGGGTAATCTGGTAAATCGCAAGGCCCTTGGCGACGTTGAACTTGGCATGACCAAGGAGCAAGTTGCCTATCTTTTAGGAACGCCGCTATCGGTAGATTCTTTCGATCCTGACTATTGGGTCTATCAATACACGGTTCGCCGGGACGAGCGGCTGCTGCAAAAGGAATTGGTTAAATTGCGATTTAGCAACGATAAACTGCTATCCATAGAGACAGAAGGGATACCGGGGTTTGAAAAAGGGGAGGATGAGGCTACGCCAGATAACGCTTAGTCGTTGACGTCAGTCTGCGCTTTGGCCGCTCTGTCTCGCCTGGCCTGCTTGGGGTCTATCTGTAGCGGGCGATAGATCTCGACCCGATCCCCTTCGCGCAGCTCGTATTGCTGAACGTCGACCGCTTTCCCAAAAACACCCATCTTGGCGTCTTCCAGCGAGAGTCCGGGGAATTCCTGTTCAATTTTCGATGCCTTGGCCGCAGCATAGGGACTGCAGCCGCTATTCACTTTTAAAGCGATTATTCTTTGCTTATCGGGCAGGGCGTAGGCGACTTCGACGTTGACCTCGCTCTGCTCCGCTCCGGGTTCGATTGCGCCGTTGCTCATAATTTCCCACGATACGCTTAGGCTGGATACAAGCGCTACATTATACTTGGCAGAATGAGTAAGAAGAAATCAAAACTACCCGATAACAACATCGCGCAAAATAAAAAAGCGCGACACGATTATCACATCGCTGATACGTTTGAGGCGGGTATCTCTTTAATGGGCTGGGAGGTAAAGAGTATACGAGCGGGTAAATGTCAGCTCGTAGATAGCTATGTGCACGTTCGTGATGGAGAGGTCTGGCTGCTAAATGTCCATATTGATCCGTTGAATTCAGCCTCGACTCACGTTGTCGCTAATCCTACTCGTCCGCGCAAGCTCTTGCTGCATCAGAAGGAAATTGGCAAGCTGTTCGGTGCCACACAAAAAGAGGGTTACACCTGCGTCGCACTGTCCATGTACTGGAAAAAACATCTGGTGAAGTGTCAGATTGGTATCGCCAAGGGTAAAAAGATGTTCGACAAGCGTGCCGATGCCAAAGCTAAGGACTGGGACCGCCAAAAACAGCGGGTTGTGCGCGAGGCCAATCGGTAGGAATAGTTTGGGGTCAGAGTAAAAACCCTCTTAACGATGAACGAGAAAATGGGCGGCAACACGAGTTTTTACTCTGACCCCAAATGTCTAATCGGAGAGCCGATTAGCTCCCGGAAAGTAGCGCTTCTGCCTGTTCAAGGCTTGCCGAGGTAATGTCGACACCGCTCATCATTCTCGCCAGCTCCTTTTTTCGCTGCTTGTTGTCGAGCTCTTTGATGTGGGTGCTGACACTATTCTTGCCGATGCTCTTCTCGACTTGATAATGCGCTGCTGCCTTGGCTGCCACCTGAGCTAGATGGGTTACGCAAATTAATTGCTTGCTTTGGCCCAGTTCCGCGATCATCTCCCCCACAACTTCGGCCACGGCGCCCCCAATCCCCACGTCTACTTCGTCAAAAACGAGAGTTTGCGCGCCCTTCTTGCTGCTAATGGCCACCTGAATAGCGAGGCTGATACGGGACAGCTCGCCGCCGGAAGCAACATTGGCCAGACTCTGGGGCGGTTTGCCAGGCACGGTCGAAATTAGCAGCTCGATCTTCTCCATACCCTCTCTGGGCAGGCGTGCGGTCGTTTGAGGTTTCGCTGGGTCCACTGCTGTTTCGATGGCGAGTTCAGTTATGTCGATTTGGAACTTGCAATGCGCCATCGATAGCTGCTTGAGTTTTTTTGTCATTTGCAGCTCGAGCTTTTTAGCAGCGCTCAGGCGTTTCTTGCCAAGCTTTCCGGCTTGCAGCAGATAGTCTTCACGCAGGGCGCTTTGTTTCTCGCGCAAATTGGCGACTTCAGAATCCACTTCGGTCAGCGCTTTGAGTTCTTGCGCGATCTGCTCTGCCAATCCATGCAGATCTGCGGTGGCAACTTTGTGTTTTCTTGCGAGGCTGTAGAGCACATCGAGTCGCTTTTCGATCTGTGCAATTTTGGCTGGGTCACTTTGCAGCGAGGCGCTAATAGCGGTGAGCTCGCTTTGCGCCTCTTCGAGTTGGATCGCGGCGGCTTCCAGCAGCTGCGCCGGCCCATGCAGGCGTTCTTCGTGGGCAGTTTGTTGGCTGAGAGCGCTGCGTGCAGACTGAATTAGCGATAGCGGTGAATCATCGCCATCCGAGGCGCAAACGGAGACTGCCTGCTGGAGTGCTTCCTGAATCGTATCGGCCTGCAGTAGCCTCTTTAGGCTTTGCTCAAGCTCTGCTGACTCGCCGGCCGCTGGAGCGGCTGCTTCGAGCTCCTCAAGTTGATAACTCAGAAGCTGAACGCGGGCGTCATTGTCATTGCTCGATTCCAGTAAAGACTCTATATGGCGTTCGTTGGCATTGTATTCATCTGCGATGCAGGCAACGCTGTCGACGAGCGGGTTAAGCTGTGCAAAATCGTCGAGCAGGGCGCCGTGATTTTTCTTATTGAGAAGCGCGTAGTGCGCGTGCTGGCTGTGAAGCTCTACCAGTAGCGGTGCAAGCGACTTCAGGCTGCTCAACGTGATGACCGAATCATTGAGGAATGCGCGGCTTTTGCCGTCGGGCTGAATAATGCGGCGAATCACCAGGTCCTCTGCAGGATCGTGCTCGATACTGTGATCCGTGAGCCAGTTGGCGATTTCTTTACTGATGCCAAAGGTACAGGTGACTTCCGCAGCCAGGTGGTCAAGGCGATGAGGCTTTCCCTGCACGCGCTCGCCAAGTGTCAGTGAAATTGCATCGAGCAAAACCGACTTGCCAGCACCGGTCTCACCGGTTAGCGCTAGGTACACCTTATGCAGTTCGAGATGGAGCTTGTCGACCGTCGTGACGTTTTTTATCGATAGCGTGTTGAGCATAGTTCTTGCGTTGGTTAACAGGGGCAAATGGTAACCGATAACACTGCCAAATCCAGCATGTTGAGACCTTGTTTTAGGCAAATGGTGGTGTCGCGCTTCGACGATCCACGGGGGCTGTAATGGCTAGGAGTAGTGGTGCGGAGTACTCGCTAGAAACTGCTTGCCAGCTGACCGAAATTGTTGCAAAGTCTCGTCTCGCTTTCGTTTTGGCGACTCCCGCACAAGCTTATGACCGGCCAGCAACTTTCCGACAGAAACTCCCAGCTATTAAACCTTCTCGTTGACCGCTATATTCGAGACGGGATACCGGTTGGCTCCAAAACGCTTGCCCAGGACAAGCAGATTGGGCTGAGTGCTGCGAGTATTCGCAATGTTATGGCTGAGCTCGAGGACCGGGGGTTTATTACCTCGCCACATACCTCAGCAGGCCGCGTTCCAACAGCATTGGGTTACCGCCTTTTTGTTGACAGTCTGGTGAAAGCCAACGCAATTGCTGATGACCTGTCGCCGGGCGATGGGCAGCTATTGTCTGATGCCCTCAAAAAGCAATTGGCTCAGGTTTCCTCGCCATCGCAGATCGCTGAATCTGCCTCCAGTATTCTTTCCGATATGACGCGCCAGGCCGGCCTGGTCATGTTGCCGCGCCCCGAAGTCATGGCATTCCGCCAACTCGAGTTTGTGCCGCTCTCAGAGAAGCGTGTCTTGGCAATTATTGTGGTGAATGAAGAGGAGGTGCATAACTCGGTGATTCAAACCGAGAAAACCTATAGCGAGAGTGAGCTCAACGCGGCTTCTGAGTTTATCAACAGGAATTACGCAGGCCAATCGGTTGATGATGTCGCCAATGAGCTTTTGTCGAGCATGGAACAGGATAAATCGCTGATCGACAGTTTGATGCAGGATGCAATCGATTTCGCTAGCCAGGCTTTGCAGGAAGTGAAGCCCGCAGATAGCGACTATGTCGTGGCGGGTCAGGCTAACTTGCTCGATGAGTCCATTGACGACATGCAGCGCTTGCGAGATCTGTTCGAGGCCTTTCAGCAGAAGAAGGACATTCTTCACCTGATGCAGCGCTGTGCTTCGGGGCAGGGTATACAGGTATTTATTGGAGCGGAGTCGGGCTACCAGGTGCTCGATGATTTTTCCGTCGTCACGGCGCCCTATCAGACTGGATCGAGCACGGTCGGCGTGCTCGGGGTGATCGGGCCGACTCGCATGGCCTATAGCAAAGTTGTGCCAATGGTGGATGTGACAGCCCGCCTGCTATCTGCGGCGCTGAGAGCAGACTGAGACCAGCCGCACTACCTCTTTTTCCCTATCGCGCCTCTCTGGGCGCGCTGGCATGATTTGAGCGTTTCTCGCTGGCGCGTCGGCGCCGTTTGAATAAGCCAACGCGCGCCCGGTTTTTGCCGGCAAAAATTCCCTTTTGGCTTGTTTTATTTCGTTTTGCCCCCAGAGTACGCGCACCCCGGTCAGATCTCCGCATTTCTGCTGAGATCTGACCGCGGGAAGCAGTCTCTAACCTTCATGTGAGTAATTTATGAGCAATAACGAGTCTAGCGCGTCCGACGCAGCAACCGATACGGCAACAGCAGAAGCGGGTAGTGAAGAAGCGGTTACCCAGGCTCAAGCGAACGGCGCTGAGCCAGCATCGACTGCCGGTGAAGCGGCTGTCGATGGTGATGAGCAGCAGGCTCTGATCGAGCAGCTTCAGGCAGATCTGGCAGCAGCTAATGATCAGGCACTGAGAGTCGCGGCGGAGATGCAGAATTTGCGCAAACGCACTGAGCGCGATGTCGAGAACGCGCATAAGTTTGGGCAGGAGAAGCTTGTTGCTTCGCTGCTTCCGGTGCTCGATAACCTCGATCGTGCGCTGAGTAACGGTTCAGATGGTGCTGATGAGCCGGGCTCTGAAGCGCTCAAGGCTCTGCTCGAAGGTGTTGAATTAACTAGAAAAAGTGCGATTGATGCGCTGGAAAAACACGCCGTGGTGATTGTGGATCCCGTGGGTGAGCCCTTCGATCCGGAGTATCACGAAGCAATGACAATGGTGCCAAGTGACACCGCAGAGCCGAATTCGGTGCTCGAGGTGCTGCAAAAAGGCTATACCTTACATGGAAGGCTGTTGCGTGCAGCGATGGTGGTGGTTAGCAAGTAGGCAAAAATTTGGGGATTCTCAGGGCTTGCATCCGGCAAACCCTGCTTGAAATACCAGAAAGTGACCCTATATAGGTCGATGTGGGCAGTTTCGCGAGCTCGGGGCCCGAATCTGCATAAGACAAGACGCGCTGCGCTGTGCAGCAGCAAAACAATTTTTTGGAGCGAACAATGGGCAAAATTATTGGAATCGACCTGGGAACAACTAACTCCTGTGTTGCGGTTATGGATGGCGGCGCAGCTCGCGTGATTGAAAATTCAGAGGGCGATCGCACGACTCCATCGGTGGTTGCCTATGCGGACGACAGTGAGGTTCTGGTTGGTCAGGCTGCCAAGCGTCAGGCCGTGACCAATCCGACCAATACGCTTTTTGCGGTTAAGCGCCTGATAGGCCGAAAGTTTGACGATACCGTTGTGCAAAAAGATATCGATATGGTGCCCTATGGCATCGTTAAAGCTGACAACGGTGATGCCTGGGTTGAAGCGGGTGGCGAGAAAATGGCGCCGCCACAGGTTTCGGCGCAGGTTCTCATGAAGATGAAGAAAACTGCTGAAGATTTTCTGGGCGAGACAGTCACCGAAGCGGTTATTACGGTGCCTGCCTACTTCAATGACTCTCAGCGTCAGGCTACTAAAGACGCCGGTAAGATCGCGGGTCTGGATGTCAAGCGTATTATCAATGAGCCAACGGCTGCTGCGCTTGCTTATGGCATGGACAAGCAGGGCGGTGATCGTACGATTGCGGTTTACGATCTAGGTGGCGGCACATTCGATATCTCGATTATCGAGATTGCCGATGTTGACGGTGAAATGCAGTTTGAAGTGCTATCAACGAATGGTGACACCTTCCTCGGTGGTGAGGACTTTGATACGGCGCTGATTGACTACCTTGCCGAGGAGTTCAAGAAAGATAGCGGTGTTGATCTAAAAGGCGATCCGCTGGCGATGCAGCGTCTCAAGGAAGCCGCTGAAAAAGCAAAAATTGAGCTGTCGAGCTCGCAGCAAACCGAGGTTAACCTACCGTATATCACCGCTGACGCGTCGGGTCCCAAGCACTTGGTCGTCAAGCTTTCTCGCGCCAAGCTCGAGTCGCTGGTTGGCGACCTGGTCGAGCGTTCGCTGGAGCCGGTTAAGATTGCCTTGAAAGACGCCGATATGAGCCCTTCTGAAGTTGATGAGGTTCTGCTGGTTGGTGGGCAAACGCGCATGCCTCTGGTGCAGGAGAAAGTTGCAACGTTCTTTGGTAAAGAGCCCAAGAAAGATGTGAACCCCGATGAAGCGGTTGCCATGGGTGCAGCGATTCAGGGCGCAGTGCTCGCGGGTGATGTGAAAGACGTGCTGCTGCTCGATGTTACGCCACTGACTCTGGGAATAGAGACAATGGGTGGTGTGGCGACTCCGCTAATCGAGAAAAACACCACGATCCCCACCAAAAAATCGCAGATATTTTCAACAGCTGAAGACAACCAGACGGCGGTGACCATTCACGTCGTTCAGGGTGAGCGCAAACAGGCCGCGGGCAATAAGTCTCTGGGTCGTTTTGACCTGGCCGATATCCCGCCGGCAGCGCGCGGTTTGCCACAGATCGAGGTGACCTTCGATATTGACGCTAACGGTATCCTTAATGTGTCGGCGAAAGATAAAGCCACTGGTAAGGAGCAGTCTATTGTGATCAAGGCCTCCTCTGGTTTGTCTGAGGAAGAGATCGACCAAATGGTTAAGGACGCGGAGGCAAATGCCGAAGCGGATCGCGAGTTTGAAGAGCTCACCACGGCACGCAACACGGCCGAAGGTTTGGCGAACGCCAGCCGCAAGACCCTCGAAGAGGCGGGCGACAAAGCCACCGACGAAGAGAAAGCGGCAATTGAAGCGGCGATCAAGGAAGTAGACGAAGCTGTTAAAGGCGACGACAAGTCGGCGATTGAGTCTGCGACCAGCAAGCTTACTGAAGCATCTTCCAGCCTTGCGCAGAAGCTCTATGCTGAAGCGGGTGGCGAGGCTGATGCAGGCGCGGATGGTGCAGCCCCCGGCGGCGACGCTGGTGACGACGTTGTCGATGCCGAGTTCGAAGAGGTCAAAGACGACAAATAGAGTGCCGCAAAGCGCGGCGCTCGAAAAGGCTGGCTCGGGTTTGCCAGCCTTTTCTTTTAAGGGTCTTAATAAGGCGATTGATAGCATAAGCGTAGGTAGCTACAGAGAATCGATACCATGTCGAAGCGCGACTATTACGAAATTCTGAACGTTGAAAAGCAGTCCGACGCTGCGGCTATTAAAAAAGCTTATCGCCGGATCGCGATGAAGTATCACCCCGATCGCAACCCTGATGATCCGGCCGCCGAGGAGAAGTTCAAAGAGGCAACCGAAGCCTACGAAATCCTCAGCGATCAGGAAAAGCGCGCTGCATACGATCAGTATGGTCATGCCGGGGTAGATCCCCAGATGGGTGGGGCCGGCGGATTTGGCGGCTTCAGCGATATTTTTGGTGATGTCTTTGGCGACATCTTTGGCGGCGGTGGCGGCGGGCGTTCGCGGGGCGGAAGCCAGCGCGGCGCGGACTTGCGTTACAACCTCGACCTCTCGTTGGAACAGGCTGTTCACGGCGATACACTGAAAATCAAGGTGCCGACCTACGTAGGCTGTGAGGTCTGCGACGGTTCTGGCGCCAAGAAAGGCAGTAAGCCAAAAACCTGCGGAACCTGCGGTGGGCAAGGTCAGGTACGCATGCAGCAGGGCTTCTTCTCGGTGCAGCAAACCTGCCCGACCTGCCACGGATCCGGTACGGTTATTGATGATCCTTGCGATGCCTGCGACGGACAGGGTCGCGTACAGCAGACTAAGACACTTTCGGTCAAGGTGCCGCCAGGTGTTGATACCGGTGATCGAATCCGGCTGTCCGGTGAAGGCGAGCAAGGTATCGCCGGTGCGCCGGCGGGCGATTTGTATGTTCAGGTGCACGTGCGTGAGCATGCGATTTTTGAGCGCGACGGCAAAAACCTCTATTGTGATGTGCCTATTAGCTTTCCCGATGCCGTGCTGGGTGGAGAGCTCGAAGTGCCCACCCTTGAGGGCAGGGTTAAGTTAAAGATTCCGGCAGAGACGCAAACAGGCCGTATGTTCCGATTGCGTGGTAAGGGCGTGGTCCCGGTCCGGGGCGGGGCGCCGGGTGATCTTCTGTGCCGGATAGTGATTGAGACGCCTGTGAAGTTGAATCGCGAGCAGCTGGATCTGGTTAAACAACTACAGGCGAGCCTGGACAGTGATTCGGGGCAGCAGTCTCCCAAAAAGTCGCGTTGGTTTGAGGGGGTGAGATCCTTTTTTGACGATACCAAGTGATCAGCGACTGACAAACTTTGCAGGATTTATGAAGACGGCGCACGTGATAAACTGGCGCCGTTTTTTTATGCCGCCGTGCGCCTTGCAGTGCGCTGGGGTGATGACGTCGATAAGACGAAACAATAGCTTGGTGTGCTTGTCATGGTAAAAATCGCAGTCTCTGGGGCCGCTGGCCGAATGGGTAAAATGCTGGTTGAGGCGATTCACCTAAATCCCGAAGCATCGCTGGGTGCTGCTATCGAAATGGCTTCTTCCCCGGCCCTTGGTCGAGATGCGGGCCTGGAGGCCGGTATCGGCGAGCAGGGTGTTGAAATAGTCTCCGAGCTGGACAGCGTGGCAGACGATTTTGACGTGTTGATCGATTTTACAGCGCCGCTGGCGACGGTTGCCAACGCGCGCTTTTGCGCCCAGCACGGGAAACGGATCGTGATTGGCACAACTGGTTTTGATGAGGCCCAGGAGCAGTCTGTTCTGGCTGCAGCCGACGAAATAGGAATGTGCAAGGCCAGCAACTACAGTACGGGAGTCAACGTCTGTTTTAATCTCTTGCGCAGGGCTTCGGCAATCCTTGGCGATGACTACGATGTCGAGATTGTGGAGGCGCACCATCGCCACAAGGTGGACGCACCCTCGGGTACCGCCTTGAGTATGGGTGAGGCTGTTGCTGAAGGCCTTGGTCGCAATCTCAGAGATGTGGCGATCTATGGCCGCGAGGGGCAGGTTGGTGCCCGGCCCGACAAGGAAATCGGTTTTGCTACCGTGCGCGGTGGCGATGTGGTGGGCGATCACACAGTGATGTTTCTCGCCGATGGCGAGCGTGTGGAGATCTCACACAAAGCAACGTCGCGGATGAGTTTTGCACGAGGTGCGGTGCGAGCCGCGGTCTGGCTCTCGAGTCGGCAAGCCGGGCTCTACAGTATGGAAGATGTGCTGGGGCTCGAGCCCTGATCGCGCCCTTTCTAGTGACGATGAAGTGTCTGTGCGGGTGCTGGTGCTGACCAAATAATAGCGCGCAATGCGCTGGACAGTGGCGGATCCTTTTCTTAAACTCCCGCCGATTTCCATAAAGAATTCTTGCCGCTGAGCTCTGGTCTCTGATTCAGGCGAATTGGGCTCGCGGCTAGGGCTTGCGGTGCCGCCGGCTGGCCGAGGTTGCTCCGCTGGCTGATGAAAAAACGAGGTGTGCAACGGCGCTCCTCGTTTTTTTTAAGTGTTTTTCGCCGATACCGCATTCGTCAGCACGCCAGGGCTATTCAAGCGGTTTTCACACTCGGTTTTTGGGGCTCGCATTGTCGGCTTTTGTCGATAAGGTGCAGCCGGGAGCACATAGCAGCAAGGTCTTTGCGGTCTATGTTGCTTCTCAATGCTACGCACATTAAAGAGGAAAGGTCTTGTCACACTCAACAGCTGTTCTCGCACTCGCGGACGGTAGTGTCTTTTACGGCACTTCAATTGGCATTGAGGGCGATACGGTTGGCGAGGTAGTGTTTAATACCTCGATGACGGGCTATCAGGAAATTCTTACCGACCCCTCTTACGCACGACAGATCGTTACGCTCACTTACCCCCATATTGGCAATACTGGCGTTAACACCGAAGACGAAGAGTCTGGGTCTGTGTGGGCGGCCGGACTGGTTATTCGCGATCTGCCACTGCTGGCGAGCAACTTTCGCAGCGAAAAAAGCCTTCAGGACTATCTCGCAGAACGTGGGGTCGTGGCTATAGCCGATATCGACACCCGTCGCCTGACTCGTGTCCTGCGTGAGAAAGGCGCGCAATCGGGGGCGATAGTCAGTGCCCATGGCGGGGTGCAAGAGGAGCATCTGGCTAAAGCGCGCGAAATGGCAGGCGAATTTGCCGGCCTTGCAGGTATGGATTTGGCGCGAGAAGTTAGCTGCGCCGCCAGTCACCAATGGGAGGGAGGCGTCTGGCAATTGGGTGAGGGCCATCGCGCGCCATCGGCGTCGGAGTTTAATGTGGTCGCCTACGATTTTGGGGTGAAGCGCAATATTCTCAGAATCCTCGCCGAACTCGGTTGTGCAGTGACCGTTGTCCCTGCGCAAACGCCCGCTAGCGAAGTACTTGCTATGAATCCCGACGGCGTCTTTCTATCCAATGGTCCTGGCGATCCCGAGCCATGCGATTACGCTATCCGAGCGATCACACAGCTACTCGATGAGGATATGCCCCTGTTCGGTATTTGCCTTGGGCATCAGCTTCTGGCCCTCGCTAGCGGCGCGAAAACCAAAAAAATGAAGTTTGGTCACCATGGCGCCAATCATCCGGTCAAGGACCATGATGCTGGCACGGTCATGATTACTAGCCAAAACCATGGTTTTGCAGTTGATGAAAGTGCGCTGCCGGATTGTATTCGCGTGACGCATACATCGCTATTTGATGGCTCCTTGCAAGGTGTTGCGCGCACCGATAAACCCGCCTTCGGTTTTCAGGGTCACCCAGAGGCAAGTCCGGGTCCGCACGATGCGAAGCCGTTATTTGACAACTTTATTGAGTCTATGCGCCAGCGCAAAGACTCTCGCAGTCGCTGATCAGGAGACTCACAGGTGCCTAAACGCTCCGATATCAACAGCATTCTAATACTTGGTGCCGGCCCTATTGTCATTGGGCAGGCTTGCGAGTTCGACTACTCCGGCGCACAGGCCTGCAAGGCCCTGCGTGAAGAAGGCTTCCGCGTTATTCTGGTGAACTCAAATCCGGCGACGATCATGACCGATCCGGTCATGGCGGATGCGACTTATATCGAGCCGGTTGAGTGGCAAACGGTTGCCAAGATTATTGAAAAAGAAAAGCCCGATGCCCTGCTGCCGACTATGGGCGGCCAGACGGCATTGAATTGTGCGCTTGATCTGGCGAGACACGGTGTGCTCGAGGCACACGGCGTTGAGATGGTGGGTGCGACCAAGGAGGCCATCGATAAAGCTGAGGATCGGGATTTATTTGATCAGGCTATGAAGCGTATCGGTCTGGAGACGCCGCGTTCGCGTATCGCCCATAGCTACGAGCAGGCGCTCGAGGCACAAAAAGAACTGGGTTTTCCCACCATAATCAGGCCATCCTTCACGATGGGTGGCTCTGGTGGCGGCATTGCTTACAATATCGAAGAGTTTGAGGAGATCTGCAAGAGAGGTCTCGACTTGTCGCCAACCAGCGAGCTGCTGCTGGACGAATCCCTGATCGGCTGGAAAGAGTACGAGATGGAAGTCGTGCGCGATAAAAACGACAACTGCATTATCGTTTGCTCCATTGAAAACTTTGATGCGATGGGTGTGCACACGGGTGATTCCATAACAGTCGCGCCATCGCAAACCCTGACCGACAAGGAATACCAGATTATGCGTGACGCCTCGCTTGCGGTGCTGCGCGAGATCGGGGTTGAGACTGGAGG
>CAZDEW010000035.1:0-28344 GCA_964504585.1 uncultured Pseudomonadales bacterium | reverse complement strand
CCATACCATCACGCTCTCCTATACTTTGTTTGATATTACAGATAGCAAGCAGGGGCAGGCAGCTGTTAAAGAGCTAGCCAGTCTCTAGAGAGTAGAAAGCTGATTCGCTGACTGGTGTTTGAGCCAGCCGCTGAACAAGTATTTAATAACGTCGGCAATTGAGGGTGATACATTGATGCCGACTCTTGCAGGAGAAAGAAAGAATGTCTTCTAACACGGGTGGACCTGACGGCTACGAAACTTATTATGTTCCGGAGCAGTCTTCATTTCCAATCTTGGCGACCATCGGGTTGTTCCTGACCGTATTTGGCGCAGGGACTTTTATGAACGAGCTGTCTGCCGGGGAAGCTGGCAACGGCCAGTTTGTGCTGCTGGTAGGTTTGGCTTTTTTCTGCACGGTACTCTTTTATTGGTTCCGGCAGGCGATCTCGGAAAATATGGCTGGCCTGAACAGCGCCCAGATGAAGCGTTCCTATGTATGGGGAATGGGCTGGTTTATCTTCTCCGAAGTTATGTTCTTCTTCGCGTTTTTTGGCGCACTTTTCTATGTCCGAAACTTTGCAGGCCCATGGCTAGGTGGTGAAGGCGACAAAGGTGAGCACATTCATTTGCTTTGGGAGAACTTCCGCTACGCCTGGCCAATGATGGAAACCCCTGATCAGGCGGTCAACGGTGCGAAGGCCGCATTCGTTGGGGCGGGCGAGGGCAATAGCCTTTATCCAAGTGATGCGCATAACGGCATTGCGTTATGGCTTCCGCTGTACAACACCATTATTCTGTTGTCATCGTCGGTAACCATACACATCGCACATATTGGCCTTAAAGACGACAACCGCCAGAAGTTTATGCTCTGGCTCGGCATCACAGTTGCACTTGCCATTGTGTTTCTTTACCTGCAATACCTCGAGTACTACGAGGCTTATGCGCACTTGGGTCTGACCCTCGAGAGTGGTATCTACGGTACGACGTTCTTTATGCTGACGGGCTTCCACGGCTTCCACGTATTTCTCGGGATGACCATGTTAGCGATCATGTTTCTTCGTGCGAGAAAGGGTCACTTCTCTCATGATGATTGCTTTGGCTTTGAGGCGGCGTCCTGGTACTGGCACTTTGTTGACGTAGTTTGGTTGTTCCTCTTCTTGTTCGTATACATCATTTGATAGCGCGAATCGAAACAAAAAAGGGCCCCGATCAAAGGGGCCCTTTTTTTTTGTTTCGCATAGAAATGCGTACGAACTTTACCATTCTTCCACGGACGGCTAGTTAGTTATCGTTCTGTGTAGTGCCCTGCTCACCCGCGGCGGTAGTCTGACCAGGCTCTCCATTGTCTGATTGTTGTTGTGCAGGTTGAGCAAACTTTCTTGCATCCCACGGTGCGCCGATTCCCAGATTGCCTGTGTAAAACCCCAGCGCTACAGTGATGAGTAAGGCTGCTGCAAGCGTTACGCGCACGCCCAGAGAGTGCAGTGTCCGGCGCGAGCCTGCAGCCCCAACATCTTTGAAAAGGAACACCAGACCGCTGGCGAGGCTGATAGTCAGCCCTATCAGTAGGAAAATGATGATGATTTTAAAGATCATGTGGGCTCGTTAAGATAATTGATGGGCTAGCGAAACAGTAGGTAGATGGCACTGAATTTGCTGCTAAAATCAGCGTAAGCATAACCCTATACTAGCTAAAATACGATGGACAACAGCTGGAAAGATTATTCTGCCGATGAGCACTATGACGAGCTCCTGACGAGTGCTGGCAACCCAAGGCAAATAGCGCGCAATGTCGCAAAGCTCTTTAGCTCCTGCTCCGCTGAGGAGTTGGCAGAGATCAAGGCGGCGGCAGAGCTCACCATTAAGGACATGGGCGTTACCTTTACTGTTTACAGTGAAGGTGAGAATATCGATAGGAGCTGGCCCTACGATGTGATCCCTCGCGTAATTTCAGCGCGTGAATGGGCGTCGGTGTCCAAAGGGTTGATCCAGCGCAGTCGCGCACTCAATTGTTTCATTGATGACGTCTATAACAAGCAGTCGATCTTTGCGGACAAAGTGGTTCCTCCCGAAGTCGTGCTCGATTCTCCGAACTTCAAAAAGCAATGTGTGGGTATGTCACCCAAGCACAAGGTTTGGGCCCACATTAACGGTTCTGATCTGATTCGCGACAAGACGGGTCACTTCTATGTGTTAGAAGACAATCTTCGCGTTCCTTCGGGCGTTTCATACATGCTGGAGAACAGGCAGTTGACCAAGCGTGTACTGCCCGAATTGTTTGAGAATAACAGCATATTGCCCGTTAATGACTATCCTACTCGTCTTTACCAGACGCTCGCATCGTTAGCGCCAACGGGTAAGAAAAAGCCGACCATTGCGGTGTTGACGCCAGGTATTTATAACTCCGCCTACTTTGAGCATGCTTTTCTTGCGCAAAACATCGGCGCAGAGTTGGTTGAAGGCAGTGATCTGTATACGGCAAATGACGATTGCGTTTATATGAGGACCGTTGAAGGGCCGGTCAAGGTCGACGTGATCTACCGCAGAATTGATGACGAGTTTATGGATCCTGAGGCCTTTCGAGAGGATTCAGTGTTAGGGGTCCCAGGTCTTACCAGAGCGTGGCGCAATGGTAAGGTCGCGATCGCGAATGCGCCCGGCAGCGGCGTGGCCGACGACAAGGTTGTCTACGCTTTCGTGCCAAAAATGATCGAGTACTATCTCAATGAGAAACCGTTGTTACGTAGTGTGAAGACCTATCTCTGTCACGATGAGAAGGATCGAGAATACGTGCTCAACAATCTGGAAAAGCTGGTCGTTAAGCCTGCGAACGAGTCCGGTGGTTATGGTTTGATGATTGGCCCATCTGCCTCCGAGGCGGAACGGCGCAAGTTTGCGGGGCTTATTGAAAAAGCCCCTAGAAACTACATTGCGCAGCCAACGCTGTCGTTATCAACTGCACCGACTCTTGTCGATGGCAATATCGAGCCTCGGCACCTCGATCTGAGACCCTTCATACTACAGGGCAGAGACAGCTGGGTTACAACCGGTGGACTAACACGCGTGGCTATGAAAAAAGGTTCTCTGGTTGTTAACTCCTCTCAGGGTGGTGGAAGCAAAGATACCTGGATCGTTGAGGGTGGTAAAAAATAATGTTGTCCCGTGTTGCAGAGCGTTTGTACTGGATGGCTCGATATCATGAGCGCACAGAGGATCTGTGCCGACTGACAGATGCTTATACCCACCTGCTGATGGACTTGCCTGAAGGTAGTGAGATGGGTTGGGATATGCTGATTCGCATTCTGGATGCCAATGCGTCCTATGAGTCTAATTATCGCGTTTACGGCGAGAGCGGCGTGCTCAAATTCTTGCTGGCTGATAGCCGCAATCCTTCCAGTATTGTGTCTTCAGTGTCTGCCATGCGCGAGAATGCACGAACAACGCGAGATGAGTTGCCGGAGCAAGCCTGGGAATACACTAACGAATTGCATCTGTATACGCAGGAGAACGCTGCGAAGTCGACCGGAAGACGCAAGCGGTATCAGTTTCTGGACCATGTGATGATGAGCTGCCAGCAGATGCACGGATTTCTGGGGGCGACGCTAAGTCGAGACCACGCCTACCGATTTATCAATATGGGGCACCTTATTGAGCGCGCCGATATGACAACTCGAGTTCTCGATGTTGGCGCAGCCGCAATCCTTAGTCGCGAAAAACCGAATCCGACCTTCGATCCTCTGCTTTGGGGCAGCTTGCTCAGGGCGCTATCCTCTATATCAAGTTATCGCGAGTATATGGGCGCAGTGATTGAGCCCGCTTCGGTTGCAGATCTGGTCGTTCGCGAGTTGGCACATCCGCGGTCCGTGATTTTCTGCCTGCGAGGGATCCAGCGTGACTTGAACGAGATGCCTAACAACAGTCGGGCCATGGGTGTGCTCGATGAGGCTATCAAGGAGGTATCCGGCTTTTCGATCCGTGATAAAAATTTGCCTAAATTGCACGGCTTGATCGAGGGTATCCAGAATCGTCTCAACGCGATTAATGACGTGATAGCCGATAGCTGGTTTTATCACCGTGATCCTAATTGAGGCCTGATTTTCTTCGAGAAAAGGCCGTTTTCAAGCCCGAAAAAAACACCAACATTAACCTAAAAATGGTGCGAAATAGCGGCTCCTTCTTCGTATAAAATGTCGGCCCATTTAGCAGAGCGGAGCATTGCTTGCCGCAGATTTGGTCGATTAGTTTGACTCGAATTTCTCTCTCCAGGCTTAACTGGAAAATTGCACTAATCGTGGCGATGTCCGTGCCCTTGTTGTTGCGGTTGGGCTTTTGGCAACTCGACCGTGCAGAGGAGAAACGGGCGATACAGCGCCAGTACAGCGCTCAGATGGCCGCCGTTCCGACTAGTGTCGATGAGCTTTTCAGGGTGCTCGAGGCTGGGGATCCCCAGTCACTTGTGTTTCGTCGCGTGCAGTTAAACGGCCGTTACCTGCCTGAATACACCGCACTGCTGGATAACCGCATTGAGCAGGGTCGCGCTGGATACCACGTCTACAGCGCTTTTCTCGCCGACGACAGATATCTGGTCTGGATCAACCGCGGCTGGGTTGCCGGAGCGAATGATCGTAGTTTGCCCATGATCAGCACCCCGCCGGAGAGTCTTGATCTTTTGGCCACTGTTTATATCTCGCCGGGTGAAAGTCTCGTGCTGGCAGACGATGAGTGGCGTTCAGGCTGGCCAGTCAGGGTGCAGCGCGCGGATATTCAACGGTTAAATGAACGTTTGCGCGCACATCGTTCTGAGCATGCTCTACCAGTGGAGCTTAGAATCGAACAAGCAATGCCGGGCGGGCTTTACGTCGACTGGCAGCTGGTAAGCACTAACCCGGAGAAACATACCGGTTATGCCGTACAGTGGTTTGCCATGGCCTTGGCCCTTGTTGCATTCTGGATTTACCAACTATGGGCTGCAGATAGAAAACCGGAGTAGCGCGCACTGGCGAAGCGGCTTGATCAGGAGACACAGCACAACGATGACAACTGTACTAACACCAGAGCAAAGGCGAAGCAATCAGATCAAGTTGCTTATTCTGTGGTTGGTCCCGGTTGGGCTTATGGGTATTGCAGGACTTTGCTATTACCTTGTGTACACCGGTCAGATGACCATAGGTAGTAAGAATAACGGCGATTTATTGGTTCCACCGCCCAGAATGCAGGAAGTTTTTTCTCAGGCTCCCGAAGCCGATTTGCGCGACGTGTGGGAGGGGAAGTGGAGTATCGCGCTGCGCGTTATCGGCCGCTGTGATGAGGCCTGTGAGCAGGCACTCTACCTCAGCCGGCAGCTACATATCAGGCTCGACAAAGAGGCCGACCGTGTTCAACGTGTCCTTTTAATTGAGGATCTTGCTTACGATGCGAATTTAGCTGAGACGATCGCAAAGGAACACACGCTCTTGAAGGTTCTGCCGATAGGGTCAGCAAACAGCGGCATGAATCAGCTTGACCAGTTGCTACAGCAGAACGTTGCGGGCACCAAGACACCCCCCCAAAGTGGCGTACCTCAACTCGCGTTTTTTTTGGTTGATCAGGCGGGCTTCGCCATGATGACGTATCACAACGGTCACGAAGGCAACGCCATTCTGCAAGATATCAAGCATCTGCTCAGGTACTCTCGCAAGCGCTAAAGGTTTAGTTCAAGTAATGAGTGATATAGCACTAGAAGGGCGTAAGCCTGGCTTTAAATTCGCCCTGTTCGCGATCATATTTGCGTCACTGGTAATTATGCTCGGCGCGTTTACCCGACTGGTTGACGCAGGTCTGGGCTGTCCCGACTGGCCCGGATGCTACGGGCACATACTGTGGCCTGATACTGAAGCAGAGGTCGCTGCGGCTAACGCAAAGTTTCCGGATATGCCAGTGGAGCACGATAAAACTTGGCCAGAGCAGGTGCACAGAATTTTCGCCGGCTCGCTGGGCTTGCTGTGCATTGCGATGGTTGTCATCGCGGTAAGGCAGCGCCGACAGGGTAACATCTCATTTCCCATGAAGCTGCCATTGCTGATTCTTGCGATGGTCATCGTGCAAGGGATCTTTGGCATGTGGACGGTTACTCTGAAGCTCTGGCCGAAAGTGGTGACGCTTCATTTGCTGGGTGGTTTCACCACCATTGCCCTGTTCACACTATTGGCCTTTAGATTGGCGGGGCGGTACTGGCAGGCAGAGCACGATTCCACAGCTGCAATCAAACGACTAAAGCCACTGCTCGCGGTCGCGTTTATTGCCGTTGTTATGCAAATAGCGCTCGGCGGATGGACTACCTCTAATTATGCTGCGCTAGCCTGTCCGGATTTTCCAACCTGCCAGACTCGCTGGATACCTGATATGGACTTCGCTGAAGGGTTCAACATCTGGCAGACAATTGGTCCGAATTATCTGGGAGGCATCATGGATAGCGATGCCAGAACCGCCATCCACTTCTCCCATCGCGTTGGCGCAATTGTTGTCACAGTTGTTGTTTTACTGCTGGTTTTCAAGCTCCGCAGGACACGCTTTGCACCGGCGCAGGCGTGGTCAAAAATCCTGCTCGGCGTGCTACTTTTACAGCTGGGACTGGGCGTCAGCAATATCATCTTCGCCTTGCCGCTGGGCGTCGCGGTCGCGCATAATGCCGTCGGGGCAGCGCTGCTGCTCGTCATGGTGGGCCTTAGTCATCGTATGGCGACGGTCCGGGTCAATCAGTAATCGCGACAGAACAATAAGATCATTGCAATGAGTGTGTCCACAGCTATTAGTCAAGCGCGACCAGTATGGCGCGATTACCTCGAGCTGACCAAGCCTCGAGTTGTCGCTCTGATGATCGTTACTACCCTGGTTGGTATGTTCCTGTCGACCGATGGCATGGTCCCATGGGTTGTATTGATCGTCGGCAACCTCGGCATTGCGCTTTGCGCAGGTTCTGCCGCAGTCGTTAATCACGTTGTCGACAAGCGCATCGATACAAAAATGAAGCGCACACAGAATCGCCCTGTTGCACAGGGGCGGATCAGCGACTGGCAGGCGATTGCTTTCAGTGTTGCACTGGGCGGATCAGGCATGGCCATGCTAATGGTTTACGTGAACGTGCTAACGGCGTGGCTCACGTTTGGTGCGCTGATCGGCTACGCTTTTATCTACACGATGCTGCTCAAGCGGGCGACACCGCAAAATATCGTGATCGGCGGTCTAGCTGGCGCAGCACCACCATTGTTGGGTTGGACTGCTGTTACCAACCAGATAGATGGAGATGCATTACTCCTAGTATTGATTATTTTCGCCTGGACACCTCCGCATTTCTGGGCGCTAGCGATTGCACGTACAGAAGACTACGCCAAGGCAGACATTCCAATGTTGCCGGTCACACACGGTGATCGCTATACCCGGCTTCATATCCTGCTCTATACCATCATCATGATCGTCATAACGGTATTGCCTTGGACGACGCGCATGTTCGAATGGCTTTACCTGCTCGGAGCTTTAGTGCTGGGTGCCGGCTTCCTCTATTGGTCCATCCGGATGATGAACGCGGATGATGAAAAGGCGCCGATGGAAACGTTTAAGTATTCGATCATTTATCTTTTTGCGCTATTTATCATCATGTTGGTTGATCACTACGTTTATCCCGATGACATGCGCAGTCGCTATCACTTCCCGACCGCTATTGAGCTCAATATCGCAGATAGCTAATTCTGGTAATCGTCATGACAGAGCAGTCGCATTCGTTTAGCCGAGAAGATCGCAAGGAAGGTATTCACCGCACAGTTGCCATACTCCTGATTATCATTGTCACGCTGATTGCCTTGTTCGTCTGGCGTGTTATGCAGCCTCGGGTGCTGTCGCCAAAGGAGCTATACAATGCTGGCGCAGTAATTTTTGATACGCCGCGAGAGATCTCGACGTTTGAGCTTATCGACAAGAATTCGCAGCCATTCACCCCCGACGATCTAGTGGGTAAGTGGTCATTCGTGTTTTTTGGCTTTACCCACTGCCCGGATATCTGCCCCACAACAGTAGCACTGTTTAACCAGCTGCATAAGGATCTAGCGGATACACCCTGGGCGGAGTCCACGCAGTTTGTTCTGGTGTCTCTGGATCCCGCGCGCGATACCCCCGACAAAATGAAAGATTATGTCGATTACTTTAACCCTGAAATACAGGGTGTCACGGGCGACTTCCTAACCCTCAAGCGATTTGCCAATCAGATGAATATCGCCTTCAGCAAGGTTGTGACCAATCATGAGACTGGAGACTATACAGTCGATCACAGTGGCGCTGTCGTCTTGATGAATGAGCAGGGTCACTATCAGGGATTCTACAAGACGCCACTGGATCTGGAGCGCATGTCTTTGACCTATCAGTCTGTTCGACTCGATAAGAGCAGTTAGTTATCTGACTTATGAGAGCTAGAACCGGCGCTTTTCTTTTATCCGCAGTTTTGCTCATTGCCTGCGATCTGAAGGACTTACCTCAGGCAGATCAGGGCTCAGGCGTATCTGATACAAGGCTTCCAGATTTCGACTGGACTGGCACAGTGCGCCACGTTGTCGATGGGGACAGCCTCTATATCAAAGGCGTTGAACCGCAGATTCGACTGTGGGGTGTGGATGCTCCGGAGCGCGATGAGCGTGGCTACCAGACCGCGAAAGACAAGCTTATCGATCTCGCTAAAGGTGAGCGCATTGGCTGCGAGACTAAAGATATCGACAAATATGACAGAATTGTCGGTCGATGTTTTGTCGTTTTAAAAAATCTAGAAATAAACAAGGAGCTGATTGAATCCGGTGTTTCACAGGAATATTGCAGGTTTACCAAAAACTATTACCGAACGTGCGATTTTTGATAAACCTGCGTGAGGCTCTTTCAAAACTCAATTTATATCTAGCTACCGCTGAATAGCAGAGATATCGTATCGTTAACATCTGCCAACTTAACATTTTCGATGCCGAGTGCATCGATTGTTACGAGTAACTGCTTTGTATTGGGCACGGTTTCAAGCGTGCTTTCAAACGATCCTAGAATATTCGTCGAGCCGATAGCAATGAGTTGGCGTTGGTCGCCTACACTCTCTACGGTTTCGTATTCCTCTTCCAGCGCGTAGATATGCACCTTCTTGTTCTGCAGTGCAAGCCCGTTAATGTCATAGGCGTTAAGCGTTAGATGCACATTCTGGATTGACGTGAATTTGAACTCCTCGCTGACATAAAGAGCCGTAGAGTCCGAAGCTTCTGTAAGCAGTCGTTCCGGGTCAGGGCTAAAGCTTAACTGTTCGCCTCCAGTGTCTGGTGGCGTGCTTCCGCCGCCACCTCCTCCACAGCCTGTAAGAACTGCTATCAAAAATGTGCTCGTTAGCGCCATCGCGCTGTTGCCAAGTTTGTTTTTCGTGAACATGGTGTTCTCTCCTTAATCGGTTTCGACGAGTATGGGTCGCGGGCTTTTTCGTTGAGGCTAGTAATAATGCGTTTCAAGATCGCTCGTCGAATACCAGTCAATGGATTCTTGCCCTGAGGTTTCTACCCAGTTTTCATAATCGGGGTAGGCCCAGAGAATATCGATATATTCCTGTGGGTGCCTCCACTTGCCAGGCACCTGAAGCGCCCAGGGGAGGTTTTCGGCATTGCGGAAGAATCGTCCATTCGCAGGATCGGAAGTATCTGCAAACTTGCCAAACTGGGTCGCATCGAACAGATCTGTAGGCGGGTAATCCGCGAAGTGTATTTCCCTACCCCTGAAGTCGGCTCTAAAAATGAAGAAATCAAGAGCTGAGTAGGGCAGTGTCGCAATCGTTTCAGAAAAGTACACATCCAGAGTAAAAGGTACCGCCTCAAATTCGTCACAGGCTTTAACTGTGTTGAAGTGGCTGCAGCTTCCGCTTTGGCCGGTGTTGGTAAAGCTGTGTGTGTCGCTCCATAATGTAAACGTAGCGTCGGACTGACCCTGCTCCACCGGTTTATCGTAAGTGGTACCGTCAATTTCAATGGTGGCTGAGTCGATTACCTCAGGCGCGATGTTCATTAATCTGAGCGCAAAGCCATTACTGAAACTCGCTCCTCGAGCGGCTATTTCACCGATCACCCTGAAGCCGGTGATTGCTCCATCGCTGTTATAGATGCGTTCGAAGCGCTCGTGAACGACGAGGTCATTCATGTCGTAGTCGCCGACCCTGGGCCAGTTGTCTTCGAAGGCCAGGGTCATCCAGCCATCTGCGCTCGGGAAAAAGTCGCGATAAGCGCGGCGATAGTCGTTGGGAAATTCGTCCTCGGTATCGGGGACTCCATCTGCATCACTGTCGTTTGCATCCGGTATCTCTACCAGCAGCTCGCTGTCAATTGCAGAAGCGGGCGTCGATTTAACCGAAAAAACAGCGTCATTAAAATCATTGTCTCCCCAGGTGCGAGGTAAATCCTCGAAACCTATAATGACCTCCTGAAACTCTCCATCAAAAAGCAGGACATTATGTTGCCGCAGGGTATCAGTGTGCTCGGGATTGAGATCCTTCAAAGAATAGTAATGCGGTCTATAACCTTGATCGACACCGGTGTAGTACGAAAATCCGTTAGCTGCTATGAAGAAACCAATAGACGTACCTGCTTCGAATTCGCCAATGCTAAGTCGGTGTCCACTTGTCATGTGAGGATACGATAGATTAGGAAAGACAATTACCTCCTCAATCTCGTCGGCTGATGTAGGCGGGTTCTCAGCATCAAACGTGAAGTAGCCAAAGGAGTTTCTGTACCCGGCGCCTTCATGCAAGAACGTGATGAAGACTTCGCCCTTTTCTTTGAGGGTTATGTTGGCTCCACTATCTTCGACAAGAAAAGCCTCGTTAACATGAGCTTCTGGTAGTGCATTTGCTATGCGATCGAAAAACTCGGCGTTGTATTCTGGGTAGCTCCAAACCAGGTTGTCCGGCTTTCCGTTAAATTGCGTATAGCCGATAGGCCAGTCCTCGCCCGTTAAGAATTCCCACTGATACTTTCCATCGATTAGCGTTGTAGCATTTCCGAGATGGGGAGAGATGGCTGTCGCTGCTATTGCGGAGTAAAGAATTTTTCTCATAATCATTTCCACTTCATTACAAATAGTGAAGTAGTCATAGCGATTAACGTGCCAGATTCAAATAAATTCGCGCGATAAAAAATATTCGTATATATATCAGAGTGTTAGTTACTACCTAAGAACAAACAGATTGTCGACGTTTGCGATTTGCTAACTAACGATTTCACTTATCCTGCTCAAACTCCTCTATCGCTGGTAGAGATTTTCGTTTTGCAAAAAATCGGATTGCGCTGTATGCATCGCGCTGATGAGGTCGTGTTGATCGATGATGTAAGCCCCTGATTATTCTCGTATTAGGTATTCTTATTTTGACTATGGCATAGCTATTGCTCATGGGTCGGCAATGAAAAAAATATTCGCACATGACGTTCAGGAGTATCTCGCGATGAGCACATTAGACCACTCGGCCAAAACTTCGGAAGATGCAGCGAATAGCGTGCGTCTATTCGGCCTCGCTATCGCCAACGAGTCTATGCAAAAGGCTGTTGACTGGGTTTTTAAACCGCGAGAAAGATTTGAATATGCAGCTTTTGTGAATGCGCATTCAGTGAATGTGTCTTATCGGGATGACAACGAAATGAAGAAAAGCTTGCAGTCCGCGCATAGATTGTTTGCCGATGGCAGTGGTATCGGTTTAGCGGCCAGATTGCATGGAACGCGATTCATTGAGAACGTTAATGGCACTGACATGTTGCCGCGAATTTGCCATCGTGCGCAGTACGAGGGTAAGTCCCTGTTCCTTTTAGGGGCGGCTGAAGGTGTTGCTGAAAAGGCTCGAGACAATTTGAAGGCTCAATATCCCGGGTTACGCATTGCGGGCATTCAACATGGTTTTTTCGATCACGACGGTTTGGAGAACGAGCTGGTCGTAGAAAAAATCAATCGTTCCGGCGCAGATATTCTATTGGTTGCTTTCGGTTCACCATTTCAGGAAGAATGGTTGCGGGCGAACGCCATGCGTTTGAAGGTCGATGTTGGACTTGCGGTTGGCGGCTTATTTGATTTTTATTCAGGTTCTATTCCCAGAGCGCCACTCTGGATGCGGCAGGCCGGTGTTGAGTGGGTCTGGCGCTTGGCGCAGGAGCCTAAGGCCAAGTTTTCGCGCTATGTCATCGGGAATCCAGTGTTCGTGGCTCGAGCGCTGCGTAATCGTATGTACTCTGGATCAGCCCCGGCCATAGCGAGGGGCTATTACTCCAGCCCAGGATTGTCGAGTTACTTGCAGCGTTTGGCAGCGATGCTTGTACTTACCATACTGGCCCCGCTTCTGTTGTTGGTAGGGCTAATCGTGAAGCTTAGTAGCGACGGACCGGTGTTTTATCATCAGGTGCGCGTCGGCAAGTACGGAAAGCGATTCAAATTTTATAAATTTCGCTCTATGTATTTACCCACTGACCCGAAATTTAAAGCGCCGGATGAGGGTGAGAGCGATCGAGATGGTGTTTGTAAGAAATACAAGCAAGATCCGAGGATTACACCCATAGGCCGTTTTATTCGCAAGTACTCGATCGACGAGTTACCGCAGTTATGGAATGTGGTCATTGGTGATATGGTTCTTGTTGGGCCTCGTCCAGCGTTGATAGAGGAAGTTGAGGCTTACCAGCACGATATGTACCGACGGTTTGACGTGTTACCTGGTTTGACAGGCTTATGGCAGGTGTCGGGGCGTGCTGACACCAGCTTTGAAGAACAGATTGAGCTCGATTTACGGTATGTCAATAAGCGTGGTTGGCTAAGTGACATAAGTATTTTGTTGCGTACGATTCCGGCCGTATTGCTAGCTCGCGGTGCTTATTAGGCGCTCATCTTATACTTACATTCACCTAAAAATGAATATGATTAATATTCATTTATTTCACCACCGGCTCCCATCGAGCCGGTTTTTTTCGCATATCGAAAACAGCGCTTATTCCGAGTGTGCAAAAAATATTTCCATGTAAAACAGCTAGATAGGAAAAGTAAGCTGTTGGCACGGCTTCTGCAATAACGGTATTGATAGAAAATATTTTGTTTTTGCAAAACGTCTAACTAGCTGTTGATTATGGAAAAAGAATTCAGAAAAACGACTTTACAAGGCCTGCGCCGACGGTCTGATAACAATCAGTGGATCAAGCGAAGTGGCTTGATGTGCGCGATGCTGATTCTGACGGCCTGTACTCAACACCATGCGCTAAATACCCGAGTCACGGAGAGTGGTGCTTTCTATGGTGCTTCTACTAACGAAACCGAGCCGGTATACCTAGCTGAAAATAACCGTACCGATCAACTGCCATTCTATGCACTGCCCAATGCCGAGTGCCAACCCGGGAATCCGTCTTACCCGAATCCGTTGACTTTGGCTAATCCTAAGAACATCTCTGCAGTGATGGCGCATGCGAGGATGGTAGGCAACGATGATTTTCTGGCTTTCTATAACGCTGCACTACCGCTTAGTCCAGGCGATATGGTCGAGCTCAGCTTGCTTAATGGCGATGGCTTTGAGGGTGATTATATTATCAATCCCGACGGCTTTATTCATATTCCTCATATCGACCCAATCAAAGCGGCAGGCATATCGACTGACAAATTAGCTGAGCAAATCGAGCTTGCACTGGTTAGAGCGGGGCTGTTTATGAACAACCAGGCTCGGGCAGGGGTGCGTGTTTTACACTGGGCGGAGATCGAAGTGTCCGTCGCTGGCGCAGTGTTTCAGTCTGGGCGTGTATCGATTAATCGCAAAACGCCTGAGCAGGATCTCGAGCGGCGTGTTGCCGCCTTTGGTGATTACGCGCCTACTAGGATGCTCTCTGAGGCTTTGAGAGCTGCATCCGGAGTTAGGCCGGATGCTGACTTAACTAGAGTTGTTCTTATACGCAACGGCTGGCAAACAGAAGTTAATTTGACTGGTGTTGTCACGGGCTTGGCGGTCAACGATATCGCTTTGGTTGCGGGTGATCAAATTGTTGTACCGAGCACAGGTTGTTTTCAACAGGCGCTGGTTAAACCGTCGCAGATCACTCCCAAAGGATTTCGGGTTTTCCTGTCTAATCTAACGGAAACCGCGCAAAGCAATTCGAATGCTGCGGTTGGTCGATTCAGCAGTAATCTCCCCTACGGCGCTAGATTGCTACAGGCCGCAGTATCAGCGAACTGTGTGGGTGGCACCTCCTGGACGAACGCGCCCAGAAAAGTTCTGCTCGCAAGCAGAAATCCTTTGACCGGTAAAACAGATGTTATCGAGCGGTCTATCGAGCATCTGGTACGCCAGGCACACAATGACCAGATGAACCCGTACTTGATGCCCAATGATGCAGTGGCGTGCTATGACTCGGATGCTACCAATCTGCGGGATATTGGCCGGACCTTGGCGGACATTTTTTCGCCTCTCGGCCTGCTGTGATACGGCGTATTTATGAGGAAGGAGCAATGAATACACTATCTACCTGCCGAGAAATTGTCGTCTTCGAGCCGAAGTCAAAAACCATCTTGGAGCGATTTTCTCGTCAGCCTTTGGTATGGGCTCTCATTTTGGGCTACCTGTTTATCCTCACGTGCGCATCGCTATATTTAAACAGTGCGGATCGGTATAACAGCAAATTTAGTCTGGTGTTGCCGACCGCTGGTACATCGTCCAAAGTTAACCTTCAGGAAGTTGGTCAGGTTTCCCAGTCGAGTACATCCGCTTTTGGAAATCAGTCCTTCAACCCACTTAATACTTATAAGCAAATCCTCTCGAGTGGCTCTGTACGCAGTCGAGCGGCAGAAAAACTGGGTATCGATCCAGCGCAATTCTCGAAAGCAAAAATCAAGATTATTCAACAAACATCGATTCTTGATATTGGTGTTTCTTCTTTGAGCCCGGATCTGGCGCAGCAGAAAGCGCTTGCTCTTTTCGAGACTTTTCAGGTTGAGCTGGATAGGCTGCGTCTCGAAGAGTCATTGAGACGTAAAGAGAGCGTAGAGAGACTGCTCGATGGACACAGGGCTCGCCTCGCTGAAACACGCCGAGCAATTGTTGACTTTCAGCAAACGAGTTTAATGGTGTCCACAAGCCAGCTAGAAAAGTCTATCGCGACCCTCGCCAAGCTCCGTGAAGACCTGGCGTTTTCGAAGACAGAGCGCGAGTCGACTGAGAAGTATTTGCGTCGGCTTTCAAGTCATTTGGGAGTATCTCCGGAGCTGGCCGGCTACGCTCTTTCCTTGCAATCTGACACGCAGTTCGCGGCTTACCTGACTGAGCTTCAGGAGGCCTCGGCAACACTCAGTCGCTATCAGTCGCAGTGGGGACAAAACCACCCGAAAGTAGTCGCTGAAAAGCAGCGCTTCAATAATATCCTCGTTCACCTTCAGGATAGAAGTACCCAGATTGTGGGTGTCACCAGCGCTCGCTTGCTCCACGAAATGAACTTGGGCGCTGCTACAAACTTATCGGCGTTGTTTGCCGAGATGCTCGACGCCGGTGCCCGCCTTAGTGGGATCGAGGCAAAAATTGCCGAGTTAGGCCTGGCTGAAAAGCGATTGGATGATCAGCTTCGTGTTTACTCGAGAGAATATTCCGAGCTCGAGCAACTCGAGCGCGATCAGCAGCGCGCAGAGGCTATCTACAACGCTGCTGCGGCTGAACTGGAGCATGGAACAACCAATCTCTTTTCCTCATATCCCCTGGTTCAATTGTTGGCAGCGCCCGATCGTCCGCTTGAACCATCGGCACCCAAGCTAAAGATAGCGATTGCTGTTTCAGTTTTTGCTTTGATTTGTCTTCACATTGGAGTGTTAGTCATATGGCAACGCGACCGCATTATCAGCGCTCTTCTGAAGAATTAGTCATTTACTTCGGCATTCTCGCGTTTTGGCCAGCCTATTTGATAGGTGGACTTTATGTGCTGGGCTCTGTTATCGGGTGGGCTTTGCTTGCATTGACCTTGCTGCGGCGGTTTGTACAGGGTAACGAGCGTTTTTATCGTACGCCTGTGCTGTCTTATGTCTGGATAGTCGCCATGGCCCTGATGCTAGTCGCTTTGATTATCGGGCATGCTCAATGGGCACTCGGCCTTCCCAAGACCATTAAATCGTCCATTGGCTGGGCTAAGGGTTGGGCGCTGTTGGCGCTGTTTATTTACGTCGGTGCCACGCTTAAATTTGATCATCGTCTTTTGATTAACGCCGTTTGTAAGACTTCCGCGCTTGCCATTCCTTTCTTTGTTCTGGGTACTCTGCTCTACGGCATCGGTGGACCACAGAGCCTTTTCGTCTCGCCACTTAAAGCGGTGGGTGGACCGGGTCCTGAATTCTTTGAGTTGAGATTTTTCGGCCTTAACCCGGAAACGGGGAGGCCGCGGTGGTTTTTCTTTACTCCCTGGGCACCGGCGGCCGGATTGGTCAGCTGCCTGTTCGTCGTACTTTGCGCTCAGGAGTCAAACTTGAAATGGCGCTTGTTGGGCTGTCTGGGCTGCATGCTTATCTGTTTGGCGAGTCAATCTCGAGCTGGGATGGCAATTTTCTTTGGAATACTACCCGCATTGTGGTTCGTGAGGGTGATCGGGTTTGGCTATACCCTGCTGATGGCGTCGCTGATGCTACCCGTGTTCGGCCTACTTGCTTTGCCTGCTATAGAGTGGTTAATGGATGGATTTCAGAGCGTTAAAGATGCGAGACCGGGTTCGACGCGGGTTCGCTCTGCGCTCGCTGACATTGCGGTTCAAAGATGGGCCTCGGAGGCGCCGGTATGGGGGCATGGTATCGTTGAGCGCGGACCCAAGGTTGTCGAACATATGCCTATTGGTACCCACCACTCCTGGTATGGCTTGTTGTTCACCAAAGGTATGGTTGGGGCGCTTTCATTGGCTATTCCTATGGTGCTGACCGGCCTGTACCTTGTCGTTGAATCTTTTCGATCTCGGATAGCCTTTGCAGCGCTGTCAATCGTTCTGGTTCTTGGTTTGTACTCATTTTTTGAGAACCTCGAGATTCTGGTTTATCTCTACTGGCCTGCACTTCTCTACCTCGGCGTGGCGCTAAATCATGAAAATACGTCATGTTCTTCCAAAAAAGAGGACACTTCATCTGATTATTTGCATTGTAGGAGTGGCACAGCGGTTGCAATTTAAGGGGTATAGGCGCTTTTTTAAATGAAATTAGCGTTATGCAATCAGACTGGAGACTTACGTCATGCGAAGAACCTATTTATGTGGCTATTACGGGATGCAAAACAGTGGAGATGATGCGCTGCTTTACGCGACCTTGCACGGCATGAAATCGCACTTCCAGACTTCAGAGTTTCAGGTAAACACGCCAACACGTTTACTACTGCCTGCCTTAGGTGATTTCAAGCCCTCTATTGCATCTATGCAGCGATATCGTGGCGAAAACAGGGTGCGCCAGTTGCTCGCGGCTATCCGCTCAAGCCAGGTTATTTTCGGTGGAGGCTCGGTCCTGCACTGTCAGCGCGACATGGACGTAAAATATCTGATGATGAGACTCGCTGGCAAAGGGCCACATATGGCACTCGGTGTCGGCGTTGAATCATTCTCGAGTAAAGCGGCTGAGAAATCATGCCGTCGCTTTCTAAACCATTGTGACTATGTGGGTGTCAGGGATAAGCATAGTTATGACGTTGCAACTGCCATTGCACCGAACGCAAATATAGAACTTACGTTCGACTTAGCCCCGTCTTTGCTCCCGCTGCTCAGAAACTATTTTAGCAATATCGAAGACTCCATGATTAAGGATTCGCTCTGCGAGTACCATAACGATTTTGATGTCAACCTAGAGGGAAGCGGGACAGTCCCTGGAAAAGAAACAGATACAAGACGTGGAATTGGAGTTTTGCTATGCCCGAAAGAGAGCATAGCAGCCAGTAGCGACACCAATGATCTTGCAGCAGAACAACAACGACTGGCTGAGATTGCCCGCGCGATTAAAGAGATTCATGATGAAACAGGGCAGCCCGTCTATATATTCGATATGAATGGACATCGTGATCTAGGAGATCAGAAAGTACATGATCAGATCCAGCGTCTTTTGCCGGCCAGCGTTCCAGTATTTCGTTATTCATACCAAAGTAACCCGTTGCGTCTGATGAGTCAGCTGAGTCGCTTAAAGGTTTGCCTTGCTATGCGACTTCATGGCAGCGTCTTTTCCTATCTGGCTGGTACGCCGGTGATTTCACTCAACTACCACGACAAGTGCGACGGGTGGTGCGACCAGATAGGTATGCCGCTTAATTATCGTTTTGATACATCAAGTTTGGACGCCCCTGGGCTAATCGATGTAGCCGTAAACGGAATAAAGCAGGGTTTTTCGGCTTGCACGCTCTCGGTTGAAGCTGCCTATGAAAAGTCTCTAAGGAATTTTATTTCGCCGCTCAGCTTGGCTTAGTCAAAGAATTTAGCAGGAACACAGTTATGAATGCGCAAGTAGCAAATCTACCAATACAGTCATCAATGAAGAAGCAGCTGGAAGATCTTAACAAAGCAGCTCTCGCGCTTGGCGATACTCTGGATGCGACAGCACTGATGCTGCAGGCTAGCCGGTTAACCAGGTTTTCGGTGGTTATTCCTCTTTACAACAAGGCCAGACATATCCGCGAAACATTGGACTCTGTCATCGCCCAGACTCACCCGCCATTTGAGGTAATTGTCGTTGATGATGGTTCTACCGATGGTGGTGGAGACATTGCTGAGGAGTATTTCTCGCACAATGTCCGGGTGGTCCGCCAGGACAACAAGGGCGTGTCTGAGGCACGTAATCTCGGTGTGGCTCTTGCTGCGGGGGACTATGTGGCTTTTCTGGATGCAGACGATACATGGTCGGTGCATTTTCTGCAGGAGCTGGACAAACTCGCTACCGAGAATCCTGAGCTACCGATGCTGGCGACGGGCTACCAGTACAAGATTGGAGCCAACGACTATCACCAGCCTAAGATTCGCTTTGGTAAACGTTCAGTCGAGCGTGTTTTGAGAACGCGTCGACTCAGAGACTACTTTGCAGTCGCAAGTCGAGGTGATCTACCATTTTGTGCATCTTCGGTAGCGATCAAGCGCTTATTTCTTGCAGAAAATGGTGGTTTTCCTACGGGTGAACCTATGGGCGAAGACCAATGCCTTTGGTCTCGAGTAGCTATTCAATCGGAGATAGCTTATAGCCCGCGTGGGTTAAGTTTCTACAATCTAAGTGCTGATAATCGGGCCTGTATGAACGAGGCTCCGATTGAGGAGAGTCCATTCAGTCGTCGTTTGTTGACTTTTGCCAATAGCGCGAAAAACCTCTCGGAGGATCAGCGCAGTGCTATTATTGATTATACCGCTGCCCATTTGCTCGATATTGCTGAGCGCAACGGTAGAAGTGGAAACTGGACGCAAGCGCTAGCGATCCTCAAAGATGAGCGATGTAAGCGTAAGCCATTAAAGCGATTGAAAACACTGGTAGTCGTGGCGGCTATCTATGTTTCGCAGAAGCTTGGTGTCGCGGACCGAATTAGGGCTTATAACTGGTAATTCAATCTTAATCGTAGCTGGAGTAACTACAAATCGATGAAAGGACATATATTCCAGCTACTTGAAGAGTTTCTGGTCGAAACCACTGGCGAAGCTGACTATCAAGGACTTCTCGAGAAATGCTCTTTTGAAACCGATACTGGCTTTATACGTACGGAAACCTACCCAGACGCCCACTTGCTGGAGCTCGTCGGACACGCTTGCGAACACCTCGGATTAACCGTCGAGCAAGCCCAGTATGCGTTCGGCAAATGGATTCTCCCCCACCTGGTTGAGATGCTCCCCAGTGGCGCAGACCCCTACTCGAGCCCCGATGCTTTTTTGCAGCATATTGGCGACATTCATGAAGTCGAGCTCAAGAAGCTCTATCCTGACGCTGAACCTCCGGCTTTTGTTTATAGTAAGTCGGGCGATCAGGGGATACTAACCTACTTCTCGAAGCGACAGATGTTTGCCTTGGTTGAGGGTTGTCTAGATGGGGTGGCAGAGCAATGGGCATCGCCTGTTTCCTACACCCGTGTCCCCGATGATAATGAATTTCGCTGCCATTTTCATATACGCTTTGATTGAGAGCCAGGATTCTGCTTTGTCAGTCGGCTTTATTCAATAGGTTCGATGTCATTGCATACCTTAGGTTGGCTTAGTTTTTCCCTCTAGTGGCTGAGGCTTAGCACACTAAATTTACCCTGCTCGTGATGCGCCACTTATCGCTTGGGGTTATGAGCTCCTTTATATTGGTTAACTACGCAGAAAAACGAAGGATTATGGCGTTAGTTGCTTTTAATAAACGAGATCTCTAACAGCAGCATGCTCTATTGCTTCGGAGAAATATTGAGCGTAGTCATTTCCCATCACACCTTACTGAGACGGTCTAATCATCCAGTGCTTAATTGACGTTGTCCAATTTTTGTTGTTGAGAATGTATCCTGGACATCTAAACAGCGCATTCCGACTCAGCGGTATTAGAAGAATGCACATCGACACAATGTGTACTCGTAGAGAGGGTGGCGGTGGCGCCTTTTCAGACACTACGAATATTTTAAGGCCGTCAGCGTAGTGGCGGGTAATGCGGGTGAGGATAGTGATGTGGTAAGCGTAGAAGAAAGTCTCTCTTACCTGCTGCTCCTATTTTATTAGATCCAAATATCTACTTTGCGTAAACGTGTTGAATGTCTCGTAGAATAAGTTCTAGGCGCACCTTGAGAGCAGGTGCTCTAAATTGTTCTACGACTGCTGGCAGTTTTTGTGTTTCACTCCAGCTAGCTAAAGCTGTGCTTATACGTCCTACATCACTTTCCAATTGCCCCGCGAGGAGCTGCTGACAGTTGATTAGCGGGTCAAGGAAGTCAGCGAGACCGTCATTTAGGCTAGAAAAAACCGTGCAGCCGCAAGCCATCGCTTCCAGAGGCGGTAAACCAAACCCCTCGGTGGCCTTGTGCACTTTCCAGTAAGATGAAGAGTCATAAAGAAATAGTTTTGCGCGCTTCATTCTCTCGTCGATGCGTTCGTCCCACTCATCAACAACCTGAACGTTCCAGTCTTTCGATAAAGCGGGCACCAGGTGTTTAAGCAGATATTTCGACATCTTCCTTTTCAGCACCAAGACATCTATTGGCCTTCCAGATGTTTCTGGTTTCGCTCTCTGTTGCGGCAGGCTAAAACGCTCCTCGATCAGATTTGGTAGCAAGTAATGGGCGCTGCCGGGGCTTTTTTTCGCCCAGTAGGCGAGACAATGACGACTGACAGAGACAACAGAAACCTCTGGTCCCAAATGGATGTTCCAGCCGGTACTGTGACAGAAATAGATAACTTTACGTCCCGTGAGCTTTTTCAAAAGCTTATTGATGTGTGGTCCGTAATGAATGCAGTAGACCTTGCGGTCGTCATTGGCTGGCGTGTTGAGTAAATCATCTAGCCAGCGTGTATTCGAGTGCTTACGTTGGTAGGTGGCACAGAGTATTTTGTCTATCCCGATCTCTGGGTGTTCTGCGGCGACCTCGCAAGCTAGAGATTTGAATCGCATCTGAGCTAGGTAACCACCATCCCTTGTATGTAGTTCCGGGAACAGAAAAACACAGGTATTCTTTTCCTGGGTTTCCTGATAGTCAGTCTCGCGTCTAATCTCAGAGACGTGTATATGGGCTGAAAACCATTCTGAGGTCAGCGTGCGAGCCAATGTAGACATCACCCCAAGCATGAGCGGCTACTCTAAGCACTTTTAGGCTGTGTAAGTGTGAGGGCTAGATTTTGAAAGCCGTCGTAAACTTTGCCTGGCAATAGAGCTAGGACAGCGCATACGCTGGTAACCGCCGTTCTAGCAGGCTCTTGCGTTAGGATGCGAGCGTCCGTCGCGAGTGCTTCAGCGATGAGTCTGATAGCAGTTAGACCCTGATGAGACTGAATGGCTCTCCTTGCCAGATAGCGTTTTTGGTAGGCTTTAGCCAGTGGTAAATGGATGTCAAAAAAAGTCTCGTTTCCGCGATAATTCATTTCCATCGCTATCGTCCAGCTTTTCAACTGTTTCTCGAGATTGGCAGATAATCCGGATGCGTTGACGCGATAGTAAGTGAGTTCCTGTTCGAGTCCTGCAAATTGCCAGTTTGTATTCAAAGCAAGACGCGTCCACAGTTCAATGTCCTCCGACTGGCGCAGTTTTTCTCTAAAATAGGATGTCCGTACTTGGCCGTTGATCTCTTCAGCGAAAGCGACATCTTGGAGGGCAAGCATACGAATTACGGGCGCTGAGCCGTTGCCAACCGGGTTTCGGCAGAGAATATGTTGCGGGGTAATATCGTGCAACTTGGGCCTCTGGGAAATCCCCATTGGCGTGCCGTCGTCGTCTATAAACTGTGATGCCGAGTAGCTCACGCCTAGGAGTGGATTGTCGCAGAGGTGTTTGAAGTGCCGCTCAAGCTTTTCGGGGTGCCAGAGATCGTCCGAATCTAATAGCGCAACGAAGGGCGCTTTTGATGCTCTTATACCCGTATTGCGAGCGCCAGCGAGACCACGATTTTCCTGCGTGATCACACGCATGCGTGAGTCTGTAAACTCTTTGATGATATCGACGCTACGATCTGAACTGCCGTCATCAACGAAAATCACTTCAAACAGATCAAAGGTCTGATTTAAAACAGACTCGATACAGGCGCGAATTGTTTTTTCGACGTTGTATACCGGTATAACGACCGAGATGAGTGGTGTATTAGACGAAGATTTAGCAACCATTTTTACTTGCCTCGATAGATTAGACGTTGATGTTTGACTTAATTCTCAGAAGATAAAGAGCTGTTGCGAGCAGAGCTGCAATAAAGCTGGCGAAAGTTACGCCATTCGCCATGGCTCCAGCTGAAGCCCCTGCTAGCGAAAGTGACGCAAATGCGATACAAGCCACGGCGCCTAGGTTTAAAGCAGTCTCTCCAATCATCATGAATCGTACTCTTAGCATCATCCCCAAAAGATCGATGACTAAGAAGGTGATCGCCATAAGGCATAAGACTCTCACAAGGGTTCCAGCGGCAGCAAATTCATTGCTGAATAGCACGGGCACATAAACCGGCGCTAAAGCTGCTTGGACAAGCACTAGCGCAGTGACACCTGCGAGCGGGAAAAGAAGCGTTTTCGCTGAACGTGTAAGTTGTTGTTTTCGAGCCGCGCTCGCTAGCCTCGGGTAGATAGCAGAGGTGAACGCATTAATCAAAGCAAGACCGAATCCAATGCCTGCACTTTTTGCGAAGGTGTAGAGGCCGAAGATTTCAGGTGAAAGCAGTTTGCCTCCCAGCAGAACGTCGATTTGATTGCGCAAGTTTCTTGCAATTTCGGTTGTGAATAGAGGTAGCGTGAAGCGTAATAGATTAAAGATAGCGGTGCTGTTAGATCTGCGGCTGGCCGTTGGCATCGATTCTGGGTGTTGCACCAGTACACCAAAGCCGATTACCCAGACAAACGCCGCAAGCACCTTGGCAATAGCAATCGACATTAGCCCTGCTCCTGAAAGCAATAGGACCGCGGTTGAAATATTGTCTGTTGAAACGGCGACAGCTGTGATTATGCCGATCTGCTTAAAGCCGTCCCGGCGTTGTATATAAGCAACCTTGATTGCCACGATAGGGTAGAGCAGGTAGCTCAGAGCCATGAGACTTAACATTGCAGCTAGATGGGCGCTGCCGTAGTAGCCCGCGATAGCGCTAGAGAGGCCAATCTGAAGCAAGGTAAGAGCAAAAGCCACGATCCAGTTAAGCACTAGACATGCACTCATTACTTCTTCGAGCTCGGATCGATCACATTGAACGATTCTGGCAGACGAACCAATGCGCGATACCAGGCGGATCATTTCATGAAGCGTCAGGGCTAGCATTGCGATGCCGTATTGATCGAGAGGGAGCGTGGCAGCCATTGCTATGATGGCAACGAGCCGGGTAGCACGCGCGCATCCCTCAGCGGATAGCATCCAGCCTGTGTTGCGTAGCACACTGAGTTGCTCGGAAGATAGCTTCGAGCCTAGCGCAGATAGAACGCGAGATGTCGCTGGTTGAATTGAAGTTTGTCGCATGCCTTAAGCACTTCAATTTCCGTGCCATGCGCGAATTGCAAATCTAGCGTCTTTTAAGGCGTTGATTTTTATAACAATATATTTTTATCGGCGCAGCTTTCTCCGTTCTTGAGAGCGACTTCGCAATATGCAAAGTGCGCAAGGCCATGCGATTTATACGGCTTAATGAGGGTGAGTTTAGTTGGTAAAATCTGGGGTCAGACGTTGAGAGATTGACTTCAGTGGTTCGGTGCATCTCTATCGGAAGTGAATGAAATTTTTATTTTTGTTATGAAGGCTATTCTTTCCAGTTCTGAATCTTGCGATAGAGGGTAGAGGGGCTGACACAGAGTTTTTTAGCAGCCGTGACCACGTTGCCATCGCATTCCGAGATCGCCCGTTCGATAATTTCTCGCTCCATTTCACTCAAGGCTTTTATTTCCAGTCGCGCCACTCCTCCTTCGATAGGAGTAGGTTCGACTTGTAAATCATCTTCAGATTCGTCTTCGGCCTGTGGAGCTGCTTCATCCTGTGGGTTGGAGGAAATCACAGGTTTTGAGCTCTTGCGCTGACTGTACGGCAGCGGGAGATTCAATATCTCGGTTAAATCCTCATCGCTGATTTTAAGCGCCCGCGCGAGTTCTCCTGCCGAAATTAACGGTCCCTGGCACAGAATAACCAGGCTGTTGACGATATTGCTCAGTTGTCTGACGTTGCCCGGCCAATCGTAGTGGAACAGGAGCTTTTCCGCGTCGTCGGTAAAGCCGCTAATGGGCTTCCCTTCTTTTTCTGAATACTGTTGCAAGTAGTGCTCGGCGAGTATTACCGAGTCCCATAGCCTGTCTTTTAGGTCGGGCAGATCAATGGAAACCACATTAAGGCGATAGTAGAGATCTTCACGCAACTCTTTATCATCTATTGCCTTTAGAGGATCTTTATTCGTGGCAGAAACAAAACGGATATCAGCTTTTTCAAGTTTATCGCTACCTACTTTTGTGTAAGTTCCGGTCTGGATGAAGCGCAACAGCTTAGACTGTAGGGTGTAATCCATCTCGGCTAGTTCATCCAGAAACAGTGTCCCCTGATGCGCTCTGGAAGCTGCGCCTTCGCGGTGGTTCACTGCACCGGTAAAGGCTCCCTTCACGTGGCCAAATATCTCGGACTCAACAAGTTCGTTGGGAATGGCCGCACAGTTGAGCGCGATGAATGGTCCGGTGGATCGTTTGCTACACTGATGAACCGCTTCAGCGGTGACTTCCTTGCCGGTTCCGCTGCTACCGGTGATAAATACAGAAGCGTCTGTAACCGCAACGGTTTCGATCGTCTGGTAAACCATCTGCATTTCGGGTGAATCTCCGACGAAACCGCAGAATTCGTGTCGATTGAAACGCTCAAATTTTGATAAGGATCTTTGTAGTAATAATCTCTCAAGCTGCAAGCTACGTGTCTGCAATGCCTGTTTTAGCGAGCCCAGAAGCTCATGATTCTTCCACGGTTTATGCAGGTAACCAAATACCTTACCTTCGTTGATCGCGCCCATGACGTAGTCAAAATCGGCGTGCCCAGTCAGCACCATCCTCACCGTTTCGGGGTAAGCGCTAGCCACTTCGGCAAGGAATTCGACGCCATTCATTTCCGGCATTTTTATGTCAGAAACGATAATGTCTATTTTTTGCTCGGCTAGAATCTCCAGCCCTTTAGCCGCTGAATTGGCGTACTCACAATCCGCATCGGTATTTCTCATAATCCGCTTCAGCGAATTAAGAATCTCCTCTTCATCATCGACAAAGAGAATTTTGGCCTGATCAAATGTTGGCAGGATCATTTCAGCTAAAACTATCCATAGTTATAAAGATATTTTTGTTCGGTACCTTTATTCTGGCAGTCTATAAACTATAGCACGATGATGGTGCATTTTTACGAGTATTAAGCTGAGCTCGCGGCACTGGCAGAACGAGAAGCTAAACTAAAACGACGCTAATTTTTAAACAAGAAGGAAAAGAGGAATGAAGGGCGCCATTTTTACGATCTTACAGGATATGATTGAAGACCAGATGGGTATAGATGTTTGGCAGGACATTATTTCCACAAGTGATCTGCCTAGTGGCGGGGTTTACACCTCAGCCCAGCACTATGATGATGAGGAAGTGTTCGTCATCGTGGGAGCGCTGGCTGAGAAAACGGGTTTGCCGGCCGAGCAATTACTTGAAGCTTACGGCGAATACCTGTTTGACAAGCTACATTCCTCACTGCCGAGTGATATGAGATTGCCAGAGAGCTACTTTGACTATCTTGAGAGCGTTCACACACAGATTCATGTCGAGGTTCGCAAGCTCGATGCTAATGCCAGTCTTCCCGAATTGGCCCTGATAAACCGCAGTGAAACAGCGGCCACCCTCGAATATCGATCTAAGCTGAAACTCTGCTATCTTGCAATTGGTTTATTGAAGGGCTCTGCCACTTTCTTCAACGAAAACGTTAATGTGAGTATGCCTCGATGTATGCATGAAGGCGCGGACTGTTGTCACCTCAATATTGAACTAGCGACCAGTGCATAAGCGATGCCACCAAAAGAAACAAATACAGACCTCGCAGCTCAGTACGAAGCTTTGCAGAAAGCGTACGCCCGTGAGAAAAAAGCGCGCAAGCTGGCAGAAAAGCTTTTAGAAGATAAGGCTAGAGATCTCTATTTTTCTAACGAAGAGCTTAAGGCTTCGCTTGAGAACCTCAAGCAGACCCAGTCTCAATTGGTGCAGTCAGAAAAGATGGGGTCCGTGGGTGTGCTCGCTGCTGGGGTCGCGCATGAAATCAATAACCCTATTGCTTATGTTCACAGTAATCTTGAAACGCTTTCAGAGTACGTAGAATCGATAAAGCAGTTGGTTAATCTGGCGGTGTTGCTGAAGACTGGTGAACACAGCGCGGAGGATGTGGTTCAATCGATAAATGGGCTGCTAAAAAAAGAAGACTTTGATTTTCTGCTGCAGGATATTGAAAGCATTGTCCGTTCCTCGCTAGAAGGGACAACCAAAGTAAGAAAAATTGTTTCGGATCTGTCGGAATTTTCGGCGTTAAACACTCCAGAAACCTCCGATGTTAATCTTAATGACCTTCTCGATAAGACATTGCAACTCGCCTGGAATGAATTGAAGTACGGGGTCAAACTCGAGAAAGACTACGCCGAAGTACCAGTGATTACGGCACGATCCGGCAAGCTCGGCCAAGTTTTTTTGAACTTGATCATCAATGCTGCGCATGCGATGTCAGAGAATGTTGATCGCGACCAAAAACTTACGCTTAAAACCTCTTTCGGCAATAGCAGAGTATTCGTCTGGATAAGCGACACAGGCCATGGGATTCCCGAAGAGAAGCTAGCCAGCATTTTTGACCCTTTCTATACAACTAAACCAGTTGGTAAAGGCACAGGTTTAGGTTTGCATATTTCCCAGAATATTGTTGATAATCATGGGGGACGACTCAGGGTCGTTGATAGTTCATCAAAAGGCACGACGTTTGAAGTTAGTTTGCCAATTGACTCTGCACGCAGAAGTTAATGCGTGCTGAGCTAATTGGGCGGTCTGGCTCTCGCTTTAAGTGTTGAATCCTAGTACCATTCTGCGCTCTCAAAAAAGGGCTCTCGAGAAATGATCAGTTACGAAAACAACGAAAGTGTATTAACCATTACTTTTGATGATGGCAAAGCCAATGTTTGGTCAAAAGCGAGTGCAGAAGCTTTGTTCGAGGCTTTCTGCAAGGCTGAGGCCGATGAAGAGGCTAGGGTTGTTGTTTTTCGTGGTCGGCCCGGCAAGTTTTCTGCAGGGTTTGATCTGGGCGGGTTTCAATCAGGCGATGTACAGGAAGCCAGAGCGCAGGCCCTGGCTGGATTTACCTTGTTTACCAAGCTGGTTTCTTTCCCCAAGCCATTGGTCACTGTCAGCGAAGGCCACGCTATCGGTATGGGTGCTTTTATTCTACTGGCTGCCGATACGCGTATTGGCCTTGATGAGGCCTGTAAAATAGGCTTGCCCGAAACGGCTTTGGGTATGCCGCTGGAGCCTATCATGCTTGCCGAGGTCGCGAAGAGCCGGGTTAACTCAAATCATTTTATTACCGCAGCGTTGCAGTCAAAAATGTATATGCCGTCTGAGGCTGTCGAGGCAGGATTTCTGGATCTTGCGGTAAGTGCAGATGCTCTGGATGCAACAGTTGCTGCTGTCACAACGCAGCTGTTGGCTTTGCCTTCGCACCAATATACCGCCAACAAAGTGT
>CAZDEW010000034.1:0-29235 GCA_964504585.1 uncultured Pseudomonadales bacterium | reverse complement strand
CGATGAGTCGTTGGCGCAACGCGTCGTCGCCGAGTGCAAGAATCTGGGCCGCGCTGAGCCCGGCGTTAAAAGCACCCGACTCACCAATCGACTGCGTTGAAACCGCCACACCCTTTGGCATCTGCACGATAGACAGCAAGCTATCGACACCATTCAGTGCCTTGCTCGTCACCGGAACGCCTATTACGGGAAGGTGTGTCATCGCCGCTGCCATACCCGGCAGGTGGGCCGCGCCACCCGCACCGGCGATAATTACGCTGTACTCAGAGTGCGCATTTTTTGCAAAGGTAAACAATCGCTCTGGCGTGCGGTGCGCCGAGACGACTTTCTTATCATAGGGCACGGCCAGCTCATCCAGAACCGCCGCGGCTTTTTGCATAACCGGCCAGTCAGATTGTGAACCCATAATAATGGCTACGCGAGCTGTCATAACCAGCCTCCAGCGACCTCTTGAGTCGCCCACTTAATTTGCAGAAAAAACATTCAATCGTTAACGGTAGCTGTTCGTTGAAGCTAACGCTGTGCCATCAACCAGACACCTTGGCAGCAAACCAAAACACACTCTTGGCCTTTCAGTAGAGCCTGAGAACACGGTTGCACGCTGAAAGGGCGCCAATTATCGGCATAAAAGCACTAAACGCAAGCATAAAGCTACCAAATGCCATCTATTGCTAAGCTATTAGCACTGCCCGAGCAGGGGCTACACAGCCGCGCTCACAGACTGGCAGCCTCAAACAGTTGTTTCGCCACAGTCACCAGATGCTTAACGCCTGGGTGTTTGACTTTGCGCTCTGGCGATATGGCATAGAAGCGCTCGCTGACAACATCTGTACTACCCACAATCGCAAGGTCATATTGCGATATTACGTGTTGCTCAATAATTCTGGGGGCCGCAAAAACTCCGTGTCCAGACTGGGCAAAGTACTTCATAAGCGCACTATCATCGAACTCTGCGACGATTTGTGGCGCAATGCCCTCACTATCAAACCAGGTTTGCAGGTTAATCTTCTGGTTGGATTTCTCGCCACCAATCAGAAAGCGCTGCTTGTCTAAAGAATGAGGAAAATTCTTCCTTAGCTGATTCGCAGTCTTTTTTCTCGCGAAAAAACTAAGCCCGCTCTCCCCCAGAAAATGGCTGTATGCGCGGATCGGCGTGCCGGGTGTTATTGGCCGGTCAGCGAGAATTAGATCGACTCTATTCAGCGCCAGCTCCCCGAGCATGCTATCGAAATCGCCCTCTCGACAAACCAGCTTCACAGGCACTTCCAGATCAAATGCTTTATCGAGCACGCTCGAAGCAAGTATCTTTGGGATCACGTCTGTGACACCAACCGCAAAAACGAACTGGCTACTTAGATCAATCGCATTTAAGGACTGCTGAAGCTCATCGCCCAGTGAGAAAATGTCTTCGGCATAGCCAAAAACCAGTTTTCCCGACTCGTTCAAAACAAGTCGCTTGCCAATACGATCGAACAGCTTTACGCCCAGATAGCTTTCGAAGTCCGTCAACTGCCCACTAATTGTCTGCGGCGATACATGCAGGACCTTCGCCGCGTTCACAATACTGCCCTCGCGGGCGATGGTGTAAAAGTATCTCAGATGTTTGTAGTTGAGCTGCCTCATAAAACAAGCCCTGTTTTTCCAGACTCCAACCGCCCACAGTGGATTAACCAGCTAAGTCACTGATAAATATTAATTTAAATATTTTTCGATGATATTTTAAATTTTATTCGACTTTTATTGCTTAGAGCAAGCAACTATAAAGAATATGCAACGACGCAGAGAGCACCGTAGCCGGCACCGAATGCTGTCTATCCGAGGCTCGGAGTGCACTTTCATCGCGCAAACCTTGCGCGCCCGCAAGACATTTTGAGGTCTGAGACCATGCAAGCAATCAACCTTTTCAGACCCATAGCGTTTGCATTAACACTCGCTTCCACAAGCCTCGCCCACACCGCCGATCAACCGCAACCTGAGGATGCATCCATTCCGGTTTGGCTCGACACTGTTGTCGATGATAGCGCTAAAGACCAATGTAACTACCCCGCACACCAGGGCAGCGATTTCGACGGGAGTGCCTGTTTAATTGGCGGCCGAGGCGGGTTAAACGGTGCTCTGGACAATCTCTCGAACTTTGAGCAACGCGCACTTCGAACGCGCACTGGTATCTACATGCAGAGAAATCATTCCCGGCCTTTAAATTGCGCCCCTGACTATGAACGTGGTGATCGCCGTTTCCTTACCTCGACAACATTTGCCCAGGGCAAATCTGCTCCGGGAAATTCTCATCTCGTCAAGACAGCCACTGAGACAGACGCGGAATCGGTATCTTGCTGAGTAATCGCCCGCACTACCAAGGAGTTAATAGCACCATGAAGTTGAAGATTAACTGTCAAAACATCGATGGATCTAACGATGTAATCGCCTACGTTGACCACCGCCTTTCATTCAGTTTTTCGAACTGGCGCGAAATGATTGATGCACTAAGCATCTCGATTGCCGACATTAACGGGCCTCGTTCAGGTATCGACAAGCAGTGCCGCGTCGTCGCGATCGCTTCGGGCCTTGAACCAGTCGTCGTGACAGAGCGTCGTCAAAATGTGCGCCACGCGATCGACAGAGCACTCGCCAGAGCGAGCCGAACACTGAATAGCCGGGTTAAACGCCGGCAGCGACAGTATAAGAAGCCGCTTTCAAAGCGCGCAGTAGCGTTGTCGCAGGCAGCCGCGGGCAGCGGTGGCGATAACGATATTAGGATGACTGGAGATCAGTGATGAATCTGAATCGCGTGTTTCAAGCCCTCAACGACAGTGGTTTTGCAGGCGGCCTGGCCGGCGGCGCAGTCAGCAGCGCCCTAATGAGCAAGTCCGGACGCAAAGCTGCGGGCAAGGCGCTGAAAATTGGTGGCATTGCAGCAATAGGTGGTCTTGCATACAAAGCTTATCAGAGCCATCAGCTGAACAATAAGAGCCATCAGCGTGCTAGCGAGAGCCATCAGTTGAGCAATGAGAACCTTCAACACCTTGATGACGACCATGGGCGCCACCAAAATCCAGGTGATCAGGCGGGTACTGCAAGCAAACACAGGCAGCGCCAGTGGGAATCGTTGGTATCCGAAAATTTTGAAATAGAGGTCAGCAACGAGCAGTCGACTGGCATGTTACTCATCCAGGCGATGATTACCGCCGCTTATGCCGACGGGCAACTCAGTCACGAGGAGCGATCTCGCATCTTTCGGCAACTTGAAAGTTATGAGCTGGACGCGGAAGAAAAGGCGGTTATTTTTGACGCCTTTGCAAAACCACTGACGCTGGAAAAGCTGTGCAACAAGATTCACCAACCGGCGCTGGCACTGGAGGCTTACACCGTTTCCTCACTCGCCATGGATTCTGATTCTGCGGCTTCAAAACACTATCTGGATGCACTGGCAGCAAAGCTACGCATTCCACAGCCACTGCGAGAAAGCGTGGACATCGAGCTGGCGAGCTAGATACTGATTAGCCTTTGTATCTAGGGTAAGTGATATGCGCAGATACGCTAGAAAGACCGCCTCAACGTAATGACGGGTTGCGAACCGATGCGGTCACTGTTAAAAAAATTGGATCGATTAGAGCGCGAGTAACTATAATCGAGCTGCAATACAAAGCCCGCCCCCAGTGGCGAGGCGATACTGAGTCGCGCATAGTCTAATCTGGTGTTTTGCATTTCCGAACGCCCTCTGGTCAACCAGTTCGTACCGAGCTCCTGCACCGAATAGAACACCTGGTCACGGATAAAAAATGCCGTGCGGTGCTGATAATAAACATAGGTAAGGTTCATGCCCGATGTCCATACATCGCGCCCATGCCCAAGCGCAAAACTACCCAGGCGCGAGTGGTTAAGCTGTAGAGTAGTTTCCTGAAAGTCATGACTTCTTGGCTGGTTGTCTTGCAAGTACTCGTGCCAGATGCGAGCAACGCTCATCGAAAGTTCACGATTGAACGTGTAGGCATAGCCCAGCAAATATTCGGTTTCCACATCAGAATCGCGGGACTCACCAAGAACACCCGCTATATCGTCTTCGCCGAGCCAAAAGCTCGCAAACAGACCGTTGTCATGGCGGGCAGACAGCGCTAGAGAAGGCGTTAGCTTGTCGTTTAAATTGATTCCACGATACAAATAACTGCTGGCGATCTGCAGATTCCCAGTCAACTCGATTGCATCACCCATACGATCTGCAACGGCCGATTCCTGGGCTCGCAGCTGGCAGGAGAACACCAACGAAGCGATCACGAGCAGCGCGAGCGCCCCGGTAGATACCGAGTCACTGTATTTCAAAGAGAAGTGTTTCAATCTATTTCTATTATTGGTTTAAAGCGGGCCAACGTACATCCTAAGAAACTGTATAGCGCCTCCCCTAACACAGCCTTGTTAGTATTTGCCTCGACTCAATCGACCTGGTATTCGAAGTGAAATCTAGACAGCTCTTCTGCAAAAGTCTTCTTGAGTGTATCCCCCCTGTCTCCCGAAAGATAGAGCGCCACTAACCCCGTTGCAAACGCGCTAGATACCGACGCTCCGGTGTAAAAATCGTAGGTGCCGAATGGCGCGGTAGAGAGCAACTCGCCAGTCGCGATCGATGCATTCCAGGCATCGGCTTTGCGTATGCTGGAAAGTTCTGCATTATCAACGCCTGAAGAAGAATTTGCATCCTCGCGCGCGGGCTTAACATTACTCACGGCAACCACTCCCGGTAGCTTCGCTGGAAAGCGGTTTTCCCCCTCGAGCGGGTCGGATGCGATAACGAGCGCACCACGCGCTAGTACTTTGTTAATCACACGCTCAACCAGCGGGTCTCTCGGTCCGGCAAGGCTCATATTGATAATATCAACACTCTCCTGCAGTGCGAGGTCCAGTGCCGCCGCAATCGAAAGCGAGTTACATACAGCAGTGCCGCTCTCCAGCGGATACCAGCACGCCCCCAGGGAAAGCACCTCCGCCGCCGGTGCCAATCCTACTACTCCAGTGCCATTTGCCGGTTGCGCAGCTATCACTCCTAACATAGCTGTTCCATGCGTCATATCGCGGCTAGTGCTAATGCCTCGCGGGACTGTAGACTTTGTGCGCAGAGTTAAACCCTTAAAATCTGCGTGCTTGCGATCAACAATGGTATCGATCAAACCAATCGTGACGCCTGAGCCTCGTGACAGCCTATGCATATCTTCAACGGCCGCCGTTGATTCTGCATACTGGCGTTCAAAATAGGGATCGTTGTAGGTCAAGTTAGTCGCTCGCAAGCGTTCTTGTGCCAAGTCCGCCGATCCGTCACGCTTATCAGCTGGCGTTCGCACAGGGCTCGCGGCTGACAACGAGGCAGCCCGGTAAGTGACCATACGTTGAACGGAAGCCACCTCCGGATCTGATCGAATTTCATCAAGCAAGTCCTCGACGTCGCTGCTTCCACCCAGCGAATAGACAGCGCAGTACTCGCCCAAACTATCAACTTGCCAGGAGGCCTCGGGCTCAGCCAGCGCATACTTCCTGGCGATTCGACGAAGAACCGCCGTCGCCCTGTGGTTAATTTCGTACTGCGAATACACAGCGCCAGAGCGCTGCATATCACGAAAAAGAGCGCCCTCCTTTTCGCTGTCATTGGCAACCGTTATCAGAATCTGGACATCGTTAGCAGCCAGCGCCTGAGGCGAAGCACCAACAAGCGCAGCAAGGAGGCAGATCGTTAGCGCTAGTATCGCTCGTTCAAAATGCATAAACATAGAAATTCTCGACCAATCAAGTGGCCAATACTCTAGAGTTGATTACCGATATGCAATACCGGCTCAACAAATTCCATCCACGGACTGCTTCTCAACTCAAGCAATACGGCCTCTCTATCCAACTCGCCTCGCACCGCGATTGAATAAACACCTGACAGTGACGGGCCACTTGTAATTTGTCCGCTCACCGACGCAATTAGCTCCCTGATCTCTCCCTCTGTTGCCTTGGGGTGAAACATCACTCTAAACACATGTACGCCGGGCGCTTGATCAACGGCGCTCTGACCACTGGAGGGTGCCGTGAGCGTCGTGTAGTTCGGCAGCGAAGCGTCAGGTGCTTCACCGTTATACCTCATAGTGCCCGCACCAAAGAGAACGACCAAACAGACACCGAGTGCAAAAGACTGACCCACAATTAACCCTTTAAACAGGTCTGGTACAGCACTCCAGTTAAAACGAATTCGACCCAAAGGCGACTTTGATTTTCTATTCGAACCTCTGGTGGTTGTAGCCGAGGACTCGACATCGCCAGTAACCGTTTCACTCAGGAGCAAGGCTTCCAGCGCTTGTTCTCGGCGCTCTGCCGAGAGCAAGCGCTCCAGCGCAAGGTCGGGCTTCTCAACCTCTGTTGCTAGCTGTTTAACCAGCGAGTAATCCTCTGCGCATTGCGCACATCTGGATATGTGCTCTTGTATCGCCCGGCTCTCTTCTGCGGGCAATATACCTTTAACAAAACTCGACATCGATTCTTCCTGAATCCTGTTACATTCGCTATTCTCTGCGTATATCGTCATTTCATCGCCTCTAAATACTCGCGCGGTCGGTTTTAGTCCGGGTGGCATCAGCCTGCAAAAACTGCTTGAGATACTTCTTGGCGAAGTGAACGCGCGTCTTCACGGTGTTGACGGGGCACTCCATCACACTTGCAATCTCACGATGATTCAGCCCGGCAAAATAAGCCAGTTCAATACAGCTGCGATGGTCGTCGGACAGGCTCGCCAGTGCACGCTGCACATCTCGGTTCTCCAGAGAGGGCACCGAAGACTCGTCAATGAGGTCGGCTTCAACATCCAGATCACTCTGGGCCACTTCCCTGCCATACTTTCGCTTCAGTTCTCTAGATTTATGGATGACGATACCTAACATCCAGGTCTTGACTCTGGAGCGCCCTTCAAATGAGCCAGCCTTTTGCCAAACCACCAGCATCGCCTCATGCACTGCATCCTCAACACCTTCACTAGACCCAAGGTATCGATAGGCAACGCGAATCATGGCCGTGTGATGGCGCCGATAAAGCTCGGCAAAACCAGCCTGATCCTTCCGCGCACAGGCAGTCAGGAGATCAAAATCATCCTGATCTTCATTTTCGGTACGTGGGTTAAAGCTGCTCATTTCATCGAAAGTACTGTATCCACATGCTGCTGACCGAGGAACGCTTGCCCGGCGTTCTCAAGCATTAATCTAGCTATCTCTTCTATGTGTCGCTGAGCTTGATAAAAGTTCAATAAATAAAAAATTAATTGCCTTGAACCTATTTTCACGGGGATGCCACCCACTATACGTGGTAACGCGCCTGGTGCGTTGCCACCCTTTTAAATAATTTAATGATTATTCAGGGGCTTATAGCAAGCCTAAAACGATCTAGGAGTAAACTATGAAAGATCCAATACGCGATATCGCGTGCGCGGGGGCAATTGCAACATTGAGTTGCTTTTCCTCAGGCTCACTCGCGGCAGCAATTGCACTCGATGTCACGGTAAGCAGCAATGCACCTGCCGGTGGCGTTTATCTCACACCGCTCTTCGTGGGCTTTCACGACGGCTCATTTGACAGCTACGACGGAGGGCAACCCAGTTCTGCCGCGCTTGAAATGCTTGCCGAAGACGGCGACACCAGCGGCCTGGAAGCCCAGCTGCTGGCGGATACGAATGGCAATGGTGTAACTGGCACGGTCGCTGGACTGCTTGCACCGGGCGGCTCACAGACCTCAACCTTCATCGTCGACAGCACCAGCGGCAATAACTACTTCTCTTACGCATCGATGGTACTTCCCAGCAGCGACTACTACGTCGCTAACGGCAATCCATTTGCCTGGGATATTAGCGACTTGCTCGATGGTACGAGCGGCAGCTTGAGCTTCAACATAGGACTGCCCGGTACTGTGAACGACGCCGGTACCGAGATCAATGATTTCTGGACGTCCGCTGGCAACGGCCTGTTTGCAGGGACAGGACTGGAGATGGGCGGACAATCGGGACCCAATCAGGGTGCTGATGAAAACGGCGTCAATACCAATGTAAGCGGCGACCCGTTTACCGATTTCATCATCCAGAATCAGATCGGCACGATACTCAATATCGCCAACAATACGCTGCCGCTGTTCAATTTCAATGACAGCAGTCTCTACCCCAATGGCATCGCAACAATCACGATTAGTGCTCAGGCTGTGCCAGTGCCTGCCGCTGCACCACTTTTTGTCACAGCGGTGTTGAGCATGTTTGGCATTAGGCGTTTCGGTCGCAAGCACGACTAGTGCCCGTCGCAAAATAAGTTAACTTGATAAGCCGTTATGGTGGCGCCGTGGTAATCGAGCAATGAATATTCCCTGTTGTATTGTGATTGTTCAGCGCGGCGTCACCTTTTTTATTCTAAGGGAAAGGATAAGCCGATAAAGAAGACCGTAGTTTTTCGATTAGCGGCTGCAAAAAGGGCTCGAAATTCCGCCACTGATCGACGCCACTTTGATAGATAGGCTGCCTAACTTGCTCCGAGCTTGCGGTACGGACTGCACGCTTGGTTTCATGAAAATTTAAACATGCACTCTCAAACGGTAGGCCGCAATAGTCGAGCAGCCTTTCTACCTGCGCCTCGAGATCATTTGTGACTTCTTCATAGTGAACGCGCAAAACAGATCCTGGCAGCACTTTATCCCAATGATCCATCAGCGACACATAGTCGTTGTAATACTGCGCGATATCCTCAAGATCATAAGAAAACTCTTGCCCCTCAGCAAACAACTGCTTGAACCCACTAAAACAGCAGGCCACTGGATGCCGACGTGCATCTATAATCTTTGCGTTGGGCAATATGCTTTTAATCAGACCTATGTGGCGAAAATTGTTCGGCATTTTATCAATAAAGAACGGCGCACCTTGTCGGTGAACTTTCGTTTCGTCAATGTAGCGACGCCCCAGCTTTTCCAGTTCGAGCGAATCAAGCCTTGCCATTACTTGCGGATAATTTATACCGTCATAACCCTGTGCCTTGCGGCGCAACTGCTGCGCAATTGTTAGCATATTTGGGAGTTCGAGCGTGCCATCTACCTGGCTATGTGAAGACAAAATTTGTTCAAGCAGCGTTGAACCGGCTCGAGGCAATCCGACAATAAATATTGGCGCAGAATCCAAGAAACCAGAAGACGAAAACTTACCAAGTATCTCTCTGGTGAAAAATTCAGCTTGTGCCGCCAGCTCCTCACTCATCTTGGGCGCACTGTAGCTACTCTGCTGCTTCTTAAAGAAATTGCCTTTTTTGTAGTGCTCGAAAGCGAGCTGCCACTCAGACCTTTCTTCGTATGCCTTGCCTAGCGCAAAGCGCAAGTTCACCTGATCAGCCACGGTTAGCATGTTACTCGCTGCCAGACGATCCATTGCATCCAACTCTTGGGCTTCAAAGCTGTAAGTCTTTAAGTTGGACAGTGAGTAGTAAGCTTCACAATAGGCTGGATCACTTTCGATCGCTTTTCTATAGCTTTCTATGGCTTCACTTCTTCTGCCCCATGTCTTTAGAGCATGACCACGTGCCGTGTAGGTAGCTGAGCTAGTTGGCATGGCAGCCAGCACACTATCGAACAGTCTTACCGCGTCGGCATAATCGCCCAGCTGCATTTGCGAGATCGCCAGAATAGATTGAAACTGGGGGTTATCGGGTGACGTAAGCAACAGCTCATGGGCTGCACGCCGGGAAGATTCAAACTTCTGACGCTTCCTTAGCACGGTTATATAGTCGATTTTTAACTGCGGATTGCCGGGTGACAACTCAACCGCACTTTCAAGCAAAAATTCTGCTTCGTCCATTGCGCCCAATCGACTGGCAATATCAGCCAGTAAGCGCATACCTTCGGTATCAGTTTTATGCTTGCGCAAATACCGCTTACAAAGCGCCTCAGCTTTGTAAAGACGCCCCTGACCAATAAGATCAGTAACTGCAACAAGTGTTTTAGGCAACCGCTCAAGGCGCTGTAGCTGCAAGTTCGACTGGCGGCGCAATTCGGCGTTACCTAAATCACCCGCCAATTCAGACAAGGACTGCCAACTCGCCTTTAAAGCGGGATTAAGCTCAGCAGCAGTCTTGAAGGCTGCCAGCGCCGTCTCAAAATGCCCTTGCGCTTTATACAAGTGACCTTGCTCCTGAAAAACCCTACCCCTGTCAAATGCGCTACTTTTTAGCCGATCAATTAACAGCTGCGCTTCATCATGTTGATTTTTATAGCGATAGCATACGGCAGCCAGGTAGGCGGCATCATCACTTTCAGGGCTTTCTTCCAGCAGGGCCTGAGCACCAGACAGGGCAGCATCCAGCTCACCCGCACCCAACCTGTTTCGTATTACTTCTATGGAATTCCGGTCACTCATTAGCTTCAAGTGTGTGGATAGCAAAGTCCAATCTTGGCCAGATAAATGAAAAAGCCCCGCCGTTTATCGCGGCGGGGCTCAACTTAGCATAAAAAAAAAGCAATCTACAAATCGTAGGAAACCCGAACGCCGATTGTACGAGGGCGAGCCACGGTTATACGGTCACGATTAAACGTTGCATTGCCCGAAATCTCTGCGCGTTCGTCGGTAATATTGTCAATGTACATCTCTGCTGACCATTGGTCACTGCTTAAGCCTGCTGTTAGACCCAACAAAACCCAGTCATCAATCTCCGTACGATTGGGCACAACGATGTCTGTAACCGCCTCTTCGGAATAACTCAAGTGTGGCATAACGTGCGCAGTATAAGTTTCATCGAGCCTCAGGTCCCATTCATAACGTGCCTGTAGGTTGCTCTGAAAATGTGGCGCGAACGCGAGATCATCACCTTCCTGAACAAAACCCGTGACAAAACTTTCTGTGACTTCCGTATCGAGCACTGAGAATCCACCGCTCAATGTGAGACCCTGCATGGGGGGGAGCCAGATAAACTCGCCTTCAATACCTTTAACTTCCGCATCAGCAGCATTATCCGCGAAAAACAAGTTGGTAATGCTTGCATCGAAAATTCCGACTTGAAGGTTCTCTATCTCGATATAAAAAATATCACCATTCAATCTCAAATTGCCGTCTAGCAAATCAAGCTTCCACCCCAGCTCATGACTGGTAACTTCATCGGTATCAAATGAGAAGGGCACGGTATAGGATGCGTTGCCGGTACCTCCCGGCCTATTCAAAAATCCCGGTCTATAACCCTCAGCCCAACTGAAATAATACATCTGGTTATCATTGGGCCTCCAGGAGAAGCTGACCTTACTGATGATTCCACTCGTTTCCGCTTTGTCATTGTCGCCACTAAAAATCTCGTCCAAATTATTCCCAGCGTTATTGTCGACGGTGGCACCTTTATTCCCAAACGAGCCCGCGGCACTGCCTTTAAGGTCTATTTCAACGTCGTACCACCGCGCACCAAACGTTCCGGAAAATTGATCAGTGAAGTCGACCGAAACTTCAGCAAAAAGGCCTACTTGTTTGTCTGTGCGGGTTACATCATTGCGGAAAATAACGCCTTCCGCCCAAACACCTTTATCACGAGCAGAAGATCCTAATGCAGAAAAATTTGGACCGAAGCTTTCGTCTCCCAGCAATTCAGAGCCTGGATAAGTGAACTGATTATCCTCATGCAACTCCAGATCGCTATAAAAGCCTCCGAAGGTTACCCTCGCCACTTCACTTTGATCGGACGAAAAGCGCAGCTCGTGAGTCTGCACTTCGGTGGAGACCACGCTGTCGACAAACAAATTTGGCGCCTGACAGGTGCCACCTGCTGGAAGTGCTCCACCACCATAGACATCGGTAGTACAGATGTAATAGGGAAGGTATTGCCCGACAAAAAGATAATCGGTGTAATCGACCTGCTGATCAGATTCTCGATCGGTGAACGCGCCGGTATAAATGATATCGAGCTCCCCTAATCGCCCTTCAACAGTCCAGTTCGTATTAATGAACTCGTCTTCCAGCGTATCATCCTCAAACCGCTGGATCTCGAGATCATCTAGCTCTGGGTCTTGAAAGAATACGCCTTCGGAATCAAGAGTCTGCTGCGTCACTGCAACCATAACGCTCCAGTCATCTGATGGCTCCCACAATCCGGTTACTCTGGAACCCGCGTACGTTACTTCGTTAAAGTCGTCTTCGACCTTCGCGCTATTATTCGCCTCGATAAACTCCACGTTAGTGAAATCAGGATTTGGCTGAAATCCGTCAGCCTCAAATCGGGCGCTTTCTTCTGCACTTCTCGTACCCGCAACGTTATCAATATATCCACCCTGATTATCGACATAAACAACCCCGCGCAGGGTAAACGTATCGCTAATCGGAGCATTCACCATAGCCTCGACGTTGTTGCTCGGTTCACCACCTTGTGTAAAGGCGGTACCAAGCTTAACTTTCGCCGCGAAGCCAGATGGATCGGGCTTATTCGTAATCAATCGGACCGTGCCGGCTTGTGAGCTCGCACCAAACAGCGTGCCCTGAGGGCCTTTCAACACCTCCACGCGGTTAATATCGGCGGCATATACGTCCAGATTCCTGCCTGGCTGGGACAATGGCTGCTCATCAAGATACAACGCCACATTGGGCGCAAGACCTGCGACCCCGGACGTCGTGATGTTAGGCGTTGTAGAGGCAACGCCTCTGATATAAATCGTATTTTGACCAGGCCCACTACCGCCGGCGGTCACGCCGGGCAACTGAACCAGATAATCAGTAAAATTCTTGACGCCCAACTGATCGAGCGATTCCTCATTGAGCGCGCTTACCGCAATAGGTATGTCTTGCGTGCTCGCCGACTGCTTGGTCGCGGTGACTATTATTTCCTCAATTTGCCCATGCGCCGACGACGCAATTAAAACAGCAGAGAAGAGGGCGTTGCGCTTGATCATGAAATATCCTCACGGTTCGGCACCAGGCCGCTACCGTTGTTTTGAATTAAATTATTTACAGCTCTAAACATTTTACGGGTTTGATTGGCACAAAACCAATGCCATCGCTGGCTCGAAAGCTGCATTCCGCAGTAATTACGGTTATTTACTCACCTCTCAGCAGTCGATTGTCGTTTTTTAAACCAATAGTTCCCTATGAATATAAGCAATAACACCCTAAAGTGACGCGTCTTTTTTCCATAGTGCTATATCATTACTCGTTTATAGCTTGATATCACCCCTTTCCAGAGCCACAGGTCATCGGCATGGCAGAACGCTACAAGTCAGAATACGAAACCGGAGACGACAATATTCAGGTATTGGGTCTGGATATTCACAACCCGGTCTTCGCCGTCAGCGCAAGCCTGATGCTGGCGTTTGTCCTGCTAACCCTGACGTTCCCGGCGCAAGCCAATGAGGCCCTTTCGGCGATCAGAACGTGGTGTCTGACCCAATTTGACAGTTTCGTCATGCTAGCGGTGAACGCGATCCTTGTTTTCTGCATTGCGCTAATGGCGTCGCCGCTCGGCAAAGTTCGGCTCGGCGGCCCAACGGCTGAGCCGGAGCACAGTCGAGCAAGCTGGTTTGCCATGCTTTTTGCCGCGGGAATGGGCATAGGACTCATGTTCTGGGGCGTCGCCGAACCCATGGTTTATTTTACCGACTGGGCCGGAACACCATTTAACGTTGAAGGATGGTCTGATGAGGCTGCCGCTCTCGCCATGTCGGCCACTGTTTATCACTGGGGGCTGCATGCGTGGGCTATCTACGCCGTGGTCGCCCTGTCTTTGGCATTCTTCGCCTACAACTGCGACCTACCGCTGACACTTCGATCAGCTTTCTACCCCCTACTGGGCGAACATTGCTGGCGCTGGCCCGGTCATATCATTGACACTTTTGCTGTGCTGGCCACGCTGTTCGGGCTGGCCACTTCGCTCGGCCTGGGTGCCTCACAAATAAATTCGGGCATGACACTATTGTTTGGCCTAGACGATAATTTTGGCACCAAGTTCGCAATAATCAGCTTCATCTGTTTTATTGCAATATTGTCGGTGATGCGCGGGCTTGACGGCGGCGTGAAGATCTTAAGTAACATCAATATGGTGATGGCTGCCGCGCTACTTCTTTTTGTCGCGTTCGCAGGATCCGTCACTGATATCGCCGGATGGATCTTTTCAACATCGACCGATTATCTTGCCAACATTTTGCCACTTAGCTCCTGGATAGGCCGCAATGACGTGCAATGGATGCAAGACTGGACCGTGTTCTACTGGGCCTGGTGGGTAAGCTGGTCTCCTTTTGTGGGGCTATTTATCGCACGCGTATCAAAAGGCCGTACCGTACGGGAATTTCTGCTCGCGGTACTACTGATACCCACATTGGTGACCATTATCTGGATGAGCATTTTTGGCATGAACGCAATCTCTCAGGCCCAGGCCGGTGTTGGCGAACTCGCCAATGGCGTCAGCAGCGTATCGCTCGCGACCTTTCAGATGCTAGAGAACCTGCCATTCGCCGAACTCACGACAAGCATTGGCATCATTTTAATTATGATATTTTTCGTCACCTCAGCTGATTCGGGCTCGCTAGTCATTGATAGCATAACGGCGGGAGGCAAGCTGGACGCACCCGTTTCACAGCGAATATTTTGGGCCGTGATGATCGGAGCTGTGGCCACCATCTTACTCTACGGCGGTGGTCAACAAGCGCTTTCCGCACTGCAAGCAGGCACAATTGCAACTGGCATACCCTTCACAATCGTTTTACTGTTCGCATGCTACAGCCTTTACAAAGGTCTGGGGCGAAGTCTAAAAGAAAGCAAAACCGACAGGTAACTGAATCAATGGAACGGGTCGACGAAGTTCTCGTAGCGCTACGCAAAATTATTCGTGCGACGGACTTGCACTCCAGATATCTCTCTAAAAACACGGGACTGACTGCACCTCAGATGCTGCTTTTGCAAACCCTGCGCAGTCGCGGCGAAGAAACCGTCGGCGGACTAGCCAAAGAGATGAACCTGAGCCAGGCTACGGTGACCACTATTCTCGATCGACTCGAGAAGAAATCATTGATCCTTCGCGAGCGGTCCACGTCGGATCGCCGCAAAGTGCTGGTGTATCTCACTGAGAACGCGCTTGATATCCTAAAGGGCGCACCCATCCCTCTGCAAGCGCAGTTCACGCGTCAATTTAACGACCTGCAGGACTGGGAGCAACTCATGATAATCTCGTCGCTTAGCCGCATCGCACAAATGATGGACGCTCAGCACATTGACGCAGCACCGGTTCTTGACCTGGGAACGCTTGATCGGGTCAGCGGCACAGAACCTGACAAAAATCTCGCAGAATGAACTGGAGCGGACGATAGCCGATGATTTATCAAGGTAGCTGCCACTGTGGCGCCGTAAAGTTTGAATGCGAAGCGCCGAGCCACATCGAAGTTGAATACTGTAACTGTTCGATCTGCGCGAAATCAGGCTATCTCCATCTCATACTGCCCTCCAACCGCTTCAAACTGTTATCTGGCGCTGACAAACTGACTACGTATTGCTTTAACACGATGGTCGCACAACATACTTTCTGCAAAGTATGCGGCGTAAAACCTTTTTATACGCCTCGCTCAAATCCGGACGGTATTGGCGTTAACGCCAACTGCCTCGATACCCGGCCCGAAAAGATGACGGTGATAGATTTCGACGGACAAAACTGGGAAGAAAACGCACACTTACTCGCGCACAAGAGCAAGCCTTAAGATCTTCTCTAATACATAAAGAAAAAGCCACCCAGCAAGATGGCTTTTTCTAAATCTTCAACCAGAGGCTACGTGAGTTTTAGGTCAAAGCGATCGTTATTCATCACCTTAACCCAGGCTGCCACAAAGTCTTTCAGAAATTTCACCTTCGCATCATCACTCGCGTAAACCTCTGTCAAAGCACGCAAACGGGAGTTCGAAGCAAAGATAAGGTCTGTGCGAGTCGCGGTGAAGCGCAAAACACCAGTACCGCGATCGCGCCCTTCAAAGAGCTCGTCATCGTCTGTAACCGGGCTCCAACGCAGCCCCATATCGAGCACATTGACGAAGAAGTCGTTGCTAAGCTGCCCTGGGTTATCCGTAAAAACACCGTTTGCCGAACCATCGGCATTGGTAGCCAGCACGCGCATACCGCCCACCAAAACGGTCATCTCGGGTGCACTCAGCCCAAGAAGCTGCGCCTTGTCCAGCAAAAGCTCTTCGCTTTTCACCGCATGCGGTTTCGCCAGATAGTTGCGGAAGCCATCGGCAACCGGCTCCAGCACTGCGAACGACTCGACGTCTGTTTGCTCCGACAATGCATCAGTTCTACCCGGCGTGAAAGGTACGCTCACTGGCGAACCCGCATCACTCGCCGCTTTCTCAATTGCGGCCGATCCTGCGAGCACAATAAGATCTGCGAGAGAAACCGTTTTCTTGAACTGCGATTGAATCTGCTCCAGACTCGCTAACACTTTTGCTAGCTGTTCGGGTTGATTCACGGCCCAATTTTTCTGCGGTTCCAGACGAATTCGCGCACCGTTGGCCCCACCGCGCATATCCGATTGTCGATAGCTAGAAGCCGAAGCCCATGCTGTGCCAACCAGTTCCGCAACGCCTAATCCACTTCCCAAAATTAGCTTTTTAAGTTCATTGATATCGTCATCGCTGAGCGCGTCCGCCGAACGTGCCGGGAGCGGGTCCTGCCACAGCAAGTCTTCTGCAGGAACCTCCGACCCCAGATAACGAGCTTTGGGCCCCATATCGCGATGGGTCAATTTAAACCAGGCCCTCGCAAAGGCATCGGCAAATTCGTCAGGGTTCTCGTGAAAGCGACGCGATATTTTTTCGTAATCAGGATCCATCCGCAAAGCCATGTCTGCAGTGGTCATCATGATAGTCACAGACTCACCGCTGCCGTCGGCGAGCGGCGCGTGATCTGCATCGGCCAAGCCCCGGGGATGCCACTGGTGCGCACCAGCCGGGCTTTTACCAAGCTCCCATTCATACTTGAAAAGAACGTCAAAATAACTGTTGTCCCATTGCGTCGGTGTCGGGGTCCAGGCACCTTCGATGCCGCTGGTGATCGTGTCGATACCCTTGCCGCTTTTGTGCGTGCTCAACCAGCCCTGCCCCATATTTTCGATCGGTGCCGCTTCCGGCTCGGGACCAACAAGCGCAGCATCGCCTGCGCCATGGGCCTTACCAAAGGTGTGCCCACCGGCAACCAGAGCGACTGTCTCTTCATCGTTCATTGCCATGCGCGCAAACGTCTCGCGAATATCCTGCGCCGATGCCAGCGGATCGGGCTTGCCATCTGGACCCTCGGGGTTCACATAGATCAAACCCATCTGCACCGCAGCCAGCGGACTTTCCAGATCTCGCCCGGCATCCGCCTCTTTGGCATAGCGCTCTTCGCCTAGCCAGTCGCGCTCCGCGCCCCAATAGATATCTTTTTCAGGCTCCCAAACATCCTGTCTGCCCGCGGCAAAACCATAGGTTTGAAAACCCATCGATTCCAAGGCACAGTTACCCGCTAAAATCATCAGATCGGCCCAGGAAATCTTTGCGCCATACTTCTTCTTGATCGGCCAGAGTAAAAACCGTGCCTTGTCCAGATTGCCGTTATCGGGCCAGCTGTTCAGAGGCGCGAATCGCTGGGTGCCGGTGCCCGCACCGCCTCTGCCGTCACCCGTGCGATAAGTACCCGCACTGTGCCAGGCCATGCGAATAAACAGTGGCCCGTAGTGTCCATAGTCAGCGGGCCACCAGTCCTGCGACTCGGTCATTAACTGTTTAATGTCAGATTTAAGGGCGTCGTAATCGAGCAGGCTGAAAGCCTCTGCGTAGTCAAAGTCATCGGCCATGGGGTTAGCGCGCGCAGAGTGCTGGTGCAAAATGTCGAGATTCAATTGATTGGGCCACCAATCACTGTTTTCAGTATTTTTGTGGGTGGTCGTCGAGCCAGCGGTGCGCTGAGCACCGGCCGCAAAGGGGCATTGTCCAGTCGTTTTCATGATGATCTCCTGATGAAGGCGCAATCGCGCAATTAACGTCGTCGTCAGAAGACAATCTAGCGCCCAGTCATCAATTGATAAATTGACTTATCTCGAATCAATTAATCGATTTTTTTGAAAAACGATTAGCCGACTCAAGCGGCCAAAAAGCACACAACAGCATTGAGACAAAAAACCAGGTCGAGCGATGCCGCGTAATGATACTATGTATCATTAATATCTTACTCATACCAAGCCCAATTGCCATGCATCAAGCCCAAGCTCTGCAAAGACTCCCAGTAACCGTGCTGTCAGGTTTTCTGGGCGCAGGAAAAACTACGGTTCTTAGCCATATCCTCAACAACCGTGAAGGTCGAAAAGTCGCGGTGATCGTCAACGATATGAGCGAAATCAATATCGACTCAGCGATCGTGCAAAATGAAGTGTCGCTCAACCGCAGCGAAGAAAAACTGGTTGAAATGAGCAATGGCTGCATCTGCTGTACGCTGCGCGAGGATCTATTGCTTGAAGTCAACGCCCTGGCCAAAGATGGGCGCTTTGATTATCTGGTGATTGAGTCCACCGGTATTTCCGAGCCACTGCCAGTCGCGGAAACGTTTACCTTTGCCGATGAGGATGGGGTATCGCTATCAGACGTTGCAAAGCTCGACACCATGGTCACGGTGGTTGATGCCGTTAACTTCGTCAAAGACTATGATGAGGCCAAATCGCTGCAGGAAACAGGCGAGTCGTTGGGTGAGGAGGACGAGCGCAGCGTTGCTGATCTGCTTGTTGATCAGGTCGAATTTGCCGACGTCATTCTTGTAAGCAAAACTGATCTGATAAGTAAGGACGAGCTCGACAGATTAATCGCCATCATCAAGACACTCAATACCGACGCTCGTATCGTCCCTATTGCGCACGGAAATATCCAGCTCGATGAGGTTTTGAATACAGGTCGTTTCGATTTTGACCGCGCGCAGCAGGCGCCAGGCTGGCTGAAGGAAATGCGTGGCGAGCACGTTCCCGAAACCGAGGAGTATGGTATTGCCAGCTTTAGCTATCTGGCCCGCCGACCTTTTCATCCCGAAAAATTCTACAACTTTCTCCATGGCACCAAGTCCTACGGCAAGTTAATTCGTTCTAAAGGTTACTACTGGCTGGCAACGCGACCGGAGTTTGCTGGCCAGTGGAGTCAGGCAGGCGGCATAGCACGCTACGGCTTCGGCGGCATGTTCTGGAAAGCCGTTCCCAAAGCTAACTGGCCAACAGATCCTGACTACCTCGCATCCATCGAGAAACAGTGGGTTGAGCCTTTTGGCGACATGCGACAGGAGCTGGTGTTTATTGGGCAAGGCTTAGATCAAAACGCAATGATACAGGCGTTGGACGACTGCCTGCTGAGCGAGGAAGAGGTGCTTCGCGGCAAGGAGTACTGGAAAACGCTGAACGATCCGTTTCCAGCCTGGGAGGAGTAAAGGCATGAGTGCAACTGCAACGTTGGATACAAGCGGCGCGCACCGGAATCTTTCTATCGTCCGCAAAGCGGCGATAGGGGCGGAGGCTGGGATTCTCGCCGATATCTATCATGAGGATAACAATCTTGCGCTGTGGCAGCGCAGCTTGAACCGCGCGCTCGACGCTGAAGTCGAGGCATTTCTTGCCTCAAACAAAGGGTTTCAGCGGTCGATCACCGTCTCACCGCGCAACGACTTCGCTGGCATTAGCGACTTGTCACCAGCACTTAGCCAAACGGCCCTGGGCGCGGATATTCGGCAAATAACCGATATGTTTTGCACCCTGTTCGAACTGGAGCGCGCCGGGCTCCGCCTCACGGTGCTTGATCGAGCGATGTGCCCGCGCTTTCACGTTGACCGAGTTCCCTGCCGGCTGGTCACTAGCTATGGCGGTATCGGCACTGAGTGGCTGCCTCACGCCAGTGTTGATCGCTCGCGATTGGGGCGTGCAGCCTCCGGGATTCCCGACAGTGAGACGGGTCTCTATGCGAGCGAAGGCTGTATCAGCCGCATGAATAGCGGTGATGTTGCACTGCTCAAGGGAGAGCTCTGGGACGGTAATGAGAATGCCGGCCTGGTTCACCGGTCACCGACGCTTGAAGAGGGTGAGACTAGACTCGTATTGACGCTGGATTTTAGCCACTGATTTCCAGCGGCGAGCCTCTACAAAGCCAGGAGTCGACGACTCTCACTATTTAACATTTCCGCTTCGCGTTCGTTATACTGTTCATAAGTTAAAACCCTGCAATGGCGACCCCATATGCTGCAAGATTTAATCCGAGATTTAGGCTGCGTTAAAGAAGCGGTGTTACCAGGAATTATTGGTAGCGCGGGCCCGCAGACGCTGAGAGCGGCGCTGGCTATGCACCTAGCGGTACTCATATCCCCCACTATGCAGGCCCAGCAGCACGGTGCCCATATTCATGGCGTCGCATCGCTGTCGGTAGCCGTTGAAGGCGGCACCCTGTCAATTGAACTCTCAAGCCCTGCGGCAAATATTTTAGGCTTTGAGCATGTTGCTCGCTCAGACGAGGAGAGAGATGCCGTCGTGCAAGCGCGTGCCACGCTAGAGCAAGCGGATACCGTTTTCGATATCCCGAGTGGAGAATGCGAGCCACTTGAAACAGCCATTGATTTTTCCGCTGTCACCGCGAATCCCGAGCATGATGCCCACGACGAGCATGGGCATGAGCATGAGCATGAGCATGAGCATGAGCATGAGCATGAGCATGAGCATGAGAAAAAGCATACGCATCACCATGCTGACGAGCCTGGCGAAAAGGATCATGACGACCACGACCACAGTGGGCCTTCACACAGTGAAATCGTCGCCAGCTATCTTTATCAGTGCGACAAACCCGCTAACTTAGCGATGATCACCACTTCTCTAGCCTCTCTCTACCCGCGGCTAGAGAAGATTGATGTCATGTGGATTAGCGATTCGGCTCAGGGGGGTGCGACCCTGACAAAAACGAGCCAGTCTTTCACCCTCAAATAAATATTCGCGCACGACCTCTGTGTTTTTTCGCGGTTAAGATCTAAAAATCCAAGCCATGAACAATCTTCAAGCATTCGGTGATAAAACCGCTATCGGACTCTCCTTATTCTGTGCGCTGCATTGTCTGGCGCTACCGCTAATGCTGGCGCTAATCCCCAGCATAGCTGCCCTACCGCTTGCAGATGAAGCATTCCACCTATGGATGTTAGCTGCGGTGATACCTACCAGTATTTTCGCGCTGACAGTAGGATGCCAAAAACACAAACGGAACCAGCTGCTGATCACCGGTTTCATCGGAATCGGCTGCTTAATTGCTGCCGTGACGCTGGGAGAACAATTCGGCGAGTTATGGGAAAAAGGACTCACTCTAGTTGGCGCAGCGATCATTGCAAGCGCACACTTGAAGAATTTCAAACTGTGCAGAGCCGATCGACACGATTGTGGCACCTCTGGATGCTAATCTTGTGCCAGCAATGACGCGCCTTTCTGCAAAGTAACTCTTCGCCATAGATCCCTGTTACAAACTGATCGGCGAGCACTCTGATGCTGCGGTACGCGAGATAGCGCTTTCCCCTCAAGAACTTCCACACATAAATTCTCGAAAAAAAATGTCAGGCTCAAACAAGCTCATCGCCAACGTGCCGACCAATATCGTGACTGGGTTCCTGGGAGCAGGCAAGACCACTGCTATCAACTACTTACTTGAACAGAAACCCGCGAGTGAGCGCTGGGCGGTACTGGTCAATGAATTTGGAGAAATCGGCGTCGACGGCAGCCTGCTGGATGGACGGATTAGCGAGGCTTCCGGAATATTCATCCGGGAACTACCGGGCGGCTGCATGTGCTGCACAGCCGGCTTACCAATGCAGATAGCGCTTAACCAACTTTTGGTTAGAGCCCGTCCGGATCGCTTACTCATCGAGCCGACCGGCTTGGGCCACCCAATCGAAGTTCTACAAACGCTACAGTCTGAAAATTATAAAGGCCTGTTGAAAGTTGAGAAAATTGCGACTCTGCTGGACGCTCGACAACTCGCCGACGCCCGCTGCGCCGAGGACGAAACTTTTCGACAGCAGCTGGAAATTGCCGATCTGATCATTGCTAACAAGGAGGATTTATATACGCAAAGCGACCGCCTGCGATTCGACAACTACCTTAATCAAGTCAGGAGCAGCGAACGGCAAATCATATTCACAACTTATGGACAGATAGATCCAGGGCTGCTGTCCGGACCAACACGATACCTCGAATCGAGTGAAAACCAACTGTCTATTCATGATCAAAACACATTACTGGAAGATAGCGGTTCGGTTCTCCATGAAGAGGAATCCCTGCCGCCCTCCGGTTTCCTTGAAGCAAGGAACTCGGGCGGAGGCTTTCGCAGCATTGGGTGGCGGTTTGATTCGAGATTCGAGTTTGATCAGAAGGCCCTACTGACGCAGCTTGCTGGTATGAAAGCCACACGGATCAAGGCAGTTTTCATAACGGATAAAGGTGTGTTTGGCTACAATCTTACAAGCGACGCGCTGACTGAATTCCCGCTGGATCACGCGATTGAAAGCCGGGTAGAAATAATTTCGCGCGAGATCGACGAGCAGTGGCGCAGTCAGATCATCGCCTGCATCAAGAGTAATCAACCCGAGCGCACAATCGATCTCAGTTTACTCTGAGTAGATTTCCGCGTACTGCATGGTCATCGCATAGGCCGCCTTCGCGACATCATTTTCAGTCAAAGAAACCTCTAACATGCCCGAAATCCAATACGGCTGGTACAGGGACTCCAGCTTTATGCCCTCTGGCGCATCGACAAATACAATCTGGTTGGGCGGCGGGGGTGGTAGATGCAGACAGGCCCCAAAGAATGGAACCAGAAAAAACTGGGTGGTCACCTGTTCGCTCGAGAACTCCAGCGGCACAATAAACCCGGGAATCCGGATGGCCTGGCCATCCATCTCTTCGACGATTCTTGTTGAAACCAATGCCTGCTGGTAGCGATCTTCTGTATCGGAGCTAGGTGCACTTCGCAGCTTATCGCCCAGCTGATCCTCTGCGCCCCCATCCTCTATTTCTGCCAGATAATCCGGTGGATTTAGCAATGCTTCGAGATCGTCCTTGGGCATTAGCTCAATCCATTCGACTTCCAGAAATTCGTTGGGATTCAGTCGCGGCGTTGAACTGACTGCTGCAAGCGGTTCAGCCGAATCCGAACCCGGAGCGCTATGGTTTTCGCCATCCATTTCGGAACCATTGCCGCTGCCGCATCCGGGCAAAACGAGCGTTAGCGCGAGCACTGAACTGATAAGGAGAGGTAATCGCAAAGCCATGGACTTTATTTGTTTATGGGCTGATGAGAAAATAGAGGACTGAGCGGAGCATACCACTAATCGCGGAAGATCATCAGCACTGAGATGCCGGAAATCAATCAGGACAATACAGCCATCGAGCTGCACAATGTGCGCTTCGCCTATCCCGATACTCCCCACCGCGACGTTCTGGAAATACCTCAGTGGTCAGTCGGCGAGGGCGAGAAGCTATTTATACACGGACCCTCAGGCAGCGGAAAATCAACCTTACTGAATTTGCTAAGCGGCCTGACCGTTAACAACGCTGGCGAAACACGCATTCTTGGACAGCGGATCGACACCCTATCAGGCGGCAACAGGGATCGCTTCCGCGCGCGGCATATTGGTCATGTGTTCCAACAGTTCAATCTTATCCCCTACCTCAGTGCCCGCGAAAATATCGCCCTGGCACAGCATTTCTGCAGTAAGGCACAAGCAGAAAAAAAATCGGCAGCCCAGAATCACCAAAAGATCGATCAACTGCTCGACGAACTTGATATACCCTCAGACGAAAGGCAAAAAAAGGCATCCAACCTTAGCGTCGGACAGCAGCAGCGGGTAGCCATTGCGCGTGCGCTGATCAACCAACCGCAGCTTCTTATCGCCGATGAACCCACTTCCTCACTAGATAAAGCCAATAGCGAACGCTTTTTGGCAATGCTTCTCAGGTTGGCTAATCAGCATGAACTGACTCTGCTATTTGTCAGTCACGACGAATCGCTGTCCAGCTTGTTTGACAGATCCCTATCACTCGCCAGCATTAACCGCGCGGCAACAAGAAAATGACGCTAACGCTCGCACTCAATAGCCTGGGCAATCGCAAAGGGTCAGTTTTTCTGACTTTACTAGCGATGACGGTCAGCGTATTCGTCTTGCTAGGCGTTGAGCATATCCGCAGTCAGGCCAAGGCAAGCTTTGCCAGCACTATCTCCGGCGTCGATCTGATCGTGGGTGCGCGCACGAGCAATATCAATTTGCTGTTGTATTCGGTTTTTCGCATTGGCGCGCCCACCAACAATATTGGCTGGGAGAGCTATGAAGCGCTGGCTTCCAATAATAAAGTAGCGTGGACCATTCCAATATCGCTCGGCGACTCGCACGAGGGTTATCGAGTCATGGGTACAAGTAAGGCCTACTTTGAGCACTTCCAGTACGGCAATAAACAACCACTAGACTTCGCCGATGGCCAGGCATTTGAAGCCCTCTACGATGTCGTGCTCGGCGCAGAAGTTGCGAAGACGCTTAACTATCAATTAGGCGATAAGATCATCCTTGCACACGGCATTGGCGCAACAAGTTTTAGTTTGCACGAGGAAAGCCCTTTTGAGGTGGTCGGGATACTCGCGCCTACGGGCACGCCGGTTGATCAGGCGCTGCATGTGAGCCTCGAGGGTATTGAGGCCATTCACAGCGGCACTCACGGTGAAGCCGCAGAATCTATTGACCTCACGCCCGAGTCGATTACCGCGATTTTCATAGGCCTTGAGTCGAAGCTGGCAACCTTCACTGTGCAGCGCTCGATCAACAATTACTCGCGGGAACCGCTAGTCGCCGTGCTACCTGGCGTTGCCCTGTCTGAACTGTGGCAGATCATGAACGTGCTGGAAAATACGCTGAGACTCATCTCGAGCCTGGTAATGCTATCGGCACTGCTCGGACTTGCAGCGATGCTACTGGCCTCACTGCGCGAAAGAGCCACTGAGATCCAGTTGTTGCGAACGATAGGCGCATCGCCACGCTATTTGTTTTTACTGATACAGGTGGAAGCCCTGCTGATAAGCATCTCGGCGATTGCTTGCGGTGCCCTTCTTCTGCAGTTAACGATTCAGTTACTGCAAGCGACTATCGCGTCGCACTATGGCGTTCAAGTATCCAGCTTAGGCTTAAGCTCTCATAACCTCATGTTTTTTATCATGATAATACTTGCGACAATCTTTGTTGCAAGTCTGCCATCGGCTAAAGCCTATCAGCAAGCCAGTCGGGTATAATTGGCGAGAGCTCCTGATATGCAAGCCGCGCTAAGCCCTTGAACAATTACTTTAAAAACCTCTCGCTTTTGAGCCTGATTTACGCGCTATCCAGCAGCCCGTTGTCGGCCTGCGAGGCACACTTTGGTTTCGACCCCGACAGCTACGGCTTCATTGGCGGGACGATCCTGAGAATAACGGGGCTTGCGCCACCCAGACAAGTCTTTACCCTACACCACCTGCCCACCAAGATTGTAGAAGTCGGCGAAGAGTCTTATTTCATGATCCAGTATGAGCGGCCAGCACGTGCGACTGCCGTCTCGCTTGAGCTCAAGGGGAGCAAAAACATTGAGCTTATTGATCAACGTTTCGCTCTGAACGAAAGAACCGGCAATATACAGGCGCGGTTTAAATTGACTGGCAGCGGCCATAACGTCGTCGATATTACGATCCGCGGCGAGTACAAAGAGGAGGCCATTGCGCAGCACAGCAAGATCTTTATTGGCTCAAAACCATCATTGGCCGACAAGCGCTAAGGCCTTTACGACGGCTTTTTAATATCGAAACCCCTCTTCCACACACACGATAAAAAATTCATGCACAGTTCAACGAGACGCCTGCGTCTATACAACGCGAGAAATCTCAAACAGAACTTGCATTCCCGTTCTTAAAAAAGCGTCCACCGATTAATGGAACCAACAGTGCCAACAACAAGGAAACCAACGCCAGGCACATCAAAACCCACGGCGGGTTAGCATCGCTGAGTAGCGAAACGCGATAAGTCGCGATAGCTGTGGGCAAGTACTCGACCACAGCAATAAGAAAAATCGCGGGCGCCGCCCAGCGCTCACCTCGCCGATAGGGAATGAGCAAGAGTATTCCTATTGCAAGAGACGCTGCCAAAAAGCCGGCAGCCTCAGTACGCATCATGCCCAGGTAAAGCAGCTGCTCAGCCGGCAACAATTGCTCCCAGCTTTTGCCGATAACGGCTGCATGGTAGGGCATAAAGCTCTCACGCAGCTGGTAGATCAATCCGACAATCAGCATAAATACCGCATTCAGCGCGTAGACAGAAAACGCAAAAGCGCTTGCGAATCCACTCATATCAGCTCCTTTATCGATTTAATCATCGCTGCATGCGCCTCTTGAGAAGGAGCAACAAACCAGACAACGCAATTGCCAGTCCCGGCAAAAAAAGCCCAAGCTTAATCGGCGTCGCAACCAGCTTGATACTCATATACCCCTCATAACCATTGAGCAGCATGACCTGCGAATAGCCCTCGATCAGGTCAGCGGGGATAACTAACACACTGGGAATGAGAAGCCACCAGCGGTGCGGCCCAAAACTGCGGTGCGAAACACCAATAAAGAAAGCGGCATAGGCAAAGGGATAAAGCACATCGACCGTGGCCGTAAGCCAGGCATGGGCAAGTTTTTGCTGCGGAGAAAGCGCATCGAGGTGTTGTCTTATCTGATCGGCATCAAACATCTCATCGATAATTGTGAACTGCCAAACCAGCATCACAACGACAAAGATCAGCGACAGCAGTAGCGTTAGCAGAAAGCTAAACCACAGGCATTTCGTACCGGAAAGATAATAGAAAATTCTGGCTGGCAGTCGCATAAAATCTAAGGCTTAGAAAAAGGTACGAGATGAGACATAGACTAGATAACACCTAGACCAGCTAACGCATAGAATAAAGCACGAATTCTGCAGCCACTCTTTGGCATTCTTCTGGCATCTCAAGCTTAAAGCGGAGCAGGCTGTCAACGCTAGGAAAAACGTGCGACACCGGCAAGCCAGTGCAAGGCTCGCAACTCTGCCAGAGCCTCCAAGAATGCCAGAGCCCTCAAAAACGGCAGTGCCCTCAACGATGACAGAGCGGGGCAATCAAACGCTAATGATACCGCGCAGACCCTTGATACCCTCGGAGGGTGTAAGTCCGAAGATGGAGTTCGCCGTTCGCGCTACGTGAGACGCATCAGAGAACCCGTAGTCGATGCCGGCATCCCCAATTCTCTCACCGCGATGTATATCACGCACAGCATTCACACTGGCAGACCATATTTTGAATTTGCGAAACGTCTGACCCGTGCAATTTTTGAAACGCCGCAGAGCCCGCGTGCGCTCGAGATTGAGCCGCTCTGCCAGATCAAACTGTGAGAGCCGTTTAATTGACGAAGCATAAATTTCATCAACAATATCCATTATTTCAGGATCCGGCACAATCGGCTTACCGCGCAAGGTATCTGCAAGACCATCGATCGCTGCATAATCTTTCTCTCTGATTGCATTTGGCAAGTCCAACCAGCTCGAATCGAGGGCGAAGAAATCAAACGCGTCTTCGCGCATTGTTAATCCATCCAGAAAGACAATCTCAGCGCCAGCACCCTTGATAACTAGCGAGTGCTCACAGTTGGGCTTAATACAGAGAGCATTTGCGATAACCGAATCTTCTCCATTGCGCACAGTAATTCCGCCATCATCGCCAATAATCACGCAGGGCATCAGATTTTTATGCGAAGCCAGTCTACCCGGTGCAAAAGAGAACAGGTGGATACGGAAACGTCTGAGAGTAGCGCTCATAGATTGCCCGGTGGTTTGATAGATCAAGGATCAGCATAACCTAAAAATCATAAGTAAATACGGCATCAAGCAACTACAAAACCGGCACGTTTATTCTAATGAAAAAGATGGCGTGGCATCTATCATTGCCCAGAAGCAAATTTTCAGAAACCACCATGAAACTAAAGCCGCTCACTGTAGCCGGGCTAATTATCGCCCTCCTGATTACGCTCTGGTTCGCCTTCCCTGCTGTCACTGCACGGGGATTACTGAGCCTGAGTCACGCAAATGCAGGGCTTTCCAGACATAGCGTCGCCACTCAATTCGGTACCATCAACTATCTGGAAGGTGGCAGGGGCGAAACTATTCTGCTGTTGCACGGTATCTTCGCGCGTAAAGAGCACTGGGCGAGCGTTATGCGTGAGCTGGTCGATGATTATCGTGTTATCGCTCTGGACCTGCCAGGCTTTGGCGACAATCCCTTGCTGGAGTTCGCACAATACGACCTAAACATTCAACAGCAGCAACTGACTGAAATTATCGATGCGCTAGACCTCAAATCATTCCATATCGGCGCAAACTCCATGGGGGCTGCTATTGCAAGCCTTTATATCGCAGCCAACCCCAGTAGAGTAAAAACCATGAGCTTCATTGGTAGCCCTGCTGGCGTACAAAGCCCGGTGCGAAGTGATATGGAAATTGCCTTGAGCGATGGTCAGATTCCACTGGTAGTGCGCTCAGCCGACGAATTCCACGCCAGAAACGAATTCCTTGCGCCGAATATGCCATATATACCAGGGCCTGTCGTGAACGTCTGGATGAATCAGGAACTCGACCGTGCGGACAGCAATATTGCAATCTGGAACCAGGTCAACGCCGCCAGCTCCATGCCCGACCTGCTTAGGCTCGCAGCAGCTATCGACATACCCACACTGATCGTCTGGTGTAAACAGGATCGAATATTCCACATCAGTGGCGCATACAAGCTAGACGCAAGTCTGCCAGACTCGACACTTGCCATCCCTGAAAGCTGCGGCCATGTCCCGATGCTGGATGCGCCATCGCGAGTTGTAGGCATTTATCGCGACTTCCTTTCACATCAAGAACGCAAAGGCAACATTCCACAGCCTCCCCAATCGCACTCGATGCAAACCTTACAGAGCGTAAATAAGTGATCCAGAGTAAATCGGGGCTTTAACAGTCACTTCAGCGACTGCACTAATTTTTGACAAAGCGCAGCAAAAAAGGTTGAATAAATCGACTGCAACTTTATTGCCCCGGCCGGCGTTCAAAACTACTGTTCCCAGTTTCTCGATTCGAAAGAGGTGTCATCATGATGGATAGCCCGAACGATAGACCACTCAGCCACAGCAGATCTAAGGCTAAAGCGCATTGTGCTGCATTGCTTG
>CAZDEW010000033.1:0-29367 GCA_964504585.1 uncultured Pseudomonadales bacterium | reverse complement strand
GTAAAAAAAAGGCCCTTATAGGGCCTTTTGAACAAAAGCGGATCGAAGCTTACGCTTCTTCCTGTTGTGGTTAGAAACTCTGTGTAAATGTAACACCCATAGTTCTAGGTTCGTTAAGCCATGTTGACTTGGACGTCGCACCGGTCAAGGCTGCAGTAATCGTGCTAAAGGCTCGCGTATTGACCACTTCATCGGTAACGTTTTTCACCCAGAAATCCATTTCGAAACCCCGATCGAAGTTCTCAAAACCGGTATTTAGGTCAACGATTGTATTGCTGCCTTGCTTGACTCTGAGATCAGCCGGATCCGGTCGACTGCTAGATTCATAACGAACTATAGGCGCGACCGAGAAGACCCAACCGTCCTCTAGCGGAACATTAATATAACCGCTTAAAACAACTCGGTGTTCAGGAGCGTTTGAAAGCTCTGAGCTGCCACAGGCGGACTTGCTGGAATCAAAGTTAAACTCACTACATTCTCCGTCAGCGTCATTTGTTTGCAAGTCAGCTTCTGTTTCTACGAAGGCGTAGCCTAAAGAAGCCATTATGTTTTCGCTGACCAACCAGTCGAAATCCAATTCAACACCCTGAGAACGAGCCTCTGGCACTTCAAATACTTGAAAGGCAGTACCAGAAAATTGGAGTGTTTGCAGGTCCTCGATATCCATATGGAATAGCGCAGCGTTGAGTGATAGCGCGCCGTCCAAAAACTTGGTCTTGAGGCCGATTTCTTTTGCATCAATGGTTTCACTGTCGAACGTAGGGTTCCCCGCACCTCCAATACCCGAGTTTGAACCAGACCCAGAGATGTCTAGATTAATACCTCCGGATTTGAAACCGTTGGAAATTGACGCGTAAATCAAGGTGTCTTCGATTCCTTGATAGTCCAATCCCGCGGTATATGTAAAGGCATCGTCTTCAAATGTTGCGCTGTACGGAGAAATCAACGCGCCGTTTACTGGGCCATAGATAGGGGTACAAGCGATAGTGATGACCGACCCAATCCCGGTGCCCAATGCTTCAGCACAAACGCCCGTGTCACCATTATCTATTGGCGTCATTCCACCGTTTTTACGTTCGTCTGCATAACGAAGACCCAGAGTTACTGACCAGTCATCATCCAGCCGCAGTATATTGTGAGTAAATATTGCGTAGCCTTCTGTATCTTGGAAAAAAAGATTGGAAGCGAACGATCCAGCGACATCGTTGGTGAAAAGCGGTTGTGCGTTTAGGGTAAGTAATTGATCAATTAGATCATCATTTTGGGTGCCGGCCGACCGATTCACTTCCTCTGCTATCGACTCTTTCAGATAATAGGCGCCGAGTAACCAATCAAGACTGCCGTCCAGTGCCTCACCGTTCACACGAAACTCGTGAGTTTCAGTAGTCGAATGAATATTGTTAGGATTATTCTCGGGCGTAATAATAAAACTCGTTGCGGTAAAATCAGAGTCTCCCCAGTTGTCAGTATCTACGTCTCGATAGGACGCAACATAGGTAACATCAAGCTCATCGAACTGCTTTTTGTAACTGACAGATACACCGCTTTGTGTAGATTTCTCAAAGGAATTTTCGCCGGGAGCTATACGCTTGTCGGAATCCACTGTATCTGCACCAAAGAAACCTGCCAAAGGTGAAGCTTCTGGGTCATACGGTGTCAAAATAACTGGCGCACAACAAATTGAATCCGTATGACTATGATCAGCTCGAAGCTCTAGCTGCGAGTCCAACGTAGGCTCCCATACATAAGAGCCTCTGAGAATATAACGATCGGTGGTATTGTGATCTTCCGCGGTAGGAACCTCCGCTTCGACCGTACCGTCGCGCTCTCTTATCGAGCCTGCGAAGCGAACAGCCGACACTTCGTTGATGGGAACGTTAAAGCCCGCCTGAATATTCTTAAGATTGAAGTCGCCATAACTGACCGACACAAATGCCGAATCATCATCGATCGCAGCGAGTTTAGTTTTGATATTGATTGCACCTGCTGAGGTGTTGCGGCCGAACAAGGTACCTTGAGGCCCTCGCAAAATTTCGACCTGCTCAATGTCTACGAGTTCGCTTAGTGCAATGCCTGGCCGCGATTGATAGACACCATCTATAAACACGCCAACCGAGCTCTCGAACCCCGTGTTATTACCCGTAGTACCCACTCCACGAATCCTGATCGAGGTCGTATTCAGATTGCTTTGCGAACCCACGAAATTTAGGTTCGGATCAAGGCGTTGAATATCACGGAAGTCCTCTGCACCAGCCGATCTCAGCGCCGCGTCGGTAATAGCCGATACCGCGATCGGCACCGACTGCAAATCGGAAGCACGCTTGGTCGCGGTCACTACGATCTCTTCGAGTAACTCATCGGAATTGGCAGTGGTACCGGTCGACAGGGCAAACACTGCAGAAGCAATTGGAAGTAGACGAAAATTATTCACAAGCAACTTAGACCTTTCTTTGTGATCCATATGTTTTCAACAGGTGGCTTCTAACAACATGGCAATCAAACTCATTGCCAATAACAATCCACCACCGAGTGGTTACAGCGCCAACACACCCCAAACGCCATTACGGCGAAAAAGCAGGCACCTACTTAGCAAGTCTAGACAAGATCCAGATCCGCGCTTTACACCGAACCCGTTTTTAACACTTGCGCCCTCGTATGACGCTGGGCGACATTTTTTGTTGATTTAACGTTCATTTTGAGAAAAAAACGGCTCTTTGCTCAATGGAACATCATGCCACCGAGCCGACATCCATGTAGCTGCGCATCAACACAGTTTCCAGGGCGTCGATATAATCGATCTCGTTAAAGCCGCTTTGCTCGAGAAAGCGCTGGGTATCACCGCGCAGCTCACGAAGCACCGCCGGATGACTTTCGATCGTTTCAAAATCAGTACCAGACTCCAGATCGATAGCAATGGAGATCACTTCCGCGTCATGCATCGCGGCATACTCGTCTGCCAGCCTCGCGAGCCACGCGTCTGCGCCTTCATCGGGCCTGATAGACACGATGAAGTCCTTATTGATGAAGAGCGCCGTCTCCTCGACGGAGGGCGTTCTGAGTTGCGCTATCGTGACAAAACAGGTCATTTCGTATTCAATTACCACAAATCGGACGCTTTTTAGCCTGCAGGCCGGCCCGAATAAAACATTTCCACTTCTTCAGGCTAGTACAGCGCATGCCGGTAGGCGTCGAGCCAAGTTCAAATTTGTGAACTCGCTCGGCTAATTGACCAATCTGCGAAAATGTCATTAAATAACACTTGTTAACAAACGTTTCGCGACCTAGCTTCGTATACATTTGCTGAAAGCCAACTAGACTTGAAAACCGACCTCGAGAGACCCCTCGGATAATCAGTAAACGACTGAAATCCGTAGGAAATTGAAGTTCGGTCCCGACGACAACTCTTCCCTTTCAGCGCTGCAACCGAAATGACGGAAAGCAAATCGAAACGCAAATCCCTGGCCGTGCCCTCGGGCAGGTCGGCGCGCTTCCTGAAAGTCGCCAGAATGGCGGCCGGGGTTGCGGGCGGATTCGTGGCAGAGGGCTCAAGACAGCTCGCAAAAGGCAAGCGACCGCAGTGGCAGGAAATGCTGCTGACGCCGCAGAATGCCAAACGGGTGACGCAACGCCTCTCGGAGATGCGGGGCGCGGCGATGAAACTGGGCCAGATGCTTTCGATGGAAAGCGATTCACTCCTGCCGCCGGCTTTAGCGGAGATTCTGGGCAACCTGCGTGAAAACGCCACGACCATGCCCGAAACGCAGCTACAGCAGTCATTAGTCGCCGCGTTAGGGGAAGACTGGGAGCAACGCTTTGACCTCTTTGAGCGCGAGCCTTTAGCCGCCGCGTCGATCGGGCAAGTACATCAGGCCGAATTGAGCGGACAAGCGTTGGCCGTCAAAGTGCAGTATCCGGGAGTGTCGAAGAGCATCGACAGCGATGTCGACAACATAGCATCACTGCTCAACATGACCAGACTAATCCCTGAACACGTCGAGCTGGACGGGATACTGGAAGACACGAAGCAACAGTTGCACGAGGAGGCCGACTACCTCAGGGAAGCACGGTTTCTAGCGGAGTTCAGACAGAAGCTCGAGGGAGACCCACGCTACCTCGTGCCGGAGTACTACGCGGAATTGAGCGGCAAAACTGTACTGACGATGTCGCTGGTGGACGGCTACCCCATAGAGAAGTTGTCAGAAGTTTCCAGCGATACACGCGATCAGGCGATGCACAGCTTGTTTGAACTGATGTTCAATGAGCTTTTCGACTGGCGAATGATGCAGACAGATCCAAACTTCGCAAATTATCGCTGGCAGCTGGATCAAAACGATGACGCCCTGCAGGCCCGTATCGTACTGCTGGACTTTGGCGCGACTCGCACCTTCAAAAAAGGGTTTGTCGCGAACTACAGAAAGTTGGTAAAGGCGATTATAGAGGGCAGCGATGAGGAGTTGCTCAACGCTGCCAAGGCAATAGGCTATGCCGTCGATGGGACCAGTGATGCCTACCAGCGCTTATTGCTCGATATTTTTTATCTCGCGTTGGAACCCATTCGTTTTGACGAGGATTATTCGTTTAAAGAGGCACAGCTTCCTCGCAGAGTCGCTGAACTTGCGCAGAAACATGGCGGTTCCAAAGATTTTTGGCAGACACCTCCGACTGACGCCCTGTACTTACATCGAAAAATCGGCGGAATGTTCATGCTCGCTGAGCGCCTGAACAGCACCGTCAACTTACATAGTCTGATCAAACCCAAGATCAGACATGTCAGGTTAGCCGCATAGGATGCGGCGGACCAGTGAAAACAAGCTTGCCACAAAGCGAGCTTAATTAGGGAACCGTTCCTTCGGCTTTGTTTGTTCGCACAATAGCTATACGCGAACATTCTCGTCTCGGAAAGAGTCGATAAGTCGATCGTATACTTAAACTGAGGTAATACCATGACGCATTATCAAGCGCCCCTTAAAGACACCAATTTTATATTGGACAAAGTACTAAACGCCTACGATGTATTTCCTGACTGTGGTGCCGAAGACACGACTCAGGATGTCACCGAGGCCATCCTTGCCGAAGCCGGCAAATTCTGCCAGGAAGTCCTGCACCCACTGAATGCGATCGGTGATCAACAGGGCTGCAAACTCGTCGACGGCGAGGTTAAAACACCCGACGGTTTTAAAGAAGCCTACAAACAATACGTTGAGCTCGGACTGCCCAGTCTGGCTCAGCACGCTGAATACGGCGGTCAGGGGTTACCTAACACGCTTAGCATCTCGATTCAGGAAATGATCGGCACCTCAAACTGGGCCTGGGGCATGTACCCCGGTCTGTCTCACGGCTGCATGGAGACAATCTTTGAGCATGGCACCGACCAGCAAAAAGATGACTACCTCCCCTATCTGATCGCTGGGCAATGGACGGGCACCATGTGTCTGACAGAGCCGCACTGTGGCACCGATCTGGGCATGCTGAGAACAAAAGCCGAGCCCAACGCTGACGGCAGCTACTCGATTACCGGAACCAAAATCTTTATCTCGGCAGGCGAGCACGACATGGCCGACAACATCGTGCACATCGTGCTGGCGAAGTTGCCCGATGCGCCCGAGGGCACAAGAGGCATCTCGCTGTTTATCGTACCCAAGCACCTGACACCGGGCGACGGACAGGTCGGCGAGCGCAACGGCGTAAGCTGTGGCTCTCTTGAGCACAAGATGGGTATTCACGGTAACGCCACCTGCGTCATGAACTTCGACGGCGCAACCGGCTTCCTGATTGGGCCACCAAACAAAGGCCTGCAGTGCATGTTCACCTTTATGAACGCCGCTCGAATTGGTACCGGCCTGCAAGGTCTGGCTCACACCGAGTTTTCTTTCCAGAACTCTCTGGCCTATGCGCGTGATCGTCTTCAGATGCGTTCACTGAGCGGTGCCAAAGAGCCCGATCAACCGGCGGATCCAATCATCGTGCATCCGGATGTACGCCGCATGCTGCTGACGCAAAAAGCGTTTGCCGAGGGCGGTCGCGCATTCTCACTCTACACTGCGCTGCTAACTGACATTGCCGAGTCGCATAAAGACGAAGCTGCGCGTGATCTTGCCGAGAAAAAACTCGCCCTGCTTACGCCGATTCTGAAAGCCTTCCTCACCGAAGTTGGTTTTGAATCCGCTAACCTGGGTCTGCAGTGCTTTGGCGGTCACGGCTATGTTGCCGAGTGGGGCATGGAGCAGAACGTGCGCGATGCACGTATTGCCATGTTGTACGAGGGCACGACCGGCATTCAGGCACTCGACCTGCTTGGACGTAAGGTACTGGGGTCACGCCTGAGCCTGGTCAAAACCTTTGGCAGCGAGATCAGTGATTTCTGTAAGGAGCATGCGCGCACCGAAGGCGGCGTCAAGCACCAGACCAAGAAACTCGCCGAGCTCAACAAAGAGTGGCAGACACTGTCGCGCAAAATTGGCATGAAGGCGATGAAAGACCGCGAAATTGTCGGCTCTGCCTCAGTCGATTACCTGATGTACTCTGGTTACATCTGCGTGGGCTACTTCCTCGCCAAGAACGCGGCAGCTGCACAGAAAGAACTGGAAGCGGGCAACGCTGACAAGGACTTCCTGAACGCGAAATTGCAGACGGCCGAGTTTTACTTCCGACGCATTCTGCCACGCACCATGTCGCTGGCGAAAACGATGCTGGATGATCCAGAAGTTCTGCTGCAGATGGATGAAGAGCACTTTGCACTGCATACCTAAGCGGGCAATGTCGCTTTAAGCGTTTTAAAAAGCCACCCCTCGGGGTGGCTTTTTTATTGCCCTGCGGGCTGGGGCTGTGGGGCAAAGACCCCACACACTGTGGCAGGAGCCACTTTGGTCAGCTGGGCTAAGCGCCCAGCAAGATGCGGGGTCTCGCCCCCGCAGGCGACTTATCTTTGATCGGCAAAGATAAGGGCAAAGCCGACAAGCGAAAGGCCGCTTGACCGCCTATGTCTACATTACACTGCTTTTGAGCATCACAGCCACAGCTTAGCTCCTTAAGGTTGGCAGAAGTCTCGCGTTGCTCGCTTCTGAGCTGCTTGATGTTTATATGCCTTCGGGCTGCGGCCGTAGATAGATCTTGGTTACGCCGTTTATTTCAGCTTTCAAACTGCTGAAGGCGGCCTGACTGTTAACGTGCGAGCGGCAGGGCGCCGCGAGAGCGCAGTTGCACAGGATGTGCATTCTGCGCGGCTAGTTATAAAGACAGTCCGACTGAGGGAACCCGAAGGGCAGTTTGTTGCTGCGGCGTTTTTGCTTACTTTTTTCGCTGTAGAAAACCGAGCAGGAGCGAAGGTTTCACGAAAGCCCGTAGGGTGAGCGACAGGAAGTCGCGAATAAAAAAGTGAGTCGGCTGTGGGGCCGAAACCCCACACCTTGTGGCGGCAGCCACGGAAACCATCGCCTAGAGATCTGCCTCTGCATCGAGTTTCTTGGCTCGCTTATTACCTTCGTCGGTCTCGCCGCGCTTCCAGTAACTGCTGATGTACATATCTTCACGGGCGACCAGCTTTTGCTGGCGAAAATAACGCCGCAAGGCACGCATTTGCTCGAACTCGCAGGCGGCCCAGACGTAAACTTTCCCTTCTGGCCAAAACTGGGCGAGCGCGGCATCGACCAGAGCCTCCCCGCCGCCGGAATCCCCATCCACCATCACCAGAGCCATGCCCTCTGGCAGCACATCTGGACTGATTAATCCGCTTTTACTCTGCACAACGCAAATACCTCGAGCATCTGGGCGCGCTTGTAGCTGCACTGAAATGGCAGGGACTGCTGTCTCGTCGCCAACTATAAAGAAACTGTCGTAAGCAGAGGGCAATGGCTGCGACTTGCCGGGCCCGACGATAACGATACGATCGCCCGGTTCGGCTGCACTGGCCCAGTTGGCAGCGACACCGCCTGCTTTGTCACAGAAAACATCGATCGCGAGCGTGTTGCCATCATGCATAGACGTCGTGTAGCTGCGCATAACCGGTTTAAACCCATCTGTATCCAAATGCTCGAGTGATAGCAGCGGCTTCTGCGCATGATCAAAGAGCAGCTTAACGTATCCCCCCAGAGCGTCCGGCGGGAACCCGGATACTTCATTCCCCTCTAATACCAATCGAATAAACTCATCGGATAGAGCCTGCTTTTCGACCAGTTTTACTTCAGCGTAGATCTTGCCTGCCAAAACTCTCTCCAGGATGTTTAGCTATCTTTTCACGGACTGCGTTAAGGAAATGCGAGGCCAACTGGCCTAGACTTAAGCGCTGACGACAATCCAAATCTAGTTGACCCCAGTTGGTAGTTTAATGTTTCGATCCTTTTTTCCAAAGCCCAAATGGTTCCTGCTTTCCTTTCTCTTGTGGTCATTTGTATCGATATTTCTATGGGTTAATTTCAAAATTGAGCTTGGCGCGCTACTGGGGCTCGAAACCACTGAAAAAGACCCGGTTATCGGCGTGGGGCATTTCACCACCGACACCTTTCTTTTGCTATACGTTTACTACGCAATCTGCACGGCACTTTTCGCAATTTTCTGGTTCAAAGTATCTCCCCATCGATGGCAGTGGTGGTCAATACTCGGCACCTCTTTTATTCTTTTTACGACGTATTTTTCAGTTCAGGTCTCGGTCGCAATCAACGCATGGCGACGCCCTTTTTTCGATTCAGTCCAAAATGCTCTCGACCCCGACACAACAGTTCCCAGCAGCGAACTCTATGACCTGATAATCCTGTTCGCTGAAATCGCGTTTCTAGCGACTTTCGTCTTCGTGATCACACGTTTTTTTGTCAGTCACTACATTTTTCGCTGGCGAACCGCAATGAATGACTACTACACCGCAAACTGGAAGCGCCTGCGCTCGGTGGAGGGTGCATCTCAGCGTGTTCAGGAAGACACAATGATATTCGCGAAAATTATGGAAGGCCTTGGAGTTTCTCTCGTCGACTCCGTCATGACTTTGTTCGCCTTCCTGCCGATACTGTGGTCTCTTTCAGCGCATGTCGAGACGCTACCTATCTTTGGTGCTATCCCTTACCCACTGTTCTTCGCCGCCCTGTTCTGGTCTTTGTTCGGTACCGGCCTGTTAGCGTTAGTCGGGATCAAGCTACCCGGGCTTGAGTTCAGAAATCAACGTGTTGAAGCTGCCTATCGGAAAGAACTGGTCTACGGCGAGGATGACCAGGATCGGGCATCCCCGCCTACACTGATAGATTTGTTTGGCGCGGTGAGGAGAAACTACTTCAGGCTCTACTTTCACTACATGTACTTCAATGTAGCCAGGGGCATGTACATACAGGCTGATAATATATTTGCCTATTTCATACTGATACCTACGATAGCGGCGGGCACCATCACTTTCGGCATACTGCAGCAAATACTCACGGCTTTCACGCAGGTAAGCACATCGCTTCAATATCTCGTCAATTCATGGACGACGATCGTCGAATTACTATCGGTACACAAACGACTCTCATCATTTGAGCGCGCTATCGAAGGTCAGGAAATCGTAGAAAACTACGCAGTCGATTAACGGTTTAGAAACTACTGCAAAAACTCAAATCTGGGAACAGCGCGCCCATCGACCTCTACAGTTTCACAAAACATGTCGAGTGGGCGCACCCAGACATCGCCCCAAACCTCACCCCGCTCAAAGGCCGCCCCATAAAGCGGCCGGTAGACGACCAAATGCTCTTCGGTTTCACTGTGGCGTGACGTGCCAAACACTTCGTATTGTGGCCCTTTGTAGTGCTGGTAGATACCTGGCTTGACTTGCTGTTGACTCATATTCCGTACCTTAGGAACCTCTGATTTATTCCATGATGGCCGAGACAGAGACTTTTGCGGTTCACTCCGCAAGACGATTCGCGCAGGGAATGACTAGTCCTTTCCAAGCGGATCAACGCAGCGGATGGACCGCAAAAGCCTGTCCCCTTTCTTTATGGATTGGGGGTTTGCACCCAATGGCACGCTCGCTTCGTTGCGCCGCTCGTCGTATAGCTACGGCATGCGACCTTCGCGACGCGCCTCGCGATCATTGCCATTGGAACGCAAACTCGGCCATCAGCGAATAGATCAGAGGTTCCCTTAGTTAACAACTCGCCTCAAGCTACCTTATTGATCTGGCGCACTAAAAGCTGTACCGATTCCCGGCCTCGATACTCGTTCACATCGAGCGAGTAGGCTATTTCAACGTCCTTCACCTGCCTGTCCGGCCATTGCTCAACATCGATATTAAAGGCGATGGCATCGATGGTGGTGTGCAAGTCCTGCGGGTGAGCTAGCGCGAGCTTTAGATGACTACCACCAACAATACGCTGATTGACCACCACAAAGCGCCCATCAAACAGCGGCTCTGGAACGGTTTGGCCCCAGGGCAGAGCACGCTTCAGCTCTGACGCTGTGCCCAGCTCGATTTCTTGCGCTTCCAGCTCCCCATCCGAAAGAATTCGCTTCTCTAGATCCTCATCATTCAACAGCTCTCTCGCAACTTCTGCGAAAGCCTGCTGAAACGCGGCAAAATTTTCTTTTTCGAGCGTGAGTCCGGCAGCCATCGCATGCCCGCCAAATCGATAAATGATCCCCGGAGAGCGCTTGCTGACAAGGTCGAGCGCGTCTCGAATATGCAGCCCCTGAATCGATCGTGCAGAACCCTTTAGCAATCGGCAGTCAACCTCATCGGACTCTGGCGCAAAGCAAATACAGGGGCGATGAAACTGCTCCTTGATTCTGGAAGCGACAATACCAACGACACCCTGATGCCAGCTCGGATTGAAGAGGCTTAGCGCAGCCGGCAAGGCGGTATCCGAGCCATCAAACTCGCTACCATCTAACAACTCTGTGACCGCGGATTCCGCTTCGCGCTTCATCCCCTGCTCGATGCTACGACGGTCTTTGTTAAAGTTATCGAGCTCGGTAGCAATGTCGCTGGCAAGGTTCACATCGTCAGTCAGCAGCAACATGATTCCAATCGAGATATCATCCAGCCGCCCGGCCGCATTGAGTCTTGGTGCAACGGAAAAACCCAGGTCGCTGGCAACAAGCCTCGATGCGCTACGCCCGGCTACTTGTAAAATAGCCTGAATACCCACGCAACATTGGCCCTTGCGAATTCGGCGTATCCCCTGTTCGGCACGAATGCGATTGTTTTTGTCGAGCGGCACCACATCGGCAACGGTACCAAGCGCCACCAGATCCAGATATTCAGCAAGATCCGGTTCTTCTATCGCAAGCTGCTCAAACCAGCCGCTGTCGCGCAACCGGGCTCTTAATGCCAACATCAGGTAGAAAACCACGCCCACACCGGCTAACGCCTTGGATTCAAAGTCACAGCCGGGTTGATTGGGGTTGACGATCGCATCGGCATTGGGGAGCTCGCAACCTGGCAAGTGATGATCAGTGATCAGTACTGAAATACCCAGGGATTTCGCGTAGTCCACGCCTTCGAGACTGGCTATTCCATTATCGACCGTCACGATCAAGTCCGGTTTTTGCGGCGCCAGGAAATCAATAATCTCGGGGGTAAGGCCGTAGCCAAACTCGAAGCGGTTGGGCACTATAAAGCCAACGTTCGCATAGCCCAGCGCCGACATAACCTTGATGAACAATGCGCAACTAGTGGCGCCATCACAATCAAAATCTCCGACCACAACAATGCGTTGGCCGCGCGACATGGCCGCAACCAGCAGTTCAACGGCTTCGTCCAGACCCTTTAGCGTGGGCGGCAAGAGATCTCTCAGGCGCAGGGAAATATCATCGTCGCTCTGCATGCCGCGAGCGCTAAGCACGCGTTGCAACAAAGGCGAATAGGAATCACTGAAACGAGTTTCAAGCGCTGGGGGTGGCCGCCTTACAATCGAGGCACTCAAATCATCGCACCTGTAAAACTAGTGTTGTGCTCTGACCGAATCAGATCAGAACTTGCTTTGCATGAATTCGTTAATTGCTTCTACAGAATTTGCTTGCACGACGTAGCGCTCTTCGCGCTCGAAAAGATCGGCCATGTGAGGTGGCACTTTCGGAACCACATCGACACCCGCACGCTCAACGGCTTCAGGAAACTTGGCGGGATGTGCCGTTGCCAGATTGACGATAATCTCATCGTCGGCAGTTCGGCACTCCCAACTAGCGCCAATACCCGTTGCGGTATGTGGGTCCAACAAATAACCCGTGGACTCGTACACGCTTTTAATAATTTCGCAGGTACTGCTGTCATCGACCGCATGACTGCTGAACTCTTCCCGCAGCTTGGATAAAGCCGATGCTGAAAGGTCGATGCCCTCTTCGGAAAAGCGCTCCATCATCGTTTTAAGCTGACTCCCATCGCGCTCATAAAGATCATATAGCAGCCGCTCAAAGTTGCTGGAAACACTGATATCCATGCTGGGTGACAGCGTTTTATGCAAGGACTTCTGGCTGTATCGGCCATTGATTAGTGCATCGTGTAGAACGTCATTGCGATTAGTCGCAATGATCAAGTTAGCAACCGGCAGACCCATTTTCTTCGCCAGATAGCCCGCAAAAATATCGCCAAAGTTACCGGTGGGTACGGTAAAGGTAATTTTCTTTTCCGGTGAGCCAAGCCTGAGAGCGGCATAAAAATAGTAAACAATCTGGGCCATGATTCTGGCCCAGTTAATCGAGTTCACGGCGACAAGGCTTAAGTCATCGCCCAGAAAACTCTGATCACGGAAGCTCGCTTTAACGATGGACTGACAATCATCGAAGTTACCCTCAACTGCAATGTTATGCACGTTGTCGGCCAGAACAGTCGTCATCTGACGGCGCTGTACTTCAGAAACACGATTATGCGGATGAAGAATAAAAATATCGACATTGTCGCAGCGGCGACAGCCTTCTATGGCTGCGGAACCCGTGTCGCCCGAGGTGGCACCCATAATAACGACGCGCTGCTGTCTGCGCTGTAAAACGTAATCTAACAGTTGGCCCAGCAGCTGCAGCGCGAAGTCTTTAAATGCCAGTGTCGGCCCCTGGAAGAGCTCCAACACCCACTCGTTGGGCGCTATCTGTACCAAAGGCGCAATCGCCGGATGCTGAAAATTTCCGTAAGTGTCTCGCAGCATCGCTTGCAGTTCTTCGTCCGGGATCGCATCGCTCACGAAGGGCTTAAGAATTTTAAACGCGAGATCGGGGTATGAAAGCCCCGCCCAGGATGCGATTTCAGCCGTTGAAAACCGGGGCAACTCTTCCGGTACATACAGACCGCCGTCGCTGGCGAGGCCCGCCAGTAGCACCTCCTCAAAATTTAGCGTCGGCGCTTCGCCCCTTGTACTAACGTATCTCATTGCTCATCCGTTTCTTATCTACAAGGCCATACTCAATCAAATAATTCAATTCGAATCGCTGCGATTTCACCAACTACGCAGTCGAGCGCACGAATTTTTTCCAGCGCCTCATCACAGGCGTGTTGCGCCACTTTATTGGTTGTCAAAATCAGCTGAGCCTGACCGTTAGTGCTGTCTGGTTGCCGCATAGCCTGAATACTAATACCCGAGTCGCTCAAGGTCTGCGTGATATCCGATAGAACACCTGCCTTGTCCTCCACCGGCACTCTCAGATACCAGGCTGTCTGCACAGACGTCATCTCGCGAATCGGGACGTCTTCTATCAGCCTGTTGGCGCTGAACTTTTCCTGCCCTGCGACAAGTGCACTCGCCAGATCAACAAGATCCGCAATAACGGCCGAGGCTGTCGGCTCGGAGCCAGCACCCGGGCCGTAGTAAAGCGTTTTGCCTACGGCATCGCCTTGCACAGCAACCGCATTCATAACGCCGCTAACGCTGGCTAGAAGCTCCGCTTCCGGCACCAGGCAAGGATGCACTCTCAGTTCCAGCCCGGTACTAGTATGCTTGGCAATACCAAGATGCTTGACGCGGTAACCCATGGACTCCGCATGCTTGATATCCTCTACCTCGAGCGCACTAATCCCTTCGGTAAAACAGGCATCAGCATCAAAGCCGGTTGCAAAGGCTAGCGCTGAAAGAATTACCAGCTTCTGCGCAGCATCGATTCCTTCTACATCAAAGGTTGGGTCAGCTTCGGCATAGCCCAGCGCCTGCGCATCCGCCAAGGCCTCATCAAAGCTGCGGCCCTTGTCACGCATCTCCGTCAAGATGAAGTTCCCGGTACCGTTGATGATTCCCGCTATCGACTGGATACGATTCGCCGCCAGACCCTCTCGCAAAGCTTTTATGATAGGAATGCCGCCGGCAACAGCTGCCTCAAAAGCCACGCGCACATTTTTTTCGTCGGCAGCTTTTAGTATGCGATTACCGTGCGTTGCGATCAAAGCCTTATTCGCAGTGACAACGTGTTTGCCATTTTCTATCGCGCGCATCACTAGCTCTAGCGCCGTGGTAGTTCCACCAATTAACTCAACCACCACGTCGACATTGTCGTCATCGGCAACGGCAAAGATATCTCGGCTAACCTCAATCCCGCTGACGTCGCAGTTCGGGTTGTCACGGCGAGCACCGATGTGCGCGAGGACCAGTTCGCTGCCCGCGCGCTCTGCCAGCAGCTCACCGTTTCGACGAAAAATATTGACGACGCCGCTGGCAACGGTGCCGAGACCACAGATACCGATTTTCAAATCAGGATACTCCTGTTTAACCACAATCAAAACCGTTTAAGACAAACCTGCCAACAGGTTTCCACCAGACGAAAAAAACGCAGCCTGTAGAGCTGCGTTTTTGCCAGAGAAACTCATTTGTTTAGCTGCGCGCCGGCCCATTCTTACGCACTACCCGTGCGGCCGGCATTGTAATAGATTCCATGCCCGCGCTGTAGCCATACCATGGCTAATTGCGGTGGATTTGGGGCGAAAAATCCGAGTAAAAACGGGCGCTCTGGAGCAGAGCGGCCTGTCAGGAATCAATACCCAACAGTTTGGCCAGCGTCTCGGCGGGGCGATACCCAGGCAACAGCTTGCCCTCCTCCGTGATGAGTGCAGGTGTACCGCGAACGCCTACTTTCCCTCCAAGGTCAAAGTGAGCCGCTATCGGGTTAGACGCGCAGACATTCTCTTCGATGGAGCGCCCGGCTTTTGCGGCAGTCAATGCCGCCTGCGGGTCATCGGCACACCAGGCCGAAGCGATTTTTCTGTAGCTATCTGAACCAATTCCCTTGCGCGGGTAAGCCAGATAACGGACCTCGATCCCCAGCTCATTGATTTCTTCAATCTCGGCATGCAGCTTCTGACAGTAATAGCAGTCAATATCGGTAAACACGTAGAGCACTGACTTTGACTCGCCCTTGGGACCAAAGATAATCATATCTTCAGGCTTCAGGCCGGCCATATCCTTCTCTCGCTTCGACTCCATTTCGCGCTCAGCCAGATCCACGATCTCTGTCTCACCGACTTCGTAGACCGTGCCTACGATAAAGTGACTACCGTTCGGGGTTACGTAGATCGGCGGACCATCAATGATCTCGGTTTTGATAAAGCCGTCGACTTCGGATTCCACGATCGGACCAAATTCCAGATCCGGCCGCACCTGTTTAATTCGGCCAAGCGCTTCGCTAACCTGGGCATCGCTGAATCCGGCCCCCTCCGCGTGGCTATGCCCCACAAGTAGAGATCCCAGCACGCCGAGACAGACAGGTAAAAAACCTTTTTTTAACAACTTGGTATTCATCAATTAGCTTCCAGGAATTTGGATAGAAGACAGTAACGAGGACGTTATCTCAGTATATATTAAGAACGCGATACAGGCTCTAGGACTGTACAATCAGGGCTTAGTTCATTGGTTTGAGTACATCTTTTAACCACTCTTGCATCATGCTCTGGGATGGTGCTCAGCCACAACACTCTGCAATCTAGCGTTCGCGATATGGGTATAAATTTGCGTTGTCGACAAATCGGAATGCCCTAGCAGCAGTTGCACAATCCGCAAATTGGCTCCGTTATTGACCAGGTGCGTTGCAAACGCATGGCGCAGGCCGTGGGGCGTCACGGGGGTGACAATATCGGCTCTAGCTGCATAGCGCTTAATTCGATACCAAAAAGCCTGCCGGGTGAGAGCCGCGCCATTGCGCCCCGGAAACAGGGTATCGGTGGCAATTTGCCGTCCGTTTTTCTCCAACAACACGGGTCTGGCCTCCGCGAGATATCTGGAAAGATAGTCCGCAGCCTGCTCGCCAAAGGGAACCAGACGCTCCTTACCGCCCTTACCCACAACCCGCACGGAGCCCTGCGTCATGTTGATATTGGACAGTACCAGGCCAACCAGCTCAGACACTCTTAAGCCGGTGGCATACATCAGCTCAAGCATCGCCTTGTCCCTTAGTTCAAGCGGGTTTTCCAGGGACGGTGCATCCAGCAGGCGCGTAACGTCAGCCTCGCTAACGACCTTGGGGAGTGGGCGCCCAATCTTGGGTGGTTGCAGGCGGAGCGTTGGATCAGCGGTGACCCAGCCTTCACGCATCGCATGCCGATAAAAGGCCTTGAACGAGGAAACTTTTCGCGCCTGACTGCGAGGACTGCTGCCCTTTTCCAGTAACTCCGCTAAAAACAGCGAGATATCCGAGAACTCAACGCCCAGAAGACCACATTGAACAGGACGTTTAGAGAGAAACTTTAGAAAGCCTTCAAGGTCTCTGCGGTACGCGTCCAGCGTGTTCTTCGCCAGGCCGCGCTCCAGCCACAGTGCATCAACAAACTGATCAATGATATCGGTGTCTTTCATGCGGCCAGTTAAGCACAGCGGGCAGTTAGTTGATTGTGTGAAAGCATCAATAAAGCCTAGCTCAGACTACAGCAGTACACCCAAGCCTGAGCATTTCTCACGCTTTCAATTTTGACAAAAAGTCCACGTCAGCAAACGCCTGAAGTAAACGCAGACATTTACCTTCGCGCATAAAAAAACGCGCCTCTATAGCGCGTTTTTTTAACTGCAATAAGTTAGCCCGTTTACAAACAGCTCATCAGCCAGACGCCCATGCCAGCAGGCTCGTGAGCTTGATGGGCAAAAGCTTGCTTAGCTTAACTTTTCCTTGATACGCGCAGACTTGCCCGAACGCTCGCGCAAGTAGTAGAGCTTCGCACGACGCACATCACCGCGACGCTTCACATTGATTTCGGCAACCAGAGGGCTGTAGGTCTGGAAAGTTCTTTCCACGCCGACACCGTGAGAAATCTTGCGAACGGTAAACGCTGAGTTCAGCCCGCGGTTACGCTTGGCTATGACCACGCCTTCAAAAGCCTGTAGACGCTCTTTGTCACCCTCTTTAACCCGAACCTGAATCACGACGGTATCGCCCGGACCAAAAGCAGGCACTTCTTTTTGCGCCATCTGCTCTTGTTCGATTTGCTGGATGATTTTATTACTGTTGCTCATATTAAGCTCCTTACGCACCGGATTGGGCACCAGAAATTCGGCTCAGCCTTTCATTCCCGTGCTTTTACTAAATCTAACGTTTCAACTAAATGTGTTGTTTAACGCTACGCTGTTCAATACCCTAAGTTGATTAACATCATAGGATGTTCAATAAGGTCACCAGACGACTATCGCCTGATCTAACCACGCTCATTGCCAGCTTTAAGGCCTTCAAGCACTTCGAGCTGGCGAGCGCTTAACTTACGCTCATCGATCAATTCAGGTCTGCGATCAAAGGTTCGTCGCAATGATTCCCTTTCACGCCACTCGGCAATTTTTGCGTGATCCCCGCTCAAAAGCACTTCAGGGACTGCCATGCCGTCGACCGTCTCCGGCCTGGTGTAGTGAGGACAATCGAGCAGGCTGGCGTTGGCGAAAGAATCCTGGGCTGCTGAGTCCTCACTGCCCAGTGCTCCCGGCAGGAGCCTGATCATCGCATCGAGCAACACCATCGCCGGCAGTTCGCCGCCCGACAGGACGTAGTCGCCGATTGAGACTTCTTCATCGACATAGGTTTCGACGAATCGCTCATCAATACCTTCATAGCGCCCGCAAAGCAAAACCAGCCGGTCCATTGCGGCGAACCGCTTTACATCTGCCTGCTCGAGCCTCTTACCCTGCGGCGACAGGTAGACAACTCGCGCCGGGCTATGCAGCCTTTGCTGCGCCACTCCAAGCGCTGCCTTGAGCGGTTCCACTGACATAACCATGCCCGGTCCGCCGCCATAAGGCTTGTCGTCTACCGTTCTATGCTTGTCTTCAGCGTAATCCCGAGGATTTACACATCCGATGTTAAGCAAACCACGATTAACTGCGCGACCGCTCACACCATGCCCGGTTAAGGCCTCAAACATTTCTGGCATCAGCGTGAGAACCTGAACGTCTATCATCTCACCCCTCAGTCCAGCCGCTGCCAGCTCTCGTCTGTGTCAGTCAAAGACCCAGTCAACGAGCATGCGACGGTTTTCAATATCCACTTCATACACTGAATGCCCAATTACGTAGGGCATCATCAGAGTTTGACCGTCATCCGACTTTAGGACCACTACGTCGGCGGCTCCAGTCTCAAGTATGTGCGAAACCACACCTACTGACTCCGCTCGCTCGAAAGCAACTTTGGCATCAACTTCCTGCCCAGCGCTGAGTCTGCTAGCAGACTGGAATACTTTCATTCCTTCGAGCTGATGCAAGTACACCTCATCAGCTTCCAGCTCCGGCATCGAGGCCGCTGGCAGATAGATAAACTGCTGCCGCAGATTCGCCGCATCTTCACGGCACTCAAGGCCAGCTAGAAGGACCAGCCAATCCTTGCCATTGAACTTCCAGTCAACGATTTCCTGTGACGTAAAAAAACTTTCGTTTTGCTCAGATGCTTCTGAGCTAGCGCTCAACCACCAGCGGGGATGCGCAAACAAATTCTCTTCCGGGTCGGTAAAAGGCTGAACCTTTAACCAGCCCCTGACGCCGAAAACCGTTCTGATCCGCCCAACAACTATGTACATCGCGTCACTCTGTACATCGCATCCCCCTGCAAATCACATCAATGCTTAGCACTCAAAAATCGCAGGCGCTGGGGGCGGTTGTTTGAACAGTACTCGGCAAGCCGAGAGAGCAACTTCGCCAACTAGGCGGCTGTAGCCTCTTTTGACAGCTTTTTAACGCGGTCAGAAACCTGGGCGCCAAGACCAACCCAGTGCTCCAGACGATCTGACTGAAGGCGCAGGCGCTCTTCCTGCCCTCTGGCTATCGGGTTGAAAAAACCAATTTTTTCAATGAAGCGCCCGTTGCGCGCTCGGCGGCTATCGGCGACAACAATATGGTAGAAAGGTCGCTTTTTGGATCCACCGCGTGCCAATCGAATTGTGACCATAGTAATTCCTGCTTATATTGCGCTTTCCGGCGCTAAACTCGCGCGCTATCCAGCCCGGCATCACGCGTAAAAAACGTTTTTTTTCAGTGGGTTAGGCGAAATAAGCAGCGATGTTTCCACGCTGCACTCCCCGCAAAGAGAGATGGACCACCCAGAAAAGGGCGCGCATTGTACGCCAAGAAAACAATAAAGAAAACCACCGCTTAGCACCAATATTCAAGGTCTGCTGAGACGCCCCAGCGACGCCGAACAAGGTGAAATTGAGTAAAGCCTCATCTAAAACTATTGAATTTCTACAGGCTCGGCACTATCTATGGATTATGAGGAGTGCCTACAGCTTGTTAGGAGAGCCTATAGCGTTTGAGGGGTGCTCCGGCAGGTATTACTCTGGAATTGCGCCAGACCATCGCTGTCAACGCTCGAATTTTGAGCGTTTGATGGCGAAATAAGAGCTAACCTGCTCGAAATCCGGCAACCACCTGCTCTGGAGCCTGTCATAGTGATTAACGAGTCCACTTATCGCTTATAGTGAGTCCTCATACTGGGTATGTCCGTAGGACATCAAACAATCCATTTTGCGAGAGATTAACCATGCGCATCGCCCTCTTTCTATTGACCAACTTTGCCGTTATGGCCCTGGTCGGCATCATCATGTCGGCATTTGGGCTATCCACATTGCAGGCGAATGGCGTCGACATTGACTTAACCGGAACGCTGGTGATGTGCGGCCTGTTTGGATTTACCGGCTCGCTGATCTCGCTTTTTCTCTCCAAGTCTATGGCCAAGCGCTCCGCCGGCGTGCAACTGATCACCGAACCTCGCTCTGATATCGAGCGCTGGCTAGTCGACAATGTCAGCGATATCTCTCGTCAGGCCGGCATCAAGACACCAGAGATCGGGATCTTCCCGTCACAGCAACCCAACGCCTTTGCCACAGGCTGGAATAAAAACGATGCGCTAGTTGCCGTTAGCGAGGGCTTGTTGCGCTCGATGAAACCCAACGAGGTTCGCGCCGTGCTGGCCCATGAAGTAGCCCACGTCGCCAATGGCGACATGGTCACGCTGACAATGATTCAGGGCGTGGTCAACACCTTCGTGCTGTTTTTCTCTCGCATTATCGGTCACGTTGTCGACCGCGCGGTGTTTAAAACAGAGAGAGGCTATGGCCCGGGGTATTACATTGTGTCGATCGTCGCGCAGCTTGTGCTGGGTTTTCTCGCAACCATGATCGTGATGTGGTTTTCACGCTACCGTGAATATCGCGCAGACGAGGGAGGCGCTAAGTACTCGGATCGCGCCTCGATGATTGCCGCGCTGGAATCGCTGAAGCGCAGTAGCGGTATGCCGGACCAGATGCCGGAAAACCTGGCCGCTTTCGGCATCGGATCGGGAAAACGTTCTGGTTTGCGCGAACTATTCAGCAGCCATCCACCGCTGGACGACAGGATCCGCGCGCTACAAAAGATCTAGCTCGCAGCTGATCTGCGAGAAGGTGTGACCTGTTGCTTATGTCCGGCGCTATTTAAAACCCGGCGGCAGTTTCATACCCGGGGGTAATTGCATGCCGGGCGGCAGCCCCCCACCGGCGCCGGGGGCGCCTCCGCCGAGGCCTCGCATCATGTTAGCGAGCCCTTTGCCTTTCATTTTTTTCATCATCTTCTGCATCTGCTTGTGCTGTTTAAGCAGACGGTTGAGGTCTTGTAACTGAGTGCCCGACCCCCGCGTGATGCGCCGCTTGCGTGAGCCATTGAGAATATCCGGGTTGCGTCTTTCCTTCGGGGTCATCGAGTTAATGATCGCTTCCATTTGCCCAAACTGCTTCATCGCACCCTGCTGCTCTGCCATCTCTGCCATGCCGGACATGCCCGGCATCTTTTCTAACATGCTGCCAATGCCGCCAAGATTATTCATCTGCTGGAGTTGATCGCGAAAATCCTCAAGATCAAAGCCACGACCCTTCTTGACCTTGCGTGCAAGTCGCTCAGCCTTGCGCTTATCAATTTTTTGCTCGGCTTCCTCTATCAGCGAGAGCACATCGCCCATACCCAGGATGCGCGAGGCAATACGCTCAGGGTGGAAAACCTCTAGCGCAGCGGTCTTCTCCCCAACCCCCATAAATTTGATGGGCTTGCCCGTCACATGCCTGACTGACAGCGCCGCACCGCCGCGCGTATCGGCGTCGATTTTGGTCAGCACAACGCCGGTGAGCGGGAGCGCCTCGCCAAAGGCTCGGGCCGTGTTCGCGGCATCCTGACCCGTCATCGCATCGACGACAAACAGAGTCTCTGCAGGGTCTAGCTGTTTGTGAAGTGCGCCAATCTCACTCATCATCTCTTCGTCGATCGCGAGCCGGCCCGCAGTATCGACGATAAGCACATCGTGCATTCCAGCTATCGCCGCTGCGGTCGCTCCCTTCACGATAGCAAGCGGCTTCTCGGTCGATTCGCTGGCGTGAAAGCTGACGCCGATATCGTTAGCCAGCGTCTCGAGCTGCTTGATTGCTGCAGGCCGATAAACGTCTGCGCTGACGACCATGACCGACTTCTTCTCTTTTTCCTTGAGGTGTTTTGCCAGCTTGGCAACCGTTGTCGTTTTACCTGCACCCTGCAAGCCGGCCATCAGAATAACGGCGGGAGGGACGACGGCCAGATTGAGTTCTGCGTTGCTACCTCCCAAGGCCTCCTGCAATTCGTCCTGAACAATTTTGATAAACGCCTGCCCCGGTGACAGGCTTTTCATCACCTCGGCGCCCAGTGCTTTTTCACGCACCGAATCAACGAAGTGCTTGACCACGGGCAATGCCACGTCGGCCTCCAGCAGAGCCATGCGCACGTCACGTAAGGCATCTCGTACATTGTCCTGATCGATCTTGGCCTTGCCGCCAATCTGGCGGAAAGTTGTCGATAAACGATCGCTTAAACTTTCAAACATAGAAACCTGAAACCGGTTGGGAATTTGGGAAATGTTAGTGGCTTGGCCCAAGGGGGCTCACGGCAAGCCTTCGCAATTCGATAGTTTACCGCCTTTTCCACCTTTGGTGGGCAGCTATAGCCTGCTTGGTACTAATAGCCCGGCCCGTGGCTTCAACTGAGCAAAGCGCTGTGTCAAACTCTCCCCATGAATTTGGCAGAAGTTATGATTTTAGCCTTCGGAGCGGTCGCGATAGCGGGGTATGTCGCCACGTCTGCGTTACAGCTGAAAACGCTGGCCTCAGGCGTGCCACACGATACTAACGAAGACCATGGGACCGGCAGTTTGCTGGTACCGATAGCATCGCTTTCGGTGCTTGCGCATTTGCTAAATGTCGGCATTGGCCTGATGAGTAACGGCTCGCTGGGCACCAGCTTCTATGAGACCACATCATTTACTGCGCTGATTGTGGTTCTGGTTGCAATACCGTCTGCAAAATCCCTACCTGGACTGTTATTACCTGTCGGGATCGCCGCCGCTATTGCCATATTGCTCGATCTGACTCTCGGCAGCTTTATTCCGGTCCCTGACGCAAGGCTTGGACTGTCAGCCCATATCGCACTTTCCATAGTCGCCTACGGTTTGCTCTGCCTCGCCGCTATTACCGCGGTGCTGCTCGCCTATACCGAACGAGGGCTCAAATCAGGTAACGGGCTTGGCTCGGGCTGGCTCAGCAAGATGCCGCCATTGCAGGCGATTGAAGAATTCATGTTCCGGCTGATTCTGCTGGGGTGGGCACTGTTGAGCGCCGGGCTTTTGATTGGAGTTTTAGCCATCGAACAGTTTTTCGCGCAGCATCTCGCCCACAAGACCGTATTTTCAATCGTATCGTGGGTACTGTTTGCTGCGTTGCTTGGCGGGCGCTGGCGAGCCGGCTGGCGTGGCGATACGGCGATCAAGATCACGCTCATCGCATTTGCTTCGCTGGCTATTGCATTTTTGGGCTCCAAGTTCATACTTGACGTTGTGCTGCACAGGCTCTGATCGCAAAGCGCACATCTCTCGGCTATCTGGCGGCAATATCAGCCGCAAACGGCTAAAAATTCAATAAAAAGGCTAGCAATAGGACGAAGGCAGGAATTGGCCAAATAACTGCTAAACTGATTACTATCGACGAATAGACAGGTAACACCCGCTCTTGGACGACATTCCGATAAGCTGGCTGTTCACAGCGCTTTTTTTGCTTTTGCTGTGTTCAGCGTTCTTCTCCAGCTCAGAAACCAGTATGATGGCGTTAAATCGCTATCGCCTAAAACACCTCAAAGCGAGCGGGCATCGCGGCGCGCGCAAAGCTTCGCGACTGATCAAACGCCCGGATCGGTTGCTCGGCCTCATTTTGATCGGCAACAACGTTGTCAATATCGCCGCCGCATCACTGGCGACGATTATCTGCATCAGACTATTTGGCGGCACCGCTGGCCCCTTCATTGCAACTGGCGTACTGACGATTGTGGTGCTTATTTTCGCCGAGGTGACCCCCAAAACGTTTGCCGCCCTGTATCCCGAAAAAATCGCCTTCCCGGCCGCACACGTTTTACAACCGCTGCAGGTTTTACTGTATCCGTTTATCTGGGTTACCAACGCTATTTCTAACAGCTTGATCAAGTCGATCGGCGGCAAACTCGACGGCAGCGATGATGGACTGAGCTTTGAGGAGCTGCGCTCGCTTGTCCGCGACTCTGGCAGTCAAATCCCAATCAAACCGCGCGGTATGTTAATGAACATTCTCGATCTCGAAACAATGGAGATCGAAGACATTATGATTCCCCGCAATGAAATCTACGCCATTGACATCAATGACGACTGCGAGGGAATATTTGCCAAGCTCAGAGCGAGCGAGTATACGCGCGTACTGGTTTACCGCGACGAACTCGACGATCTGGTCGGCGTGCTGCATCTGCGCAATATCAGCAAAATTGTTCGCTTTGAAAATGATGAGGAGGTTCTTGATAAGCGCGCTCTCATAGAAGCCGCAGCTGAACCTTATTTTGTACCCGAGGGAACTCCGCTGCACACGCAACTCACTAATTTCCAGAACGCCAAAAGACGGCTTGGCGTGGTGGTTGACGAGTACGGGGTCGTTCTCGGGATTGTTGCTATTGAAGATATCCTCGAGGAAATAGTCGGCAACTTCACCACTAATTTCGCCGAGCAGTTTTCAGATATTACCAGCGATACCGACGGCAGCCATGTCATCAACGGCTCTGCAAACATTCGTGATATCAACAAGGAGCTCGACTGGCAGCTGCCAACCGAGGGGCCGAAGACGCTTAACGGTCTATTGCTCGAGAAGCTAGAAGGGTTTCCGGATGCAGCAGGCGTTAGCCTCACGATAGAAAACTATTTGTTCGAGATTAAGGAACTGCAGGACAATCGCATTCACCGCGTGAACGCGCAGGCAATCAATCAGTAACCACTAGAGCAGCTTACCGGCCTTCCTGGCACGCTGCCACGAGAGCTTTACCACACTCTGCTTTTCCTGATCACTCATACCTGTCCAGGCTGCGATTTCTCGCGCCGAGCGGCAGCACCCCTCACAGATATCGTTATCATCAAGAACACAAACCCCTATGCAGGGAGACTCAACTGATGGAGACACACCGCTCATAGATACTTCTAATTCCTGCGTTTACTTCACTTCAACAAGATCAGTCGCAAAGCGAGCAGCATTCTGTATATAGTGCTCAGTACCAAGTCGCAGTGCCTGCTGCTGCTCGTCACTCAGGGTTTTTATCACCTTGCCAGGAGAGCCAAGCACCATTGATCCATCGGGTATCTCGGTGCCCTCTGTAATCAGGGCATTAGCACCAATTAAGCAACCCTTGCCAATCTTTGCGCCGTTTAGCACAACAGCATTGATACCTATCAGCGAACCCTCTCCAACGGTACAACCGTGCACCATCGCGTGATGGCCCACCGTCACGTAATCGCCGATATTGAGAGGAAAGCCGGGGTCAGCGTGAAGCACGGCAGCATCTTGCACGTTACTCCCATAGCCTATAGTGATCGACTCTACGTCACCCCGCACCACCGCAGAGAACCATACGCTGGACTTGGGCTTCATCACGACGCTGCCGATCACGCTAGCGCTAGATGCTACGAAATGTCCCTCACCCTCGAGTACAGGCGCTGCACCACCAAAGCTGTAAATCATAGAAAACCTCTTAATAATCTAGTGGTTAGCTCAAAGCGGCCGCAGAAAAATTAATTTACTTCAGATTGCTTCAGGCCGCAAAAACAGCTGACTAATAATTGACCTTGAAAATCAAACTGATTATAATGTGATCAACTTCAAGCCAGCACTGTTAGCGGTATCACACAGTAAGAGTGACGCGCGCACAGTCTTCAAGAGGCATTTGAAGCGGTTTACGGCGACGGAGCATACACGCTCCCGACGGCAACGTCACCCGTGCGGCAAACCCAACGGAAGAAGCTGATGGCCCACACCATCGCGCTCACCGATACTAGCGGGGCTGCTCGAGCTGGTAACATGAAGCCCTCAATTAGACTCGTAGCTCTATGCAACAGGGAGCGAAACGAGCGAGGGGCCAGATAAACCTAAAAGAACGATAAGAGCATAGTGGACCATCTTTATTATTCAGGGTAGAGCTTCCCGCCCCATAGCTGTGGAAACTCTACCAAGCAAGGCAAAGCAGCCCGGTGCTGTAAACTGATGTCAAGCAAAGGTGGCAAAGACGATGGACAACGAAAACAACAACAGCGATAACAATCTATTCGGTCGTCGGGAGCGGCGCTTGAGCCGTGCTCAAGCCACACGAGATGAGGCGCAATCGAAGTCTGGCAGAGCCAGCAATAGAGACGCAAGACCCACGCTGCCTGACTTTGATACGCTCCGGGATTTGGCCAGAGAGAACCCTGAAGAACTCGAGAGGCTTCGACTTGCGCTTTGCCAGAAAGTCATTGACGAAGCTCCCGCTCACGCTAAGCCTCGTCTCGAAGGGCTGCTATTCCAGATCAACGCGCGCCGCGAAATCGCCCGCACACACATGGAAGCTGCGCAAGAGCTTACCAGCATGATGAACCATTCGCTGAAGCGCATGCAAAGTATGCTCAAAGATTTGAGAACCATTCAGTCTGAAAGCATTCTACTGACGACTCGTCACGACAAAGAAAACGAAAAGCCAGTCGAGTCGGCAAAAATACTGGCGTTTGCACCGCGAGCGAGCGCGAAGCAACAATAGTCCACACAAAGGCCTAGGCCGCTTCAAAGAGTGATGGCGGCTTCAACAGCCGTCGGCTGCCTCGACGTGAAACACCTGCAGATAGCAAAACGGAGAGCGCGGCTTTTACGTAGCTTGTGACCGCTACCCCTGTACACGCCAGTAGTGAAACGCAGGTTCCTCATAGGGATGCACATGCCGCAGCGCAGCGATGGCGTCGTGCAATACCTCTGGCAAGCAGCTGAGCTCCAACCTCAGCTCTGGCAGCTGTTCAAGCTGGCCTCTCTCACCCACAAAAGGATCACTGTCGGCTCCCGGCCTAAACTGCCCGCTACCAAGCGTCTGCCAACTGCAACAGTCGTAAGCACCTATTCTTCCTGCACCTGCATCAAACATAGCCGTCTTCACAGCTTCCGCGTGAGACTCAGGCACATAAACAACCAGCATATAAAACGCTTTGACTGTTCTCTCACTCACAACTTTGCTCAATCCGCTACTCTCTTAACTGACGCTGGTCTGCAGGCATGGTCTAGCCATGTTCAGTTTTGCGCTCGAATTCCTCCGCAAATTGCTCAAAACGACCGGACTCTATCGCCTCTCGAATCTGCCGCATAAGATTTTGATAGAAATACAAATTATGAATAGTGTTTAGCTGCGCGCTGAGCATTTCATTACACTTGGCCAGGTGATGCAGGTAGGCGCGTGAAAAATTCTGACAGGTATAACACGCGCACTCCGCGTCGAGCGGTTCCTCGCTGTGGCGATGAATCGCATTACGAATTTTAATGACGCCGCTGGAAGTGAAGAGGTGTCCATTGCGCGCATTTCGAGTAGGCATGACACAGTCGAACATGTCGACCCCCCTCCTGACAGCCTCGACAATATCCATAGGCTTGCCGACGCCCATCAGATAACGTGGCTTTTCTGCAGGCAGCGCACCTTTAAGGCCGTCGAGCACGTCACGCATTTCCTGCTTGGTTTCACCAACAGACAAACCACCGATTGCATAGCCGTCGAAGCCAATATCGACCAGACCGTCAAGCGATCGCTGGCGCAGATCGTCATACATACCGCCCTGCACAATTCCGAATAGCGCGGCGCGATCAGGTGTCTCGCGAGCAGCCTGATACTCATCATGCGCCTGTCGACTTCGAACTGCCCAGCGCAGTGATAGCTCCATTGAGCTCTCGGCTTCTTCATGCGTCGCAGGATAAGGGGTGCATTCGTCGAAACACATAACAATGTCAGCACCCAACTCGAACTGAACCCTCATACTGGATTCCGGATCCAGGTAGACCTCACTACCGTCCACAGGCGATCGAAATTTAACGCCCTGCTCAGTGATCTTTCTGAGCTTGCCGAGACTCCAGACCTGAAAGCCACCCGAATCGGTCAGGATCGGCTTTTCCCAACCGATAAATCGATGCAGTCCTGAATGGGCCTTAACGACTTCCGTACCCGGCCGAAGCATAAGGTGGAAGGTGTTACCTAAAATAATTTCCGCGCCGATTTCGTGAATATCGCGCGGCAACATACCTTTCACCGTTCCGTAGGTCCCGACCGGCATAAACGCGGGAGTATTGATAACACCACGCTCAAAGGTCAGCTTGCCGCGGCGGGCATGCCCATCGGTTGTCGAAAGTTCAAACTTCATTTGCTTAGCTATGTGGAGTAGTGAGTGTGGTAAAAAACGAGCCTGTTAGCTAATAAACATTGCATCGCCGTAGGAAAAGAACCGGTATTTCTCTGCGACCGCTGCTCGATACGCCTCATCAATCTGGTCTTTACTGGCAAACGCCGATACCAGCATGAGTAGTGTAGACTCGGGTAAGTGAAAGTTGGTTAGCATCGCGTCGACAACTTTAAACTCATAGCCCGGGTAAATAAAAATATCGGTGTCTCCACAGTAGGGCTCGATCCAGTTTTTCCTGACGGCAGCTGTTTCCAGGCTTCGTACTGATGTCGTGCCAATGGCAATGACTCGACCGCCGCGCGCCTTGGCCTCGCGAATTTGGTTGCAAACCTCGGCGCTGACCTCGAGATACTCGGCGTGCATGTCGTGGTCTTTAATGTCATCAACCCGAACCGGCTGGAATGTGCCTGCAGCCACATGCAGCGTCACAAAAGCACGCCTGACACCAACCCGCTCGATCGCATCCAGCATCGCAGCATCGAAGTGAAGTCCGGCGGTCGGCGCTGCCACGGCGCCTTCCTTACTACCGTACACAGTCTGATATCGCTCATCGTCGAGTTTTTCTGCTTCCCTGTCGATATAAGGCGGAAGCGGCATTTTGCCAACGGCCTGCAACAGCATGGCGATGCTCATATCACCAACTGCCTCGACCAGATACATATCACTGACTTTGTCGACGACTCGCAAATCGATAGACTTTTGCAAATGAATCAACGTGTCGGGTCTGGGGGACTTGCTTGCACGAATCTGCGCCAGCGCACGGGTGCCACCCACAACACGCTCTATCAACACTTCGACCTTGCCACCCGTTTCCTTCTCGCCATGTAATCTGGCAGGTATTACACGCGTGTCGTTAAATACCAGCAGGTCATCTGGATTCAGGTGTGCCAGCAGATCGGTAAATTGCTCGTGCGTGATCTCGCCTGATTCACGCTGCAGGCGCAGCAACCTCGACTCCGATCGCTCAGCCAGAGGATAGCGCGCAATCAGCTCATCGGGCAGATGATAAGTGAAGTCCTGTCGTTTCATAAAAAAATCAATAGTGGCGAGCAGCGCATTGTATACGAAGTTGCCCCCAGCCCCACAAATGGCAGTAGCGGCAGGCTTGCCTGTTTCAAATCCACTGATATAATCGCGCTCCCTTCGAGTACCATGCATACACCACACCTGGCCGGGGTGGCGAAATTGGTAGATGCGCCGGATTCAAAATCCGGTTCTGGCAACAGAGTGCGGGTTCAAGTC
>CAZDEW010000032.1:0-29512 GCA_964504585.1 uncultured Pseudomonadales bacterium | reverse complement strand
AGAGTTCATTCAAAGCTTACTAAAGACAAACAGGTTAGCTTGGCTAGGAGAAATTTTCTTCATCCTTTAGCAGCCAGATATTTCCGGCACTAGAGTCCGCTCAAACCCAATGCCAATTCAACGTGAAAGGTGGGGCATTTCACCTCCATTGGTTTTGAAAAGATTCTACACTGACTCAGCCAGGGCGACCTAACCCAAAATTGATCAGCAAAGAGCGGCGTGGTTTTGCACATATGACAGACTTTCAAAGATAATTTTTGCTAGTCGGACAAATAACAGCAGTGTGGAATGCTGCCTAACGCTAGCCGCATCGGCGGCAAACATGCTTTAATTGGCCCCTCTATTTTTCCAGCGATAAAAGCAGGATTGGGACTCCAATGCGAGAATTACTTTTCATTATCTTAATGGCGTTAGCGTCTTCTTGTACCTCGTTGTACGAGCCTCCCGAGGGTGTTCCACTTGCCACCATTGAATACACCTTAGTAGATGCAGGCGGAGCTAGGAGCTTTCAGGAAATTAGCACCATTAAGCCGCCAACCGGCATGATGCGAATTTTCAACGACTATGACACATGCGAAAAGCGGACGAATATGAAGTCGATCGAACTGGGCCATTCGATCAAGCACAAAGTGCCCGCCAATGAACCAGTCACTTTCGAGGCCGTCGCGTTCTTAACTCGAATCGACCTCAATTACGCCGTGGGGCAAAGTGTATACTTTACCTTTGTTCCCGAAGAAAACGAAGAATACATCTTTACTCACAATATGGCATTCAATCCCAAAAGCTTTTTTGAAACACATGGGTATTTGAGACAATCGCTCTCAGGCAACAATATACCCGTTGCTCAGCGGCACTTCATTCGTGGAAAACCGAATTCATGTTTTAAACGCTACGAGCAGGTTGATAGCAGCACATTTAAAGCGTTGCTTCGCCCCATAAATCCTTACGCGGAACAAAAAGATTAGGCCTATATAAGGATCCTTAAACGATAGACCAATAATGAAACTCATTGTTGCATTACTTGTCTTGCTTTCGTACGGCTGTGCATCCTGGATACCGCCTGCGATTCAACGTCACGACAACGGTTCAATAACGCTTAGCACTAGCGGCAACAGTTTTGCATCCAAGGAAAACATGAAAGCCAAACTCGATAAAAAAGCCGAGAAGCTTTGTGAAGGACGCGGTTATACATATATAGATCGAGGCACTGGCGGATGGGGCAGAGAGCCTAACTATGTCACCGGCTCCTATAATTCCTACCAAACGCTAAAAATTACAATCGTTTGTAAGCCAAGTAGCCCTTAGAACCACTCAATTCGCTGTACGAGCTCCGATAGCATCAGAACAGTATAGTGCGATGTGCCTTGAATAAGCAGCGAGCCTTTGACACTAGAGTCAATCTCTGCAGAGAATGCTTGGACAAGGCAAACTTACTTTAATCGTTTGTAAGGTGCGTAGAGATAGTACTTTGGTGCTTCATCTAACCTGACATGTAGCCAAGCAACGCCGCCAGCAGCTGTCGAGATCCAAAGTGGCTTTCCGGACAAGCGGCTCTTGGTATGATGAGCAACCATTTGCCACAGCGATCGCCGCTGGTGGATGGTGCTATCTTCAAAAAATTGGGCAAGACCAGAAAAGTTAACGCCATATCGATGCGGCGAGGGTACTACCAATAGCGCATCTTGCCCCGTGTTCAAGAACGCAACGATACCGTTGCAATCATTCTCTGGACGGTAGTATTGCTCGAAAACATCGGCGTCAACGGCATGAGTGGAAGGCACATTCTGCACAACAAAACGGAAGGGCTCTCTGAGATTTAGCAGCGTAAGTGGCGGCATCTCCCACGTATAGGACGAATATCCAGTTGTCGAAAACACCGTAACGAAAAAGTCTACGAATGCAATATCTTCCTTCCATAGGTCGAGGACGTCTGCATGGCTTAGTGGCTGATCTCCTCGGAATAACGCGTATTCGATTGTTCCAATCCCATCTTGATAACCTTCGGCGCGAAAGTCTCCTCCCGTAGCCGTCCGATCCGGCTCTCCCTTTCTCGCAGCCTTTCTATTTCCAATGATGCCAAACGCTGCGTGCCACTTAACTAGTCGCTCCCAAAAATCCATAATTGGATTCGCCCAAGCGACAAAAGCGGCGATTGCCGCGCCAATAGAAAAAAAGAGCGCCCAAGGATCTAGTGATATCTCTCCCATCTGAGTATTGCCATCAAAGCCTATTAAAGAAGTAAACCACCAACACCAAATGTCTATCAGCACCCTATGCTTTCAGGCTGAAACTTACCGTGTCCACCTAAAAAAACTTGAAACAAAAGGTTAACTATACTCCACTACCAATATTGTGTCCGTTACAATCAGTCGTTTCAGAATGCTTCAGTAACTGAAGTATCTCGCTTCTCATGAGCGGGCCATACATTACCTTCCCCTTGTGTGGACCACTCTTGACACCGGAGGAATTCAAACCGACAACTCTATCGCCTTGTATCCAAGCGCCGCCACTGGCACCCTCAGTAAAGACGTTATGCATTGTTGCTATCTTTTGCAGTGGACTAGCTTGGGTTATTTTTCCAATTAACTCGGAAGGTGTCTTGCCTCCGCCATGCGCACCGGAGTAGCCAACTGCGTTTACCAATTCACCCCGTGCAGGTAGGTTTCTGAACCCAAGAACCTTTCCAGCATACTTAGTATCCAGCTGTAAAAACGCAACGTCTCTCGCATAAATCTGGTGCGTGCCGGGCCGAGTGCCCGGCCAATCAGTAAATATGGTTTTGCACTTAATTGGCAAGATCCGCATCCCCGGATAACCATATCCTAGATAAAAATTAACATCACTGGCCCAAACTTTTTTTACGGGATCATAAACGCAATGAGCTGCCGTCATAAGGACGTTTTTACTTGTTGGACTAACGACTTGGGCTGTACAGGCACTGTTGACATTACCAGGAAACGTCGAAAGAAGAAGCCCAACAGTGTTGCCCGGAAACTTCTTTGTATCCAGCGGCCATGTACCTAGCATTTTAGACACGTCATTGTCGTGATCATGTTCTTCTGATTGCCTTACTGGCTGGATAGCCTCCATGATTCTCGCCTCTGTCCAGTAGCTTGCAGCCAAAATCTGCTCTTGCTCTGTTACAGCTCTATCGCTCTGCGGTTTCGACACACTGCACCCAACCAAAAAACTAGATAATGCGAGGGATAGAAATAATGTGTTTAGCCATGGTAGAGTTGTTTGCACAACTTTAAGTTTCATATATAACTTCCTAGCAACTCGAAATCGAATAGGCCGGCTGTATGTTCCGCTTAAAACGACGACAAATCTTCAATCTGGTATTTGTCACGATTACATACCCACTCATCTGTTCAACGGCATCCGCTCAGAACTGGTGGGCGACAGCGACTGAGTTAAAAGTGGTCGATAAAGATAAGTGCCTCACCTCAGAAGGTATTGAAGAAATGATTGAAGATGACCCACCACTGTCAATAAAGCCAAACGAACAGCAGCGAAGCGCACTAATCGACGGAGGGGTCGACCCTGATGAACACTTCAGGCAAAAAGTGATCGCCACCTGTCAAGAAATCCTTGGACTCCCGGTCACCGCCATTATCCCACAACCCAAAAAGCCGGAGCCCGGTAGTTATTTTGGACAAGGTTACATCATTGAGCACTCCTATGCATCTTTTGGTTGCAGCGCCTCATGGGATAAAGAGTGCGATGGCGACAGGGAATTTATCGCTCCGGCAGGACGACAAGCATGCACAATATCCTGGGACGAAGACTGGGAAGGTCAGGAAGCAGACGTAGAGATCAAATCGATCAATTGGTTTAATGGTGACGAAGAAAACCCCGATCGTTTTCGGGGATATAAAATAAGTTACTATACGCAAGGCAGCAAGAATCTGATTCGCCAATACAAATCGAAAATAACTATCAAGAACGTTAAATTCGTTACAATACCCGCAGCATTTAAGAACAAAGCGCGATATGAGATAGGCTGCGACATACCGATCAATAAGACGAGCACCAACGATATCGAGATCATTGATATCCCCGCTGGCTAGAGCCCTATAAAACAGAATAAGTAAAATTCTGATTTACTGGCTAGCCGGCGCTGCGAGGTACTCTACAACAAATAGCTTGAAACTCCGAGCGATAATGTCCCTTAGAGATTGGCGGCAGATATTCTCAAACTTGGAAGAGAGCAATCTACAACAAATTCATCGACAGAAAAATTTGTTATTAGCAGTTCAACGTCCACAATCTGCCCCGGATCCATGAATTCAAACTTGAGTTCATACTTTCTATCTATCCGATCGAGCGACAAACACAGCTTCTTCTTGTATGAATAACTTACACCTGTAATTCTACCTCTGATGCATTGGGCGTCATTTAGAAAAATAAAATCCAAAGAACCATTTGTCAGCATTTCATTTCCCGTATTTTTTATTTGCACGTCAACCAAATGCAGGTTCTCAATTTTGGTGCTCTTATTAGTTATTGCGAGCTCAACGTTCCTACTAGTAATATAGTCCTCGCTGATTGAAGCATCGAGTATCGGAGCAATATTTCCAACGCTCCAACTCATTGACCGGGTTTTTCTTGTGAGTCTTCTGACCAACAGGGCAGACAGCACGCTCGATATGGCCGCAACGACCCATCCAGCTATCGTAAGTAAAGTATCAAAAGGCATTTTCTGAGCGTCTGTTACCAATCCGTTAATAAACCCAGTGCGATAATGACCACCACAGATCCGTCCGAGAGAACCGTAACAGTTAAAACAGCACTGATTTAACCGATATTATCAATAATGATGTACAATCGCGCTGTACTTAGAGCACGTGAAGTTCCTGCATATTAGATTCGAGAAAAACTAGCGCTGTCGAAAATCCATGCCAGCAATTGCATTATCTGCCTTGTGTTTATTTGTAATTTAGCCAACCACCGTTTTTCCACACTGCTCGCAAACATGGGTTGGTCCACCGCCTGAGGGACCACTAAATCCCACACCTTGGCCTCTGGGAGGCTTTCTAGGCGCCTGGCCTTTTTCACCCCCCAGCTTTGAAATATAGTCGCTCGTAATACCCTGAAATAGCTCATACTCAATATCGAGCGAAACTCCGCGTTCCACGGTTACTCGGTTAAGCTCTTCCATGTGAGTCAGCACGTTTGCCATAACCTTTGCGGTTATATCATCGTTGACATAGTCGGAGGAGAGACTGAGCCCCTTCCTCTGTGCTACATCCACGCGCGCCTGCTTCACATACTTAAACAAATCAAATTCATCACTCATATACCCTTACCTCATCAATCTATAGAAAGATAGTCTCCCAAGTCCTCTTTAAAGGGCGTAAGAAGCCTCGCTGGCAACCCATCGATCTCCTTCGGAAAATTGTCGATGGCTTCTTGAAGACCAGTAACTTTATACAAACGACGGTCTAATGCACGATCCCGGTAGAGCGTGTCGATCGTTTTATACCAATTCGATAAACGCAGCACCTTGTTATGGTTGACTACAGCGAACTCTTTCATTGCTTCGCTGGCGTCCCCTGGAGGATCCAGAAAATCCATATCACCAGACTTCGTTTTTTCGATGATACCTCTCACCTCCACTCTTAAATCAGACCGCTCTATAAATTGCTCGACATACCTTAGCGTCAATTCTTGGCGCCGCTTCTTTTTCTCGTGTTCGAACGTATAGAGAGCGATGAGAAAGGCGCCGATGGTCCCCGATGCGACGCTCGCGATGAGAAGTTCAATAGTTATAATGTCCACTAGGCATACACTACAGTTGCAACTACAAAATGAGAAGGTCTGATCGTACTCCGAGTTTGAAGGTCATAGCAAGTAATTCGCCATTCTGAAGGTTGTCTTGAGCCCTCTTTTGGAATGATAGCTTTTCTCAGAATAAGGTTGCTGACAATAGGATCACAGATAGGCCGGCGGACATTGGAAGGATGTTTCTGCGAATTAGCGCAAACACTGAAACACCAGTGACACTTGAAACCGCCAGCATAACACCCGCAAAGGGCGAACAGGACCTAAAGAGCCCGGAAGAGAGCTGCACTGGGACAAGCCCCGCCTGAGGGTTTTCGCCAAGTTGGACAGAAAAATCAGCGATCGGCTCTGCTAGAGATATAAAAGCCGCGTTCCCAGACCCGGAAATCAACGTTATTACCACAATAACAAAAATAGCTGCCAACGCAAAACCCTCCGCGCCAAGAGCACTCTGCTGTGCCATTGCGATTAAAAAGTCGATAAACCCAATCAACTTCAGACCTTCGACAAAGGTCATCGCAGCGGCAATGAGGCTAACGACCTTAACGAATAAGTCTCCCATCCCCTTAAAAAAAACTTCCAATGAGTCGATCGATCCTGAGAGAGTTCGATCTCCAAACAATTGAAATCCAATGTAGATAAACAAGCAAAGAAAGATAGCGCCAACGACACCAAGACTTACGTCTAATGCATAAGCTGTTATCAAAATAACAAACGGGAGCAAAGGAACGATTGCCTTAGGCAATGAATTGCAAGTCGGAACATCGATTGATGACTCAATTGCTTGTTTCCGCTCCTCCATCCGTGCAATCAAGTAATGCATCAGTGCAACAACCAGGACGATCAATAGACCTGTTAGCAACTGATTCTCCAAAAAATACTGTACAACCGGTATCCCAGCGACATTGGCAGCAGCGTTAGATGCTCCCGAGGCGGGCCCAATATCCAGGGCTCCAGCAGTAGAGATCACGGAAGCTGCGGCAATTTTTGAGCAACCCGCATGACGCAGGACGGGATACATCGACACCAGCAAAAGCAGCGCCAGCCCAGTTGCACTAGGAATAACCATATCGAGGCTCTGTCCGATCAAATAGCCCGCGACCAGCAACAATGAAGGACTTCGGATCACATGGAGCTTGCTGGAGCAGAGTGCTACAAGTTCTTGCGAGCAACCTGAGGAAGCCATTAGAGCTGAGAAACCACCGACGGCCATGATGACCAATCCGATAGACCCTAACACCTCTGCAAAAACATCCGCAATCACACTAAACGGCGCTGCTAAGGATGCCAATATCGCCGTATCGATTTGATTATCCATAGCAACCGCCGGAACGATCATTAGAATACTCAACCCGTACAACGCCAGCTGTATAGAAAATGGGGAGCGCATTTCGGCAATCTACGGCTCTTCAGTTATCTCAGCGATCATCTCTAGCGCTTCTTGCTGCGTTTTATCTGACCAACTTAAGGTATTCATAATCATCTTGATATTGTCCAGATCAAGCGCTCCGCCACCGCGTCTACGCAGACTCAATGTGTGCGGGTGGCCCCAGAAGAAATCGTACGTATTCTGATGCGAAGAGATGGTTGGCTTGTCCGTATGCCGTGAGCTATTCGGAAAATCATCACCAACAAGATAGCCCCGACACGGGTCGATTTGATAAGAAGCAAAATCGTCAAAAACCTGGATGTTCGGCGGATAAGGATTGGTGGGGATTTCGTCTTTCAGTTCCTCGGGCACTGCTTCCCGAGCGCGCTCGAGCTTCCTCATCACCTTTTTCTCGTAATGCGGCCCAAAATTTGCGCATTTGATCTCAAAGTTTCGACAACTCTTAAACCGATGGACCTCCTGTACGACGTCCATCAGCTTCACGTAGGATTGAATGGTAACCATCCGTTGCACTTTAACTTCGCCTGTCTCTATGATTTCAACGATCCTGTTTCGGTAGTCAGAGGGCTCAGACGAGTCGCTATCCCGAAATCGAGCAAGAGAAAAGTTGGACAACCGTATCTGCGACGCCGCAGATCCTGCGGAGAAGAACATGTCACGATAGAAGTGGTCCAACAAATAGTAGTTGCGAGTAGGCGATGTACGTTTCATCAGCTTTTCGATCACATCGAAATACAAGCAGCTTAATTCACCGACCTCATCAGAAGAGATCGAACCACTCCGAAAAACACTCTCGTAAATCTCGCTAAAATCAGTAATATCTGACTTCCTTTCATATTCGTTTTTCTCATTCAGCCAGAAGAGCTCGACCGCAACAGAAACAGAGGCAACTTAAGTAAGCCTTGGAAATTTTTATATCATATTAATCAATGACTTGCGCGAGCCACTCTGTGTACCACCCTGCCCAACTAAGTCTAGATATGAGGAACATTGACAGGTTTTCCGCACACTATACGCACACTAGGCTTGATAAACAGCCTGTGAGAAAAATCAAAAAAAGTAGTAATCCGGTAGCAAGAAAGCATCTAAGAGGCACGCCTGAAGGAAGGTCATTGGCTTAAGGTAAGCTATTGTAAACCTCACTGTTTTAGTGGCACCCTAAATTAGAGTTTTCCAGCCGTTTGTGTTGTTCTAAATACTCCCACGGTGTCAGGTCATTTAACGCATCGTGGGGGCGTTCTTCGTTATATTCCTTGATCCATTTCTCTGTCACTTCCCGCACTTCGGTCAGTGTCCCGAAGACGTACATATTCAGGACTTCGTCTCGGTAGGTCCTGTTGAAGCGCTCAACGTATGAGTTTTGCGTCGGCTTGCCCGGTTGGATAAAGTCCAGATCGATGCTGTGTTCCTCAGCCCATTCAGCCAATGCGGCTGAGATAAATTCAGGCCCATTATCCATTCGCAGCTTATCGGGATAACCGCGCCAGGCTGCCAGTCGTTCCAGCACGCGGATGACTCTGGGTGCTGGCAGGTTAAGGTCGATCTCGATGGCCAGTGCTTCCCGATTAAAGTCATCGACCACATTGAACGTCCTGAAGCGTCGTGAGCAGAACAGGCTGTCGCTCATAAAATCCATCGACCAACACTGGTTAGCCATTGCTGGTACGGCCAGTGGCTCAGGAGAGCGGGTCGGTAAACGCTTCTTACCCCGCCGACGCTTATTGAGCTTTAACTCGCAATACAGGCGATAAACCCGCTTGTGGTTCCACGGGTGACCCCAACGCCTGAGCATCTTGAACAGCTTGCTAAAGCCGTAAGCTGGATAGCGCTCAACGGCTTCCTGTAGCTTCGCAATCACCGCATCATCCCGATGTGGATCAAGCTTATACCGGTAAACCGAGTCGCTCACGCCAACCACTCGACAAGCCCGTCGCTGACTCACCTCATGCGAGTCTTTGAGGTAATCAACCAGCTCTCGACGAACGGCTGGCTTTACAGCTTTTTTTCAACGATGTCTTTCAGCAGCTTGTGATCGAGGCTCAGTTCGGCGTACATGTGCTTCAGGCGACGGTTCTCATCTTCCAGCTCCTTAAGCCGCTTCACATCTGAGGCTTCCATCCCGCCGTATTTGCTCTTCCAGTTGTAGTAAGTCGCGTCTGAGACCCCGTATTCACGGCACACCTCTTTGACCTGGCGGCCGCCTTCGACTTCTTTCAATATCCTGACGATCTGTGATTCGCTGTAGCGCGATTTCTTCATGGCAGTTCTCCTCTTGGCTCAGTGTAAGCCGGAGAACTCAAAACAGCGATGACCCTATTCTAGGGGAGGTTTACAGTGCTGTTCGCCGCTTTAAGCAACGTCACTTGGAAACGGACAAGTAGTGGCCTATGAGTTTGAACGCCTGTCGCAGCACCGATTTTTTTAATATGGAGGCTCCTACCGCAAGACCCTTGATATTAGATGCAGTTCGAGTCTACTATCCGGTAAAGGCAATAGTGGCGCTTGGCTCAACCGGCACACGACAGGATGATGAATTAGTAAAGGAGATGTCACGTGAAAGAGACTATGGCAATACTATCTCTTATCGTGTCGATCTTGGCTCTAAGCCTTGGTCTATACAATCAATTTCAGCTAGAAAAAAATAAAGCGAGAACCGATCAGCTTGCATTCGATAAACGCGTCAGAGAAATATATGATTCTATCGGTGGAGACGAAAACACGCCCAACATCGTTTCCATGTGGAGGAACCGCGATCGGGAGACGCAAACCAAAGTAAAACACCTCCTAGATGAATTAGATACTGCGCATGACGAACATGAGCACATTTATTTATTGAAATCTTATTATGCTGCCATGAAAGGCAACTACGACGAACAGTCGTCTCACTTAGGCAAGGCATTAAAGCTTAATCCGCGGTTTACCAGCGCACACGTAGCTCTTGGATCTTTCTATTTCTACCAACAAGAAAACGAGAAAGCGATAGCGTCTTATAAAAAAGCGTTGACGCTTGAACCTGATACCTGGGTAGCGTATCTTGGCCTTGGAAATATACACTACAAAATGGGTGATTATCAGGAAGCTTTAAAGAACTACAGAGCCTCCAGCGACATTGAAAAAGATGCGCCCGAACCCTTGATTGGAGTCTCCAATAGTTTTGAAAGGTTAGGGTACTACGCGTGCGCAAAGAAATATTGCCAAGAAGCACACGAGTTGAATCGAACTTATGCCCTCGCCAAGCAATGTATGACTGATTTGAGCGTATATAAGCAAAAACTTTGCCAGGAACCCAATCTAGAATAACGCCTGATCCCGACTAACCGGGGATAAATAACCGGAGCGTTTCCTCGCTATCACCCTGTTGAACGACTAGCTTCCCGCCGCCCTTTTCAAGGGCTATGAGGTATTCATAGAGCCGGTACGCGTTTGCGGTTACCTCCGCGTAGCTTGCTGCTCCGCACTCACTCTTGAGACTCTTTAACCTATCCAGAGACGCTTTATCCATCTGGAAATTGACCCGCGTTGTATGTTCGCCCATGTGAGTGTCCTATGATAAGACCAAACAGGGCAAACAGATACTTGTCGTACTGTTTACTGAGTGCGGATAAGTAGGTGAAATCGCCGAGGACGGCTCCATAGATACCTGCCGCAACAAGCCAGCACATACCGAACACGACGATTGAGAATAGGATCGTTTCAAACCGAATCCAAGGGCGAGTGACCGGTTGCTCATCAATATGAAAGGCTTTACCGACCGCGGGTTGGAAAGATTTTCTGCTCATTGGTTCTAATCCACAGCTCGCGTTTGGATTGAACCTGCGCAACGTAATGCCGCCATCGCAAATACAACCCATAGCGCTTGGAGATATCTTGGCGAGCCGGCAAGATGTCTATCAAGCAAGGGTTATATTTTGGTGTCGGTAGTAGAGCTCGCATTTTTCCTAGTGGAAGAGCGGTTGCACACCGCTGTATATATTTGTAGTTAGTCAAGGGGGACAGGCGTCTACGCCAAACCTCTGAAGGTGCATACTAAACCCCTTCTCAATAAACATCAATATTTGATGCGACAAAAAAATCACTTATTAGCTCAATTATTAATCAATACATGCTAGCAGAACTGAAGTGCCCGTATTACTTTACGTGCCAACGACACACTCTAAACGTTATATCGTGACCTTTGAAAACGGATCCGAAATACCGGAGCGGAAGCATATTTACCCAAGTGATCGTGCCGTCGAAGGCTGGTGAGAATCCAGCGAACGGAGTTTGACTACTCTCGATTAAAAGCTTGCTCGTACTGCTTTATCTTGCAGTCGATCTGAAAGTAACTCAAAATAAATGGAACTTGTATTTGCGCGCTATGAAAGGCGAGAAGATGCATGAATTTGTCACCGTTCACATATCGAGTAATTGGAAATTAATCCGCCGAGGCACCATATTCGGAAAATTTTCTAAGTTTCCTAGCGTAGAAAAGTGCTAGAGATAATGAAGTAGCTCTGACGTTGCTCAACCTCTTCTTGTGACGCATATACTCAGATCAATGACCGGCTCGTTAAAACACAGGGATAAAGTGATACCTCGTCGCCGTAGTGATCATTTGATCTTCGCAGTCAACAAGCCAATCTACCAGCCGTAAACACACAGATTCCCGCGGCAACGGATCTTATGCTGGCGAAGGAAAGAAATGATGAGATTAATTCTCTGTGCGCCGCTCAATTGTGGTCCATTACTGGCAATCGGATCTCATTTGTCGAGCAGGGTTCGTCAGTGTGACACCGGAGTTGTTCTATGAAAAAGATGACAAAAGCAGCAACCGCATTACTCTCGATCGGGTTTGTTGCTGCGTCTGCTTACGTCTTTATCGGTCCGTTGGAGAATACGATCCAGCATGTTGCGGTTCAATACTTGCAGGTAAGCCCCTACTACGGCGAAAAAATCGCTGGATTCTTAGCACCGACTCTATTTGTCATCGCTTGTTACCTCTTCTACCGCTTAGCGATCGCTATCTTGCTTACAACCGTAGCGCAAGAAAAAGTAGCCGGAGTTTCGCATGAGAGCAAGAAGACGAAGTCTGTTGTCCATTACTATCAGGACCGTGCAGACTCAATATCTCATAAGTCTATTATACATTCTGGTATGAGTGAAACGTTGCAGCAGGAGGGGTTACCACTCGAACTCGAATCTGATCTCATAAAAATGGTATCACCCTTCGGTCACCTTACCGGCATTACCCCAGACGCGCGCGCTCTAAGGCAACTGAGAGCCGACGATGCTGCAGTAGTTGCTTTCGTTACCAATCGCGAACCCGACGGTGATAACTTCAATAACTCAATAGCTTCAACAGCTAGCTACGGATACTGCGTCGTCAATATCCCGCAAAGGTCACATCGTATTCCTGGTGAAATTACTCGACCACCAAGGAAGTGGAGGTGGTTGTTTCGAGAAGACCCCAAGAAACATTACATCCTCAAAAGAACGGTAGTTACTCGCAAGCAGGATTTCTATCAGTTCTTAAATAGCTCTGCACACGACGTACTGATATTTGTTCACGGTTATAACGTTTCATTTAGGGACGCTGCACTTCGGACAGCTCAATTGCATGCAGACTTATGCTTCCAAGGACAGTCCATGTTCTTTTCATGGCCGTCAAACGAATCAGAGCTCGCTTATACGGATGATGGGGCTCGCATCGGCGCGTCGAAGACATATATCACCGATATGCTTATCGACCTCCACCAGTGCAAAGGAATCCAAAATGTATATTTCATCGGCCACAGCATGGGTACAAGAGCACTCACAGAGGCCCTCGCTGATATCAAAAAAACTACGCTCAGATCGCTTCCCGAAAACGAACCCATTAAATTTAGAGAGTTGATTCTAGCTGAGCCGGATATCTCGCAGGATATATTCAAGAATCGTATAGAGCCTGGATTACGAGAGCTTGGAGCGAGAGTGACTCTATATTGCTCAAACAACGATAAGGCGCTCGGGCTCTCCGAGAAGGTGAACTACGGCAAACCGCGACTAGGCCAAGCTGGCGACGATATCTATGTGAGCAAAGCTATGGATACTATTGATGCCAGCAAGATAGGCGCTTCGCTTTTTGCACTGAATCACTCGCTACCTTTCGAGCGTCCAGAGTTCTTTTGGGATATGAACTTAATTATTCTCGGCAAACGTATCGATGAACGCCCCAATCTCATTCCTGAGCAAAGCAGAGATTACTGGCGCCTGTTCGGGAAATAAAACCATGGTGTAAAGAGGAGTATTCTTAAGTGCAGCTCACTGCGAAGGAAAGCCAAAATTTACTTCTGCTTGCATCAATGACAGAGTCAGTCCGCTATTCTCGACACGATTGATCGCGGAATTATACCTCTCCGAATCAGATAGCCCTTTAAAGTCGTTCATCTCTTTAAAGATAAGATAAATCGTTTTCTCGATAAACGAATTCCCATAGCTATTAATCTCATAGTCCTGCAACTCTTTATACGTATATTGATCAGCGCAACGTGCAAGATACTTTGCCGCTTTAACCGTCAACTGTGCGGGGTCTTTAAGGCAGAAATGTCTAAACACGCGAACCGCCATACCTTTAGGATTGGGGTTCTCTTCCAGAACAATATCAAGAACTTGGCTCCGCAACTCTTCAAGGTAATTCGGCTGGCAAATAAAAAGCTTCGACCTCCAATTCATTAGAATGGCGTCCCAGTTAAGAACGGTCGTTTCAGTCAGAGATGAGATACCGGCATACTCAATATAACCGCTCCGAATCGCCCAGGTTTCCTCTGCAGCCCAAATATCAATAGGCTGCTTTCCGATGTAAAGACGGTAACCACCAAACTTATTTTTCGCTGCGCCAATGGTCTCTAAATACGATTGGCAACGACGCCAGTCTTTGTCGACCACCAAATCTATATCAGATGAGAACCCTCTTTTCCCATATAGTGCGAGATCTCGCAGTATCCCACCGAACAGATATACATTTCCTTCCGGCAGGATACTAGATAGAAAATCGATAAAGAATGCAGGGTTATCACTCAACCTAGGTTTTTCGTCGGTTTGGAATTCTGCCTCAAACATATCGAGGTTTAGCTGAGTGTCTGGCAGCGCCTTTTTACTCTTACCGAAAAAATAATGCTCTACCCGGCGTCGCAAATGCTCCATCGAGTTTATTGATCGCAGATCAGGAATACGCATTTTCTAGCGACTTATACTCGTCGTGCTTCTTGATTAAATGTTTTTCAGTCATACCTGACAAGGCATCACACAACAACTGGCACTTATCATATACCGTTCTATCACCAGACTCATAAATCCTTCGATAATTCTCGGATATCTCACCAAAAACGAACCGCTCAAACGGATGATTTTTATCATTCTCCTTTGAGATACCTTTCCAGAGCATAGACATCATGCTCTTTATATAGTTGCTGCCCTTTAACTCGAGGCGTAAAACCTCCTTATTCTGAAAACCGTTCTTCCTATCGAACTCCTTTATCAAATGACACAATTGCGCACACTTGGAATTCTCTATTAAAGCAAAGCCATCGGGAATCGTCCCGTCGAGCATCCTCTGGACATTGTCAATGAACGTACTAGTAGTTTCAAGAACCATTTCCGAGATCGCATTGACCCTAAACATCTGCATCGAGATATCATTGAGCTCTTGCGCACTCAGCGACTCTTTTTTGAACGCTCTGTTCTTACTTACGGCGATTTCCACGATTTTCCGAATCGTTTGATCACCGCTGGAGTCAAGATGGTCAATTAAGTCATAGAAAGAAGCATACCCCTTTTTAACGGTATCTTCGGCATCGATGACAGAATAAGCGATATCATCGCAAGCTTCCATGATATACGCCAAGGGGTGCCTAACACCTTCACTTAAAGCCGTCTGTCTCCACACCTCTTCTACTATTTCCCGCTCGCTTTCGAAAACACCGTACTTCTTATAGCCCCCTTTGTTTCGAGAACCATAGATGCTGGGGTATTTAAGTAGCGCAGCCAGTGTCGCAACACATAGGTTTAGGCCATACTGATCATTTAGGATTTGCAACCTTGTCAGGAGGCGAAAAGTCTGGGCATTCCCGTCAAACTGACGATGATCCACCGCAACCTTCACACGTTCACCATTGGCATCATTGCCGCAGCCACCTTGCTCGAACCACTGCTGCATAGCCAACTCACCCTGATGTCCAAACGGCGGGTTTCCTAGATCATGTGCGAGACCGACCGCGGCCAACAAGGCTGGGACGTTTCTTTTTACATTAAGAGATTCATTGTCCGGCCCGAATACAACATCGGCATGCTCGAAGGCTAGCCGGATTCCGATGCTACGTGCAAGATTACTGACTTCATGGGAATGCGTCAGACGGGTTCTAACAGAGTCATTAATTTCAAATGGATATACTTGGGTTTTATCGGATAGTCTACGAGTGGGGGCTGCAAACAGTATTCGGTCGTAATCTCTCTCAAGTTCTTTTCTTCCGATCGCAGTGCTTGAAGGCTGTGACCCTACGTCAATGTCCTTTCTTCTGATTGGAGAAAGTAAGTTTCTCCACTGTGACGTTTGATCCACAGTTAATCCGATGATGTATTGTCTTTTCGGTTTCTAAGCAATGCATCGCAATTAATCACCTGATTACTATTTCGGCTTTCATACGCGTCTCTAATCGCAAGTTCAAACTCCTTTGCGTAAGTCCCCATGAATCCCTTCTCATTTCGAATAAAGTGGCAGAATTCCTCTCTAAGCACCTCAAACTCTTCAAGGGCATTTGATGCCCAGACTCCGTATACCGGTTTCCATTCGTGTTCCAGAACCCCTCTCCCAAATTTCTTAATCACCAAAAATTCGTTGAACTGAATTTCGCTCCAATATCTACCGAGCTGATAACGCTCTTGTACGGTATAACTTGATTTATCACCTGGATAATGCTCGACTTGAAGCTTGTCTAATGTAGGTTTGTAATCCAAGTAACGGTCACGAAGGACTTGTTGTATCTGCAAGACCTGTACTTTCCGAGCGCCATCCTCTACATAGGCTGAATAACCTACACTTAAAGCGAGAACGGCAACGCTCATCCACAAGGGCGCCTCGGGTCGGGTTAAGAATTTCAGCATATTTTCCAGCTTGCCCATATTCCTTTAAACCATAAATTTAGTAGGTACGCCAGCCGCGACGTCCCGAACGCACCCATAAACCGAGACCTCTACTCCCCGAAATTGCACCCTTCAGCAAACCTCGTTTCCGCGGATACAAATCCCCCTACGAAGACCGAGCTGAATCAAGACTCTACTATCGCTATCGGAGACAGATTCAAGTCTCGCCGCCCCTATACAAGAATACCGCACGCCCCTATCAAGAATCAACGTCATCGGCGCCCAGTGATTGGCCACCCTGAGCCGCCAGTTTAACGCTTCCAGAGGGGATGATTCGTCCAGTGATTGCAACAACACTCCTCTGCGTCAGGTTCTTTTTATTAAAGTTCTGCACGTTCTTGCTCAACGCCAGTAGTAGTATTCAGTTGTATTCCCCTGAGAGCAATGATCGATGGGGCTTTGGGACGCACCTGCAACAAGCCGCATCCTTTGCGTTCAATACTGTGCGGAATACCCTTGTTTTTCGTATAAGCCAGCGCAATTTACGTCGCCGAGAGCACTTTGCTCGGCGCATGAAAGCAAAATCCCACGAAAAAGCTACTCCGCTCGAAAGACTAAAAAAAGCAATAACAAAACTAAAAGTCCATCATATACTAAAGCAATAATATCCATGTGTACGGAAGCGTCACTCAACTGAGGTTTTAGGCAATTCGGAGTCGAGGCCATAACGCGACCCAAGGTTTTTTGGCATGTAGCTAGCATGCCATTCATACAGCATTAATGGCACTGACTTTGCTAAGCGATCGAAGTGGCTGGGCCCGCCGCAACCCAGATTATCGGGTCAAAGTCAACCACAGAATCTACTCTGTTCGCGATCGCACAGGATATTGGCGAGTATTTAGAGCTTGGCAACATGCAATTGCGTTGCCAAGAAGCAATAGGTGAACAAAGCAGGCGGGCTAATTTCTGAGCGTCCGCTACGAGACTGACTTTTGACTAAAGCACCCCGAGTCTCGAGGATAGCCCGCCCCATTAGAAAACGGGCTATCCGCCGATCCTTGTATTACCCTGTGGGCTGTCAGCAATCTGATTGCTTTCTCGACTGGGAATAGGCTCCGAGACGTTCAAACTACCTTTGCTAGACTAGCGACAAAACGAGTTAGCTTATCGATTGTCTTAGCGCTTTTTAGGATCAACGCCTCGACTTTGTCAACATCACCCTTCGCATCTTTAGCCGACTCTGTGAGGTCATCCAGACTGGCAATCGCAGAATCTAATCGCTTGGTATTTTTTTTCAACATTCGCCGAGATAAATTGGCTCGCTGGGCCATGAGCGAGCCAATCTGCTGAGACAAATCAGCCTGCAACAACTCGTCATTGGTTTGAGTCATTTTTCTCGCTAAGCCTATGATCGCTTTATTAATAGCGGCCTTCAGCGCTTTAACTTGATTTGTTTCCATAACACCTTCCTCTCTGTGGGACTATCGCTAGCTCTCAAGCCTCTCCGCAACTTACGCTACCATCTTCATCAACACGTATCTTATCGCAACCAACTATTGCGTCCTGAAAAGATTCATACTGTTCTTTCATTGCCTTTATCTCAGCAATCGCGCGCATAATGCCATCCGAGGTAAACCGGTCCTCACTCACCTCTGTAGCAATAACCGAATGCTGCTTAGCAACCTCTTGAAGCGCCTTTTTCAGATGTCCGACCCTTGCGGGCGTTTTCAAAAGTTCCTGATTTGATTCCCACAACGATTTTAAATCATCAAAACGCTGGTCCGGCTCGTTACGGTAATACTCGTTTGCAACCCTACGATTAAATCCTGCTATCTCCGTACTTAAGACCAGTGTCCGATTAGTTACGATATCGTCAACAAACGACAGGCTATCGATGCTTGCTGTCAGCTCGTTCACCAGCGCAGCTATATGCGGATCCGCTTTAGTCACGATTATCTTAATTGCCTGACGACGGCGCTTCTCAACAATCTTTGCGCCGATGAGATCTATTGCAGCACCGATATGCCCAAGCGCACTATCCCCAATAAGTGGCTCGGCACGTCCAGTTAATCCCTGATGACTCTCGTTGAACTTGTGCAGAGACGACACTACCCCTGCAGAGGCTTTAGCGATGGATTCGCGGTCACCGGCTTGAGCAAGACCAAGGACAGCACTTGAGTACTGTTTCAGTGCTTGATTAGCGCGGACAATTGACAACTTTTTGAGCGAGTCATGACCATAAACTGCCTGAATAGACTCCAGTTTTTCGAAAGTCAAATTTTGACCGCCCGGATGGTGTTGCACGGCCATATTCTTGAGGCCAGCGTTTATCGTAGACGCGTTATATTCTTTGATAAGCTCGCCTGTAGCTTCGGAGAGCCCGACGGCGCTTGCCGCGAATGTTTCCACCTGTGACAGTGATGTCATCGGCGCGCAAGCGGCGATCTGCTGCACCGTCAAAGCTATAAAAAGAAGTCGAAAAGAAATACTCATCGCTATACCCTCTGCATTGAATCCTATTGTGGAAAAGAACATTAACATCTTCGAAACGGAACTGCCATAACACTACACGCAGGCAATATACCCACACGATTTATTTCTTACGCACAGACAAAGTATGATCTACAGGTAATATCGCCTCTCCGCTACACTTGTATCGATACGACCAATCCCATAGTCTGAATCGCCACCAGTTCTCTAGATGCTCTCCAGCCTCTTTTGGTAACGTTACTCATACTCCACGGGTGACAGCTGGTTATTAAAACCGTGTCGTCGTTTTGTATTGTAGAACATCTCTGTGTAATCAAAAATATCGCTACTTGCTTCATTGCGATTGGGATATATCTTTTTTCTTCACCCGCTCTCGTTTCAGCAGTTCGAAGAAGCTCTCAGCTACCACATTGTCGTGACAGTTACCGCGACGACTCATGCTACCTTCGAGTCCATGCGCTTTAAGGAAGTTGCTCCAGTCGTGGCTGGTGTACTGACTACCTTGATCGGAATGTACCGTGACGGTCGACTGTGAATTACGTCGCCAGACAGCCATCAGTGACCTTTCCCCCAAGTTAGTGCCATTTCTTGGATGAGAAATTCATTCTAAGCGGCCCTGTTAGCGAAGGCCACTGGTGTCATATAATTGAGCGCACTGTGTGGTGGCTCCCTGTTGTAATGCTCCCGCCAGTCGTCGATGACCTGTCTTGCTTCATCAATGCTTTTAAACCAATGCTGGTTCAAACAGTTGTCTCTGAACTTGCCATTCAAGCTTTCGACTAGCGCGTTCTGAGTCGGCTTGCCAGGCTGGATAAAGCCTAAAGCAACGCCAGTTTCTCGTTGCCAGAAGTACATTGCCTTGCAAGTAAACTCGGTGCCGTTATCGCAGATAATCTGATCAGGCTTGCTGCGCTCCTCAACCAGGTCGTTAAGAAATCGAGCGACTTGCTGACCGGTAATCGAAAAAGCTGTGAGTTGGCCAACCAGCTCGCGTGAGTAATCGTCGACAACATTGAGTACTCTGAAGCGCCTGCCGTTTGCTAGCTGATCAGAGACAAAGTCCATCGACCAGCGAATATCCCTCGCTATCGGCATGGACAGTGGCTGTCTCGGCCTCACCAGCTTTTTACGTTTCTTGGTACGAACCTGCAAGCCAGCCTCGCTGTAGAGTCGATAGGTGCGCTTCTTGTTGATCACCAAGCCTTCAGCCTTGAGTAAGCCGTGAAGCATCAGGTAGCCATAGCGCGGATACTGGGCGGCTAGTACTTGCAAGCGTTCTCTGAGTCCATCGTCCTTCGCAGGGACGGCCTGATAACGGCAGCCGCTTCGGCTAATGCCTGCCAACGTACAAGCGCGGCGCTGACTCAACTGGTGAACCTTAGTCAGGTGCGTCACAACTTGCTTCTTCGCAGCAGGCTTCACCACTTTTTTGACAGCACGTCCTTCATCGCCTCATTCTCCAACACCTTCTCAGCCAGGAGCTTCTTCAGGCGATTATTCTCGGACTCCAACTCTCTCAGTCGCTTGGCTTCATTGACCTCCATACCACCATATTTACTGCGCCAGTTGTAAAACGTACCGTTCGATATGCCCATCTGGCGACATATCTCGTCGACCTTGACGCCCGACTCATGCTCCTTCAAGGCGCCGATAATTTGCTCTTCGGTAAACCGTTTCTTCTTCATCTTGAGATCTCCTCGTTACTAGATTAACTGGAAATCTCATCCTCGTCATGGACCGGTTTTTGGGGGAAAGGTCAATGGACGAAAATAAGACTTCATGTTGCGGTAACCTGCTGCGCTCAAGCCCATAACCCGTTCCAAATTGTGAAAGTACCGCAGCGCGTCAGTGACTTTACGTGGGTATTCACGAGGACCAACCGCAGCAAGAAGCGCGCCAAACTAAAAACATTCTTCAGTTACGATATTTGGATAAGTCGCGTTTTAGAAATTGTAATTAACTCATTGATATCTATGGATCGAATTTGCGATCATTTCTTTCGAGTACTGGATTTCTCTTTACAGATGATGGTGTTTTGTAATATTTTATTAGTGCTTCGGTAAACACTGTGAGGTGAGCGGCCGATAAGTTGAAATAACCCTAAAAAACTCAACAAACTGTGTTTGAAGCTTAACCCAGAGGAGTAGAGACGCTATGAAAGAAAGCTTTAAGGAATGCACCAACCAACGGGTTCGTTTTCATCCATCACTGAGCCTGATGGAAATAGCGAGAATCAACCAAATTGTGTTGGGGGAATCGATGAGGGTGCTTATAGAAGACTACCAATACGATCAGCTAGAGCCTGAAGAGCTGGCCAGCACGATAGTAGCAATACAAACTGAGATATCAGAAAGAGAACAAAGGAGAGTGCTATCAGAGAGGCAGCCAGCACTCTCATAGTAACTCGCTGCTCAGAATCCGCTTTGCTCCATTGCTCGGAGAGATCAGCAAACTGACCCTCGTAAATGGACGTGCTGCCAGTCATACTCTTTTGCGCGTCGAAAAATGCCTGTGGTGAGCTATGCCCAAGCATATCTGGCGGTAACGCAAGATGAATAATGAACTGGTTTAATATCCAGATTGCCAGAGAACCTAGCAACAAAAAAACTGAAAATAATAGGGCCCCCATATCAATAAGGCCTGCCAAAGGTGTTGAACTACCTATCAGCTTAATCTTTAAGCTTACAACAAATCCAATACAGGTCAGTTGAAATACACAGAACCTTTGATAGCTCACTTTTTCGTAAAACCAAAGCAGATCTGTCCACTTCATCGCTATAATATACCAGCTTGTCGGCCAGCATCTACGGGGCGCCGGAGAAATGGGCCAATTGATCTATGGCTACCAATCCAGATTATCCAAATCCTCGCTAAGTTGTTTCATACCCTCAGCGTCAAAAAAGTACTTTGATCTGACCCAGAAGTTCCACTTTATAAAGTTCCTAATAGCCACCGATTTCCGTTGGACTAAGCGAGTATTCTCATCGCCATAAACAGCCACAATCAACCGCTCGCTAAATTCCTCTATTAACTCAGGCTCATCAAATAATGCCGGTGTTCCGTTGTCACGCAATGCCCTTCTTGCCTTAGGTGGCTCGAAAAAGTTCTCCTTTGACAAAGCAACTGATCGCTGTGTAACCAGCCTCACAATGGCAGGATCAAGATGATTTTGAATAAACGCCCCAAGCAACGCTCTAGCAGCATCTAACTTCTTTTGATCGTGCTGACCATGGTGGCGCAACTTCTTAACCAAGTGGCCACACAGCCATTCATCAAAGTTCTCCTCCGCTTTGACGGATTCAACAACTTTGGCGATAGCATCATATTCGGCTGGATCGGGCGGAAAGGAAAACGGCATCTACAAGCTCCCTGGCGCTCGTTATTGTATCTATAGTGTATTTTTTAATGCGAACAAGAAAATCGGCGTTCGCGGGCATAACATTTCTACAATTTTACTTACTTTTATAAACAGATCAATGCAATTGTGCGGTAATCTTGGGATATTTAAAGAAGTTGGCGGCGGGTTCCATCCATAATCTGAGGTATAAATCCGTTAGGGAGATCTAGTGTTGGTATTTTCCGAATTATCAGCGAAAAGTGCCGCTCCATCGCAGTCGCCGACCCGATGGAAACACAAACAACACTTATTCTGGGCAGCACGGCAAGCCCCCCCCCATGCCAACACCCTTATTATACGAAGGCTTGGCTCTATGCAAGCTTTTTCTCTTTACCCTATTAGCGTGACCGAGTGGGGCTGCGGTCAGACGCACCGACCCTTTCGAGTTTGTCAATGACTTGTCCGGATTCAAATGCCGTCTTCACCTTCGGAAACTTATCTCGCATTTTCAAGTGAACGTCTAGGCGCTCTCGTCGCGAGGCCAGTTTAATATTTAGCTGCTCCCTCGCCGTTTGTTCACGCTGCTCGATGACACTTTGACGTTCATTCATGCGCGCAATGAGGTTTTCAAGACTTTTCTCGCACTTACTCAGCGTCTGCCGTGCGCGTTTACCATGCCTCAAGCGATACCATGCCCCTAGAACCCCCTTAGCTGCCAAGTTTCTGTTCAATTCGTGGATTTCATTTTCTAGCTTAGACTTTCCTGGACCATAAAAGTCCTGCAGTTCCTTTTCGGCGATACCACGTCGAACGGCAAGACGCCTGTCCAGGGCGATACGGTCGTCCCATTCACGCTGCTGCTGCACGGCGCGTTGGTGGTTCGCGTAATCATCGTAGCGATCGTCCATCTACCCTTACCGCTGCTTTCCACCATCGCGATCACGATCGCTCGGTAGGCGCCTCACTTCCATTTGACGAGCTTGACTGGACGAAACGTTTTCACCTTTATCGACACAAGTTGATTTGGCTTTCGGCGGCTTTTCTTCTCCCGCAGCGTCTTGCGTTGAGCGCGAAAGGCTAGCGCTGAATTTGTTTTTGGCGCGCTCGGTATCTACCTTGCGATACTTATACGGCGATAAGACGAAGTCGAGCGCAGGCGAATGTGCGCTAGAGTGGTTCTGTCGATCCCGATGTTCGCGGAGAGTCTCACGACCAACAGAACGAAGCTCTTCTTGTTCCAGCCGCTTGACGGCGGCGATCCGCTGCTTAACCCGGTATTCTAGTAGTTCTTGTTCTATCTTAAGGTGACGCTCCAGTTCATCTTGCTGCGATCTAAGACGAAGCTGTTCATTTTGGTGCGCTTGCAGTGCTCGACCGTCTTGATAGCGCTGAAAGCGATACTTCAGCGTGCTCAGCCCAGTTGCCTTCTGCAGCAGCTCGGTCAAACGATGGCCTGGTGGATCCCTTGCTTCAACTCGATCGCGTTTTGCCTGCAGGTACTCAGACCGCCTACTCGCTCTCAACCCAATATGTTTTGCGCGCAAAGCATCCAGTGCCTTTTCATGCTGCTGCTGTAGCGCCGCTAACTCCTGTTGCAGAGAGGCTTGACGTTCTGCATGAAGCCGAACTATCTGCTCACGGCGCTCTTGCTGAGCTTGGGTCGATTGGAACTGCTCTTCGCGCTGCCGATGCTGCGCAATCAGTCCACGCATCTCATCCACCGTCGGTAGTGCGTCGACATCGACGGCTTTTGATAGGTAAGTTCGGATATCAGCGGTGCGAACTCGCTTATCCGTGATCATTCTGGGAAGCGCATCAACACCACCGTAGTAGTCAACCACACACAAAGGCCGTTTTCCCTTGCAAACCATGTAGCCATGATCTTGCAACCCAGCCAGAAACGCTTGCGGTGAATCTGAACGTCGCCAAATATCGGTAATCACCTCTTGACGCATCTCCCGGGTAATCCCGGTACTATCAGCACGCATTTTCTCATGTAGAAGCAACTGTTCTTTGCCTTCATGATCGCGTTTTTCTCTATGATAGCCTGCAGGTAAAGTTAAACCTTTTTCTCTCGCAAAACGCTTTGCCGTCATTTTCAGCTGGTCATGATCAAACGCTAGATGAACAGCTTTACCCTGGTCTACAATCACCCTTGAGAACACCGCATGGCAGTGATCACGATTTTTCTTCGTGTGGAAGACCACGGCTCTTGGCTGGTTTTCAAGCCCTAGATCTTTTTCCATTTGATCGAGGAATTCTTCATACCATTCGCGAGGCCAACGCTCTTGGGGATTAATCGAGACGCTGTAGAGCTCCTTCGTACATCGTGTAACACTGGCTTGCATTTTCCACTCAGCAAACGCACCCGCTAAATCGTCGCTGACGCTACCCCGAAGACTGTGAAAGACAACGGATTCGTTGTCCGCGGCATTCTGTAAGTGCCGTGCCAATTCTTGGCCATGAGAACGCTGAGAGGCTTTTACAATAACAGCCATCACTAGCGCCCTCCCCGGAGAGACTTCATGAGAAGCAGTGAACTTTTAAGTAGACGATGATTCAGCTGATCGAGCAAATCCGAACAATCGTGATGCCGTTCAGCATGTTGACGATTAGTCTCGCGCCACTCTTCCTTGATAGCAACCAGCTCAGCATGGACTTCGACAAGCAAACGTTCTTCAAGCGCAATCCGTCTGACTTGACGAGGTAGTTTGCGATCGAAAACACAAGACAAGACGAAGCCCTGCTTTGACAAGCCAGATCGTTGCCACCGCTCATCAAATTCCTCGCGCAATTCCTTGGGAACGCGTATTGAGAGTGGCGCCTCGCGCTTCGGTGCTTTAGGGGGAACTTCCATATCTCCTATCCTAGCGATTTCAAAGACGGAATGGCCTCGCGATCACCTCGGGCAAGATCATGCGCCTATGATATCGACTGGGTTTCAAGGCTAATCGAAATAGCCTGACAGCTCCCTCGTGGCTGCCTCACGGGTTGTGATACACCGACAGAACGGTGTTGGCGCCTCGGTTTGCGATTGTTCACGATTAGCAAACAGTGTGACATGTTTGACTTCGCAGCGAACTATGCGACTGCACCGATCGCTCGTTAGCCAAACCCTAGGGGGGTCTGCGGGGGATGGGACATCCCCCCCAAGGTAGGTAAGGCTGGAGACCCATTGAGTATGGGTACTACCTTACATACCTTGTAGCAGCCTTTATTTTGGCTTATCTATCTCTCAGTCTAATCAAAAAGACTTAACAACTGGTTAGCAGCCCGAGCCGTGAACGCCCAACGAGCCGTTCGCGAGGATGTCAATTCGGTTTCACGAACATACTCGGCTTCCCATGCAGCGCACATCTACCGCTGCGATATGGAATGTACATTACAAAACGGTGCGACTGATGAAGCAGAGTGACTACGGCCTAAAACCCTCGCAGGATATGTATGAGGATTGGCAGAACAACTACGATTTTTTGAATGAACGATTATTTGGGTTCGAGTTACCTAATTGCCTGATAACGCTCCAGCGACGCAATGGCACATACGGCTATTTCAAAGCGGAAACGTTTAAGCGCGAAGACGGAGAACAGTGCGATGAAATTGCACTTAACCCGTCACACTATGATCCTGATCAACCGATAGGTCTCCTGTCGACACTCGCGCACGAGATGGTCCACCTTTGGCAGCATCACTACGGTAGCCCGGGTCGAGGACGGTACCATAACCGCGAATGGGCCGACAAAATGATTGCGCTCGGTTTGCAACCGAGTCATACCGGAAAGCCTGGTGGACGGGAAACCGGCGATACGATGAACCATTTAATCATCCGTGATGGCACTTTTGAAAGAAGTGCCAATGAGCTGCTGCAGATACGCCCAGCGATGACCTGGGTGGAGCGAGATATGCTTAACAAGGAAACACCGCTGCCATCGTCAACGATACTCGATGAAGAAACGTCGGCGCCAAAAAGCGGACGACGATTTCGGTATGAGTGCCCTTATTACGAGGTTTGCCGCCAATGTTTTGAGGGGCGTTATGGACTTGCTGTGCTGTGCAAAGAGCACCAGCTGGAAATGACGATTGTGCCCCGTAAAAAACGTCGTGCGGGCGACGGCCTCACAGAAACGTTAGCCATAGACGCTTAGTAGATCCCCCAAAAATAAAAGAAAAGGGGCGCGTGTGCGCCCCTGATTGTTTTTGCAATCGCTACTCAGTGTCGACTGAGAAGAAGTAAACGTCGCCGTCAATGATTTGCGCTCCGGCGGGACGGAACATCAAGCTGCCATCCTCGCGCTTCCACAAGGCGCCGATCTGTTCCTTGCGTGTCTTATGGCCCTCTTCGAGGGTGATCGTGCGGTACTGCACAGCGACATAGTCAGGGCGCTTAGTTTCTGTTGATTGTTGTGTGTTTTCGTTAGTCATGTAATTTCTCCTCTTGGGTTAATCAGCACCGCACCATTGCGAGCCTATGCTTACCAACGACGCCATCACCGGAATACGTCCATCCCTTTTGTGGGGGACCGTTTAGTCGTTCTTCGCTGAAAAAGCGTTAGAACGTCTTACGGGTAAAAGGGATTGACGTACCGCCGTAGGCATTGCGGTGATTGCGTCAGGGTAGCTCATTCATGGCCGCAGGATGCGGTGCGCTAACCCTTCAGAGAGACGCGTGACACCAGAGAAACACACCAACCGGAGGCCCTTGGCGGACAGCACGCTGCCCGAGAACCACTTCGTAACACTGATAAGACCGACACTTGGAAAGCATGGGCCAGTGGTGGCGAGAGTGCTTAGTTATCCAATGTCGTTGCGCAGACCATACAGACAGGCGTTAGATCGCATGCGAGGATACGTAAACCCATTAGCGCAGAGCGCAAGCGCGTATAGCTTGTTTTCCCTCTCACGGAGTTTGACGATGACAACCGATCGACTAATCGCACACACACCGGACGGTGACTTTGGCGAAACACTCATGGCTGACGTGCCGCGTGGCGTCCCCACAAGGCGACTGTCAGAGCAAACGGCGCCGCAGGCACGCTTTATTGATCCCAACGAAATCGCTGGACACCCGTCGCTGCAATTCAACCCCAGCCAATCCACAGGCCAACTGGTACTGGGCGCCATTGGCGATCAGCTCATTGGCATTGAGGACGACCGGCACATGTTAACCGTCGCAGGTTCTCGCGCGGGCAAATCGGTCACGCTCACGAACAATCTGTTGTGCTACAGTGGCAGCGTTTTGTGTACCGACCCCAAGGGAGAACTCGCCAACAACACCGCTCAAGCACGAGCCGACCAAGGTCAAGCGGTGAAAATTCTCGATCCATTTGGCATTACCGATGAGGCGCTCGCGCCCTTTCGGGTTCAGTACAACCCCATGAGCCTGCTCACGCTGACCAATCGTTTTATCATTGAAGACAGCTTGCAGCTAACGGACGGGCTGATACTACAGTCCGGCCAGGAGAAAGATCCGCACTGGAACGAGAGCGCCAGCCACTTTATTGCTGGCCTCATTCTCTATACCGCGGTGGCCCCTGCCCTGGACGAGCGCGAGCGTCATCTGATCACGGTGCGCCAGCTCCTCAATCGCGCGCTGGAAACCTCCGACGATGGAAAAACGTTTGTGATTGAGGAGGCAGTTCTCTCAAACTGTGCCCACCTGCGTACAACAGGATTCAAGGACATCGCGGCAATGATAGAAGGCGCTGTTAGAGGGTTTTATGATAAAGGGACAGAGGAGCGAGGTAGCGTTTTATCGACCGCACGGCGGCATACGCAGTTTCTGGAATTCAGTGCCATGAAATCTGTATTGACCGGGCACGACGTGGATCTATCGGATCTCAAAACTGATCCGGGCGGCACCACTATTTATTTGGTACTGCCGGCGACTCGAATGTCGCTCTGTAACCGGTGGCTGCGTATTCTCATCAATCAATTGATCGACAGCATGGAACGGACCCCAGGCACTCCGCGCGTGCCCGTGTTGGTCGCACTTGACGAGTTTCCAGTCCTCGGGTTTATGCGCCAGCTGCAGGATGCAACCGGTCAGATCGCATCGTTTGGCGTCAAACTCTGGGTGATTATTCAGGACTGGGGACAGGGAAAGGCGCTGTATAAGGAGCGTTTTGAAAGCTTTGCGGCAAACGCTGGCATTCTCCAGGCCTTCGGCAATGTCGACGTGACAACAACGGAGTACTTGTCGAAGCGTTTGGGCGACACCCTGATTGAAGAATCACGATTTAATGAAACTAACCGAAAACAAAAAGATCAGGGCCTCAAGGGTGAGCAGATGAGTTACCATCGTTATCCGTTAATGACGGCCGATGAAATCGCTCGCACCTTTTCGCGTGCTGATCCCTTGAAACGTCAGCTTGTGCTCTGGGCGGGCGTCAGGCCCATGATATTGCAACGCGTGGCCTATTATGATCCAGCCTCCCCCATGCATCGCGTTCTGAACGGTACCCCATAAACGAATGCTCACGACTGACGAACTCATCCAGCTGCTCGAATCTCCGAAAGATAGGCGACGCAGCCTGACGCCCTACTCTGTATCGCCTGCCCGCATCCAGCGGTGCATCGACGATATTCGTCGTCGGCAGTTGTGTCTTGAGGAGGATAAAGACCTGCTCGCGCTGACGGATCTTGTGGAAGAGCCACTGAAGCTAGTCCAGTTTGAGCAGCGACAGGCTTTGGGCGAATGCGAAATCTATGTGCTGCCGCTCCCATTGTGTGAAGCGTACTCCCAACGACTTGGCGAGCGCAAAATCATAGTGATCGGCAGCGGTTTAATTGATTTGCTGGAGAGCGTGAGCTACTCCGCCCAGATCATCGGTAGTTTGCCGGCTGCAAGCCAAGACCTCTACCCCTTGCAGGAGCTTCCCGAGCTGTCGCTGTCCGATCTGCTCAATCAGTTCGTTTTTGTATTGTTGTTTCGTTTCTACCACGACGGAGAACCGCTACCCAATCTCATCGACATCTGTAGCGCCACACAACGCCACAATGCACGCATCTCTTTTGCCGGTGGCCTAGCCGCTGTGTTATTACACGAGCTAGGTCATCTCAGCCTCGAGCACCATAACAAGAACACACAGATTGAGCATGGCTTTAAACAAGGCGCGAGCCCGCAGTCCAAGCTCGGCGATGATGCCGCTACGAGTGCAGTGCCGGAGGCATCCACCTTCAGTAAACAGCAGGAATACGACGCTGATCAGTTTATTCTGGATAGCCTGGAGGCGGCGTTTGAAGAGATCGGGCATTTTTTTATCAAAAGCGCCTTTGATTTCTTTGTGCGGCTTGAGACGGTTGCCGGCCAATTTCATGAGCTGCACCCGCTGGCGTTAAATCGTATTTATCATATGAACCAACAGATTCCCGAGCACTGCGAGTTCCATGATCCCGTAGAATCGCAAAAGACATAC
>CAZDEW010000031.1:0-29827 GCA_964504585.1 uncultured Pseudomonadales bacterium | reverse complement strand
AATCGTACCCACGTTCACGTGGGGTTTCGTGCGTTCAAACTTTTCTTTTGCCACTGTCGTGTCCTCTCATTCAATAGTCATGCAAGGGGTCAGAACCCTTCTTTTCATCGCATTGTATGAGCATTAAGCTCAGATTTTAAAAAAGGGTTCTGACCCCCTCAATCATTTCATTCCGCAACCGAAACAGTGTAGACCTGTTTCAGCAATCAACCACCGTTTTTACTGATGATTGCCTCCGCGACGTTCTTAGGCGCCTCGGCGTACTTCTCAAATTCCATGGTAAACGTCGCGCGCCCCTGGGTAGCCGAACGCAAATCAGTGGCGTAGCCAAACATTTCCGCCAGCGGGACCTCTGCGTTGACCACCTTTCCAGAGGGGTTTTCTTCCATGCCCGCGATCATGCCACGACGACGGTTTAAATCACCGACCACATCGCCCATATTTTCTTCGGGGGTGACCACCTCGACCTTCATGATCGGCTCTAGCAGCACCGCGCCACCCTCGTCGGCGAGCTTTTTGGTCGCCATTGATGCGGCGACTTTAAACGCCATTTCATTGGAGTCGACATCATGAAAGGACCCATCGTACAGCGTCGCCTTTAAGCCAAGCAGTGGATACCCTGCCAGAACGCCATTCTGCATTTGCTCAGAGATACCCTTTTCGACCGCTGGGATGTACTCTTTAGGCACGGTACCGCCAACAATTTCGTTTTCAAACTCAAGGCCCTCGGCGCCAGCATCTTCAGCGGGTTCGAATTTCACCCAAACGTGGCCATATTGACCACGGCCACCGGATTGGCGAACAAACTTGCCCTCAATTTCACAGGTATTTCTAATGGCCTCACGATAAGCCACCTGAGGCTTACCGATATTAGCCTCCACATTGAATTCACGGCGCATACGGTCGACCAGGATATCGAGGTGGAGCTCACCCATACCAGAGATAATCGTCTGGCCTGACTCCTCATCTGTCTTGACTCTGAAAGAGGGGTCTTCCTGCGCCAGCTTGCCGAGCGCAATCCCCATTTTTTCCTGATCCGGCTTGGAGCGTGGCTCAACGGCAACCGAAATAACAGGCTCCGGAAATTCCATGCGCTCCAGCGTAATGATGGAATCTGGCGTGCAAAGCGTATCCCCGGTTGTGACATCTTTAAGTCCAATGCCCGCGGCGATGTCGCCCGCCAGCACTTCTTTAATCTCCTCACGATCATTCGAGTGCATCTGCACCATTCGGCCAATCCGCTCTTTCTTGCCCTTGACCGGGTTATACACGCTGTCACCCGAGCTGAGTTTGCCCGAGTAAACTCGGAAAAATGTGAGGGTACCGACAAAAGGATCCGTCGCGATTTTAAATGCCAGCGCTGAAAACGGCGCGTCATCTTTTGCTTCGCGGGTATCGACAGTTTCGTCCTTGTCGTCCAGGGTGCCTTCAATAGCCTTCACCTCAGTCGGTGATGGCATAAACTCGATCACAGCGTCGAGCACAGCCTGCACGCCTTTATTCTTAAACGCCGAACCGCCAAGCACAGGTACTATTTCGTTCGCGAGCGTTCGCAAGCGGACGCCCTGCTTAATCTCTTCTTCACTGAGTTCACCGCTCTCGAGATACTTGTCCATCAGCTCTTCGGTAGCTTCCGCGGCGGACTCGACCAGAAGCTCGCGCATCTCCGCACAGGTCTCTTCGAGCTCTGCCGGAATCGACTGGTACTCAAATGTCATACCCTGATCGTCTTCGTTCCAGATGATCGCCTTTTGCTTGATCAGATCGACGACACCAACAAACTCTTCCTCAGCGCCAATCGTCATCTGCAGTGGCACCGGGTTGGCACCAAGACGCTCCTTGAGCTGCTCAACTACCATAGTGAAGTCAGCACCGGCCCGATCCATCTTGTTGACGAAGACCATGCGCGGAACTTCGTATTTGTTGGCCTGTCGCCAGACGGTTTCCGTTTGCGGCTGTACGCCCGACGAACCACATAGAACCACCACCGCGCCGTCGAGCACGCGCAATGAGCGCTCAACTTCAATGGTAAAGTCAACGTGCCCGGGCGTGTCGATGATATTAATGCGATGCTGATCGAACTGCTGCTGCATGCCCGACCAGAAACAGGTGGTAGCCGCAGAAGTAATGGTGATACCGCGCTCCTGCTCCTGCTCCATCCAGTCCATGGTCGCCGCGCCGTCGTGCACCTCGCCAATCTTGTGTGACAGCCCGGTGTAGAACAGAACACGTTCCGTGGTCGTGGTTTTACCCGCATCCACGTGCGCGCAAATACCAATATTGCGGTAGCGATCGATAGGTGTTTTACGTGCCACGGCTAACTTGCCTCGTTAGTCCTGTTTTAATTGACGCCCAGTATGACCGCGCCGGCTTAAGCCGGCGCGTCGAATCAAAACAAAAAAATCTGATTAGAAGCGGAAGTGCGAGAAGGCCTTGTTCGCTTCGGCCATACGATGCACGTCTTCCTTTTTCTTGACTGCAGCGCCTTTGCCCTGCGAGGCATCGAGAATTTCACCGGCGAGACGAGCTGGCATCGATTTCTCACCGCGACCGCGCGCATACTCAACAAGCCAACGCATGGAGAGGGTTTCACGACGCGATGGGCGAACTTCCACAGGCACCTGATAGGTCGCACCACCGACTCGGCGGGATTTAACTTCGACCATAGGAGCAATCGTATCCAAAGCTTCCTGAAAGGTTGCTACTGGATCAGCGCTGCCTTTCTCTTTTACGATATCCAGTGCACCATAAACGATTCGCTCAGCAACGGATTTCTTACCGCTGATCATCACGTGGTTCATGAATTTTGCGAGGGTGACATCCCCGAATTTGGGATCTGGAAGGATTTCGCGTTTTGCAACGACGCGTCTTCTTGGCATTGTAGTTTCCTCTGGTTCAGGTTACCCAGAACTCGTTGCTCTGCTGCTACTGCATTGAACAACCGCCTGGCCTTACTGGAGCCGCCTGTCACTGAGCGTGAAAGATGTTTTGGCGGCTTGTGTAATCGCTTTCTGCTTGGAGTCTGTAGGTAACCGTTAAAAAAATAGTATTAAGTAAAGAGCAAAGGAACAGCTCTATTTTCGAGCTATTCAACCTCGATTCGCTATCAACCCTTGGGTCGCTTGGTGCCGTACTTGGAACGGCCTTGCTTACGATCGGCAACACCCTGCGTGTCGAGGGTACCGCGAACGGTATGATAGCGAACGCCCGGCAAATCCTTGACCCGACCACCGCGAATCAACACAACGCTGTGCTCTTGCAAGTTGTGGCCCTCACCACCGATGTACGAGGACACTTCGTAACCGCTGGTTAACCGCACACGGCAAACTTTACGCAGTGCTGAGTTCGGCTTCTTTGGCGTTGTGGTGTAGACGCGAGTGCAAACCCCACGGCGCTGCGGGCAAGCCTGCAGGGCGGGAACGTCGGTCTTCTTGACCTTGCGCTTTCTCGGCTTACGAACCAACTGGTTGATCGTCGCCATTAATTTTTACTCCAAAATCAATAAGTTAGCGGTTATTTCGACAGCTGGCGCACGCGTGGCGCTCAGCTGAGAAAGCCAGAAACTGTCACTAAAGTGAGATCTGCCAAACGCCATGTTTGGCCAGTGCTGACTACCCCGAAATCCGCGGAGCGAGAATTCTATAGATCGCGATAGAGGGCGTCAACCTGAAAATAGCGGGGAATATGTGGGGTTTGGGCGCGTGCCGGGCCACTACTGTTGCGCGGTGCCCGCCTGCATTTTCGCCAGCATCTCACCCATCGCAGCGTGCAAGGCGTTTACTGCCTTTAGAGGCCGGACCATTACCTTGAATTCGGTCACACGGTCCTGCTCATCCCAGCTGATGATGTCGATGCCGTTGACGTGAATACCATCGATCTCGGTCACAAACTCCAACACAGCATGGCGCTCACCAATAAGCTCGCCGGTATAATGAAACCCATTGCTGTTCAGAACCTGATTGGCACCGGCCAGATAGGCCGCGGTAATCGGTTTACCCCGCTGCGGCGTGTGCACCACAGGCGAGAAGAAAACCACATCATCGTGCAGGAATTCCTGCAGCTTATCCATATCGCCGGTGTCGACAATCTCGTGCCACCTGTCTACTGCCAAAGCCATGCTCTACACCTTCAAAGACTATATTTTTGACCTCGCCTGCTGCGTTGGCGCCGCAAGCTATCCAGTTTCAGCTGCAAGCCGAGCGCTTTCCATCGTCCGCTTGCTCTACAACCCTGTTTTCAGCGTCGCAGATTGTAACCCATCGGGAAGGGCCCCTCTCGGGCAACTGAATTGTCGTTGACTGAGGAACATCAAGCCTATACCTGCGATAGGCGTTTGCGGTCTCGCTCCAACCAGATCGACTCTGCTCGACCATAGGCCGAGTCGAGCGCCCCCTCTTCGCCCATCGCCAGCAGCGCAAGCGCAATCGTGCCAACAACGGCATGGTCACCGTAGCTGTCCAGCGTATCACCACCGCCTGCCCACAGCTCGAGAAGTGCCCGGCTATCCGGCTGACGCTCATCGGGAGCAGGCGCCCTGCGCGGCAAGGTATGCTCAATACTCTCGCCACCGTGGTTTAACAGGACTTTCACCGAAGCATGTGGCCTACACTCCACCTCACCCGCATCGCCCTTGAGCACGGCAGCATTGCTCTCGCCCAGCAGTTTTGTGGCATGGTGATGCCCCTGCATGTAAGACGGATGGAAGACGCTCTGCACCGTTGCTCTTGCCGCCAGTGGATTAATCAAACGACAAAGCGTGTGCACAGGCGAACGCAAACCAAACAATGGCCTAAGGCCAATAATTCGGTGCATCGGCTCGCAGAAATGCTCGATGGGCAAGTAGCATAAGCGTTCATGCTCGAGCTTTACCGCGGCGTCGACAACATCGCGTGCTGGCTCAAACCCCAACTCACGAAGCATCTCCTGTGTGTAGACGCGACCCTCGGTATGCCCTCTCGCACCATGCATGCAGATTCTGAAACCGGAGTCAGCAAGCGCAATAGCGGCCAGTAGAAACCAGTGTGGCTGGCGCCTTTTCCCAGCATAACTAGACCAGTCAAGATCAACCACGCTCGCCACAAAACCCGACGAACTCTGCTCGCGTTCCAGCTGCGCTCTCTGTTCGCCAATAAAACGACGACAGGCTTGTGCGAACCCGGCCAACTCTTCTGCAGACTCCTCCTTGACACGCAGCAACATCAGGAACGCGCCGAGCTGAACATCCTCGACCTTACCGTTCAGCACCAAAGACATGGCGTCTTCTGCTTCCCTCTGCGTCAAAGAGCGACTGCCAGTTTTCCCTTTACCCAGAATTCGGACAAATGGCGAAAAGTCGTTTTCCAAAATTAATCAAACCCCTTTAAAAACAGACCAAGCGTTTTCATTGCTGGTAGCTGCGCTGCCGGCAGATTCGCTATCAAAGACAAACTGCTGTAGGCTGGAACGAAAAAGCCCCGCACAAGCGGGGCTTTTAAACATCGGTCACGAGTGACTAGTCATCCATCGCGCCAAGCACATGCAGCATCGACGTGAACAGGTTGATGATGTTTAAAAACATAGAGGCCGTCGCCCGAATGTAGTTAGTCTCTCCGCCGTGTACGATGCGGCTCGTATCAAAGAGGATAAATCCTGACATGATCAGCATGATCGCCGCGCTGATTGCCAGGTGCGCGCCAGGCATTGAGTAGCCAAAGAATGACGCCGCGAACAGGAGCAACATACACACAACTGCTACAAGCAGCCCCACGATCAGAAAACCGCCCAGGAAGCTGAAGTCTTTCTTGGTCGTCAACACGATCCCGGACAGACCGAAGAATACGAAAGCTGTTCCCGCCAGGCTTTGCATGATCAGCGCAGGCCCGTTTGCCATCGAGAGGTAATAGGCCAGCATGGGGCCGAGCGATGCGCCCAGCATGCCAGTGAAAGCAAAGACAACCCCGATACCCGCTGCTGAATCTTGCGTGCGCGGGAGAGCGAACCAGAGCAAGCCAATAGAACCTAGCGACAGCAGCAGAGAAGTACCGCGACCAATGCCCACATAAAGCGCTGCAAACGCGCAGAGCGCGCTAAAAGCGAGCGTCATTGAGAGCAGCAGATAGGTATTCTTGAGAACCTTATGCGCCTGAACATCAAGTCCCGCAGATGCCGTGTGGGATTGAGCTTGATAAACCTGTCTGTCTTGCATGCTTGGCTTCCTCCAGAATGCACAGTTGTACGGTTGTAACGGTGGGTCGAAACGAGTGGCGTATCACCTTACCGAGCGCCGGAAGTTCATTTCCAGCTGCTAGTTTCCGGCCGCAACACCGGATTGTTACGCACTCATCGTTCCCAGAGTTTAGATCATAATACTAAAAAACGTCGACTAAGCAACAATTTATGGCTGATTTTGCCTCGATTCTAGCGATCTACAGACTCGGTTTTTTCGACAGTTCTCACAACAAAAAATTCCCCAGATTTGCGGGCCTAAATCAAAGCCTTTGCAGGGAAATCTCACTAGAATTAGGAAGTAAGCTTACGGCAACGCGGCGCCCACGCTTCGCGCGGAATTTATCACCATTCGCAAGGTCGAAATTGGCGAGGTCAAAATAGCCAAAGCCGAAGGGGCCGCAAGAACCAACGCTGGCCAGACGAAAGCCACCCCACCCGGAAAGACAAACTTGAAGCGCACCCCACGACATGACTCTGCCAGATGGCGCCAGCATTTGCAGATTGCAATTGCCTCTGTACTGGTTGCCATCAGCGTTTTACTTATCCCCGGTGCGCAAGCCAACGAGCAGACGCTACATGCTGATATCGAACTAATCAGCGCATACAAAAACCTGAAACCCAACAGCGTTCAGGACTTCGCCCTGGTCGTTAAGCCGGCTCCCGGTTGGTATACCTACTGGCGCAACCCCGGCGAGGTAGGCAAGCCCACAGCTGTAAAGTGGTCTTTGCCTATGGGCCTCAACGCGGGCGAACCCGAGTGGCCGGTACCCGTTCGGAAAGTTGAAGATGGCGGAATCAGTTATGCATTCCCGGACGCCCATGTGCTGCCGGTTGCTATTGCGGTTGGCGAGCAGCTCGACTTCACACGCAGCGACTATGAGTTAATCGCAGATGTTTCCTGGCTGGCCTGCAAGGATATTTGCATTCCCGAGCGCACAACGGTTTCGCTGACACTACCACTGGCCAACGCCTCCGACGACGAGCAGACAAGGCGCAGCACTCACTACGAGCAAATACAGCGCGCCAAAACGCTAATCCCCCCTTTAAATCGCGATATCCCGGCGAGCTTTAGCGCACAACAGCAAGGCGATAAAAAAATCCTGCGTATCCAGATTCCACAGCAAGAGCTGCCGCCCTTTGTGCGACAACCGGGTGCCCTCGTCGGCATACAGGGAATCGTCAATGAGCAAGTCGAAGCCTCCATCAGCGCCACAGAAACCAGCGTAACGGTGCAGTTTGAGCAGGATTCCTATCTAGAATCACTCCCAGAAAATTTTTCACTAATCCTGACCGGGCTGGATCCTGAGAGCTCGAAGTCGGGCGCAATCGAGCTTCATGTCGAAGCAGGCAGCCCGGCCTTGGCTCTGGCGACCGCGGCAAACAGTAATGATGCAGCAAACACTCCAGCAGGAAATCCCACTGAAGCGCTCTCTATCGGCACTGCAATCCTGTTCGCATTCCTGGGCGGATTGATTCTCAATGCGATGCCGTGCGTTTTCCCAGTGCTCTCGCTAAAAGTCATTGGCCTCGTCCAAAGCAACACCGGTGGCGATGCACGCGAACTCAGACGGCATCGCCACCAGCATGGCATCGCCTACACTGCCGGGGTTGTGGTCAGCTTTTTGGCAATCGCAGTCACGCTGATTGTGCTGCGCAGTCTCGGCGAGCAAATCGGCTGGGGCTTCCAACTGCAATCACCCGTATTTATCGCAATACTGGCTATTATCATTTTTGTTCTTGGGCTCTCGATGTCGGGCGTTATTGAGATCGGCTCCAGCTTGCAAAATATTGGAAATGGGTCCGTCACGGAAAAACAGGGACACTGGCAGGGAGCGTTCTGGACGGGCGTGCTGGCAACAGTTGTCGCCACGCCCTGCACAGCTCCTTTCATGGGTACTGCCATGGGCTTTGCACTCAGCCAGCCCATCCCGCTGACGCTCACCGTGTTTATCGCGATGGCACTCGGGCTAGCGAGTCCATTTCTGGCGATCGCCTTCATTCCCGTGCTCGCCAGACTAATGCCAAGGCCCGGCATGTGGATGGTAAGACTCAAAGAGCTCCTCGCTTTTCCGCTCTACCTGACTGCAGTATGGCTGGTTTGGGTGTTTGCCAGACAAGCGGGAACAGATGCAGCAGCGCTTCTACTGGTCGCGCTAGTCTGTGTGGCAATGGCTTGCTGGGCCTGGAGAATCAGCTTCACAGCGCAAAGCAAGCGCCTGTGGACCTCACTCAGCGCGATCATGCTGCTAGCGACGGTCTACAGCCTATACAACGCCAGCACAGTAATGGCAGCCGCACCAGCAGTTATTACGGCTGCTACGAAGGCGGCGGCGCACACACAACAAAACTCCGTTGCCTACTCACCAGCAACACTTGAAGCCGCGCTCGAGCGCGGGGACACGGTGCTGGTCAATATGACGGCGGACTGGTGTATCACCTGCAAGGTCAATGAGAAAGTCGCCCTGCGCGACGCGGAAGTGCAAACCCACTTCGCTGCTGACAACGTGACTTACATCAAGGGAGACTGGACGAATAGCGACCCTGAGATCACGAGCTATCTGGATAGCTTCGGTCGTAATGGCGTGCCGCTCTATGTTGTTTATCAGCCCGGTGCAGCACCCAAAGTTCTGCCGCAGATCCTGACGCCCACAATCGTCAAGCAAGCCCTGCGACAATAAATCTGTACGATTATTTAGCGGCGTATCCGTTCGGGTTTCCAGACTGCCAGCGCCATGCATCCTGCGTCATACGCTTAAGATCAAGTTCAGCCTGCCAACCAAGCTCTTTGCGTGCCAGCGATGGATCGGCATAGCAGATCGCTGCGTCACCGGGTCGACGCGCCGCAATTTTGTAGGGGACCTTTCGCTGTGACGCGCTTTCAAAGGCCCTGACCATATCGAGTACCGAGTAGCCGTTTCCGGTCCCGAGGTTATAGGCAATCACGCCAAGTTCGGGCGTGCTGCTGATTTTTTTCAACGCTGCCAGATGCCCCTTCGCTAGATCCACCACATGGATATAGTCTCTCACGCCGGTGCCATCTGGCGTGTCGTAGTCATCGCCAAACACAGCCAGCTCCGGCAGCTTGCCAACGGCAACCTGCGACACATAGGGCATAAGATTATTGGGAATATCCCGCGGATCCTCACCTATCAGCCCCGACTCATGGGCGCCGACCGGATTAAAGTAGCGCAGCAATACTGCATTCCATGCAGAGTCTGCCACACCCAGATCACGCAGCATATCCTCGATGACTAGCTTGGTCCTGCCATAAGGATTTTGCGCAGTGAGTGGGAAAGACTCATCGATGGGCACGGAAGCAGGCTCACCGTATACAGTAGCTGAGGAGCTAAAGACAAGATTCTTCAGACCAACTTTATCCATGGCCTGTAGTAAAACCTGTGTCCCGTAGATATTATTATCGAAATACTTTAAGGGCTGCTCAACCGATTCGCCGACCGCTTTAAGCCCGGCAAAATGTATGACGGCGTCAAACTTCTGCGCAGAAAAAACCTGGTCGAGTGCAGCTGAGTCTCGGATGTCGGCCTCGACAAACGCCAGTTCTCTGGCCGCAATCTTCTGGACGCGAGAAAGCGCCTCTGGCGAGCTGTTAGATAAATTGTCGAGCACCGTAACATCGAAACCACTTTGTAACAGCTCGACGCAGGTGTGACTACCGATAAATCCCGCACCACCAGTAACCAGAATATTCTTCATCTCAACTTCCAACCGTGAAAAGAACCCTAAGCTTACCGGTCAAAGTTTAGCTTAATTCGACGCCTCTGCCTGAGCACTTTGACGTAGAATTTCAAAACAAACAGCACCTTAACACCCACGCTATCAGGATTTATGCTCCATATTCCCTCAATGGAATTTGCCCCGGATCAGTACGCTGTGCAGCTGATGCAAAAGCAGGCGAATCTGGAACGGCTTTTTGCCAACCTAACACACCCTGAGTTTGAAGTTTTTGCATCGCCAAAGCTACATTTCAGGATGCGCGCCGAGTTCCGCGTCTGGCATGAAAGAGATGACTCGGGCTCGGGTGAATGCTTTCACGCGATGTTTGAACAGGCATCACCCAAGGCACCCGTACGGATAGAGCAGTACCCTGTTGCCGACAAAACTATTTGCAAGCTGATGCCTGGGGTCATGCAGCACATCAATGCCAACCAGCAGCTTAAACACCGACTTTTCCAGATCGAGTACCTGTGTACGCAGACAGGAGAGGCGGTAGTGACCATGATCTATCATCGGCAGCTGGATGACGAGTGGTTATCGCATGCGCGCGAGCTTAGTAGAAAACTGGGCTGCAAGATCATCGGCCGTGCGCGCAAACAACGTCTCATACTGACTGAAGACACTGTATGCGAAACACTGACCGTCGGCCAAAATACCTATTCCTTCTTACAGGGCGAGAACACTTTTACCCAGCCAAACGCCGCGATTAATGAAAAAATGATCACCTGGCTGGACGATTACCTTGCCAGCAATATCGCCCCCGACGCTGAAGAATCACTGCTGGAGATGTACTGTGGAATCGGAAATTTTACGATTCCCCTGTCTCGCCACTTTAACAAGGTGTTAGCGACAGAGATATCCAAAAACTCAATGCGGCTGGCAACCAGGAACTGTGAACTCAATGATACCAAAAACGTAGCGTTCGTTAGACTTAGCGGCGAAGAAACCAGCCAGGCACTGGACGGCGTACGCACATTCAGGCGTCTCGCACATATAGACCTCGACAGCTATCAAATCTCTACCGTGTTGGTTGATCCGCCCAGAGCAGGGCTCGACCAGCAAACACTGGCGTTTATCCAACGGTTCGACCGAATACTTTATATCTCATGCAATCCCGAGACGCTTCACAACAATCTCGAAACACTTTCAACAACTCACAGCGTTGCCAGGATCGCTTTATTTGATCAGTTCCCCTATACCCACCATTGCGAGTGTGGCGTGATTCTGGAGAAAAAGAAATGACGGATAATCTGGAGGCGATCGAATCCCTCGAACACTGGGAGCGCAGAGGCGACTCAATTTTCAGGTCTCTGCGATTCAGCAGTTTTCTTCAAGCCATCGAGTTTATGCACAGGGCTGCGGCGTTCTGTGAAGAGATTGACCACCATCCCGACTGGTCAAACTGCTATAAAACGCTGGATATATCGCTCACTACCCACGATGCTGGAGGCATCACGGAAAAAGATATATGGCTCGCCAGAAAGCTGGACGGCCTGTTGGGCGAGATGGCAGAGGGTTAACGCGCCCTACTGCAAGCAGGTTGCGCAACTGGAAGCCAGCAAGTAGCCACGATGTGTATTGCGCTGAGGGCGCGCAAGACCATCAGCATCACTCATCGCGCGGAAGAGTTCTCGCTCAAGGGCAATGACCTGCGCTTCATGCTCATGGGGGTAGAAGGCGGAGAACATAGCGCCGCTCGCAATGAAGTCGCGGCCCTTGTTAAGCACAATATCGGCATGCAAAAGCTCGTGCAGCAGAGCATCTGCTGAGGAAATCATCGCCGAGGGCATAGCACTCGGCTCCGCTATTCCTGAGCGCCGCGCCTGACCCAGAACTGCCGCGCTACGGGGGTCAAACAAAATCTTCACCGAACGCACACGCAGCGCATCACCTTTGACATCGGTACGAAAGGTATTTGCGGCGTAGCCGAAGTAAACGGGCCGTTTGCTCAAGCCAACGATGAGTTCGTAGGCCTCCTCATGCTGCGCATAATAACGCGCGAGCAGATCAAGCTCGATTTCGAGAGAGCGATAGACGGCCTTTTCTCCACGCCACTTGCGCTTGAAGAAACGTTTGATATGCGCTTCCCGCAGCTCCCTCGCCGCAATATTTTCCGCAACACGCTTCTCAAGCTGAAGTTCGCCACTCACCGCCGTGTCGACAGCCACATCGCTACGGCGATCATCCGTAGCTTTAATGACGAGCGACTCCACCCAGTCGTATTCGAAAAGATCAAGACCAGACGCTGCTGAGCCAGACGCCTCGTCGTTATCAACGGTTTCAAGTTTGCTGGGACGGCCGAGCTCAGTCGCATTCGCCCTGGCCTGTGCGTCTACGCCGGTTTGAGCAGAGCTGATAAGATCGAGCTGTACCGCGATGGAATCAGACGCTGTTTGCGTCTGCGCGATGGCGGGTACCGCTGCCGATAGCAGCAAAGAGGCCAGCATTAAGAGCAGTGATGCCCGCGCTCTTTTTGCTGGCGGCCGGATTACACCAGTGTTGGCTGATCGACTATTCATGAACAAAGAATAGACAATCAGCTTAATTATTGTTTTATATGATTATTTTATGATCCATAACTGTGACAGAGTGAGCATTTTATGAACAGCCTCTAGGGCCGCTCATCGCCTCACTAGCGCTTTAGCTCAACCACCGCCCTGCGGTTCTTGGCCAAATTCTCGGGCGTGTCATTCGGCACCGCTGGCAGCTCTTCTCCGTAAAAGTAGGTTTTGAACAGCTCTGCATCCACACCCTTCTCAGTCATATATCGGACTGTCGAATTCGCGCGACGCTCCGAGAGTTTCAGGTTATAGGCATTTGAAGCATTGGCGTCCGTATGCCCTGAAACAGACACTTCATTGAAGTGGCCATAGTCGAGCACGAACTCCGAGACACGATCCAGCTTGGCTGCAGCAGGCGCCAGAATCTGACTGCTGTCGTTGTCAAAGTAAATCGTGGTTTTCAACATTGCCAGGTAATCGGGCTTGTCAACACACGGCACATCGTTGGTTTCTGGATTGAGGTCCTGAGCAATACCGCAAGGAGCAGCTACCAACTCATCACCGGTTAAGTTAAGTGAGGTGACACCCAATCCATTTAGATCATCAAAAGAATTTGTGTCCGCCAGTAAGTTAGAACTGACGGGGGGCAAAGACGCGGCGATGACATTTTCGACATTCGTCCAGCCGGCAACAAATTGACTGCTAGTTTGCCCGAGGAACTCCGTTGTCGGATTGCCATTGTCATCCAAAAGAAATACGTTCTGTAGCGTATCTTCGCCACCTCCCGCATCAATAGTGCCGGTAACATTGCCGCCGGACATAATAATCGTATCCTGGTCGGCACCACTAAATAAGTCGCCAACAGTTCCCTCAATCAGGAAAGTGTCGTCACCCGGATCTGTCGAGATCGAGTCAATTGAAGCGCCGCTGTTTACAACAATCGTATTGTTATACTCAACGTTCGCGGCAACCAAGGTTCCCACGTTATTTATTTGGATACTACCTTCCGAGCCAGGCACCACCTCACCGTTGGGTAGCAGCATACTAGCCGTACTCGTGTTCTGGCCCACGACGTTGTAGTCGACAAAACCCTCCACCGTGTGGTTTTGACCCCCAGCACCGTTGATTACAATATTTGGGTTTTCAAACTGCAGTGCGAAGAGCGGCGGAGTGCCAGTATCTAATTTTCCATCAGCAGCATCCACTGAAGCGGCCGCAGCACCAAGCTCTACCGTCAACTGGCTTGCCGTGACATTCGACGCGAGAATGATATCGTCGCCTGTGATTGTAACCTCGCTGTTTCCAGCATCGGTCTCACCACCAAGAAAAATTCGACCACCTTTGCCAACAATATTAATGACTCCATCTTCACCAATACTTGCGCCGGTTGCCCTCACTGCACCAAAACTGTTTACGGCGAAACTAGCCGGATCATTCACTGCGACATTCCAGTCGATCTTGTCCGCTTGAACAGAACTTCCGAAGCCTGTGCGCAGGCAGCCCGCAGTCCCGCAGCTGGTATCTAGCGCAGCTGTTATATCAACGCTCAGCAACCCACTGCCAGGGATACCCAGTTCCACTGTCTCACCGATGGCGATGTGAATCTCCCCGTTTGATACGGTATCACCCTGAAGATCAACGATACTGCTTACGAGAACCAGCTTGCTATCGACTAGCTGAACATCGTCGACAACGACCGTTTTGCCCGTGGCAGTTAGCTCTAACGGGTTTAACCCATCTGCGAAGCCTATAAACTCCGCAGCATTCAAATCAGCATCAAAACTGTGAGACGTTCCGACCAAAGCCGGTACATTGGTGATCGTCGCGCCGCTCAAAACAACACCATCTGCATCGCGCAAGATCAGGTTAACCATTCCATCGCCCGTGATATCGCCACTGACGCGAGTCAGGTTAGAAGAGCCAACGATGTCTGCCATTATCGTGATGATTTCTCCGCCACTTGAGGAAAGGCTTAAGGTCTCACCGACACCGACCAGATCACCAGTAAATGCAGAATCATCAATGCGAACAATACTGTTCTGACTCGCGCTCAAAGTCGCCTCGTTAGCGTTTTCCAGCGTGTAAGTCGCATCACCGGCAATCGAAGTATCAACTGCAGCGCCCGGAGGGAGCGCGTGGATGCTAGTGACCGGTGCAGAAGCGACTAGGATAGCGGCACATAACGGTTTAAGTTGACGGTTCTTGTTCATTGTGATGCCCCCTATAGAGCGATTCATTCTTTCGACTACACCAACTGCTGGGAGCCTGTTTTCAAAATTTCGTCTATTCTATCAAATTGTTTAATTTTTAACCAGTTCTCAGAAAAATATTTTATCCCTTTTTTTCAATAACTTAGCTGCATTATAAGGATTAGAAAAGCGCATGCGCGCCTAATCAAACATCAAAAACCAGCCGAGACGCTAAACCACCACTGCTCATCTCTTACTTGTAGACCAGGCTCTTCGTCATCAAATGGTTTCGCCCATATAACCTCAGCTGACAGATCCTGCTCTGGAAAAGTCAGCCGAAGCGCAGCGCCAGCCCCTGCAACTTCCGTGGAGCTGCCTGTATCAACGTTGCTAACCTTACCCCAGTCAACAAAGAGCTCAGCCTCAAGAATGTCAGCCCAGTTGTACTCTCCAAATGCCGCACTATCAGTAATCAAGCCGGCATCCGCTCGCCATCCCAGACTCGCAAAACTTGAGCGATCACCCGAAGCTATACCCAGCGTATGTGAACGGACGCTATAAGGGCCGCCCAGATTTAACTTCTCAATAGACGGGAGCGGGTCATCGCTATATTGGCCGGCGAGCCGTAAAAGCAAGTTTTGGCTGCGTGTTAAGTTTTGCAGTCGCTGGTATGTCGCGCGCCACTTTTCAAACGCCCCTGGCAAATTGCTTATCGTGGGTAAGGGTTGACGGGCGGAATCTTGGGAACCTAAAGTATTATTTAGCCCACGATGATAGGAAACCACGAGGTTTTGCAAGCCCGTGAGTCGCCGATCCACATCGGTAATTAAAATACTCGCGCTGGCCACGGTCAGTCGATCGGCCACGCGATCAAAAGGTCTCTGCTGCTGCTCAGCTCTTTTAACCGCGAGATCCAACTGTGTCGATAGATTAAAATCTTGTGTCCTTATCCATGCTGCACGCCAGAAAACATCACCCGTGTAGTTGTCCCCCTCAACATCCAGACCGGGCACACTATTCGTTTCATAGTTCGACCTGGCATAAGTGGCGCCAAAGCGGTGAACAAGGTTTGGCGAAAACACCTGGTAGCGAACCCTTCCGCTCTCCAGATCGCCAGCATCAAACGTCTTGAAGAAATCCGCTTCGAGCTGGTCTCTTATTCCTAACAGATTATTGACTGAGGCTCCGACTATTAGCCTAAGATCACCGGTAGACTCGACATTGTGGTTATCAATCCGCGTCCTGTACGCGATCTGATCTTCCTCATTGATATTCACCAACAGCCGTGTGTGACCTGGCTTTTCATCCGCTTTGAAAGAACCTGAAGCTTCAATGCCCGGCAAATCGTTAACTCGAAGCAACTTACTCTCAATAGACTTCTGTTCTGCTGGTTGCCCATCAAATTCTCTAAAACTGCGTTCAATTTGTGACGAGGGATATACAGAACTATCTACCGCCGTTGTACCGCTGACAAGCGCAGGCATTACTCGCAGTATCACTGCTCCATTATCGACACGCTGGGGCGGGAGAAACACCTGCGCGAGAAAAACGCCTTCGGCTCTCAAGTAGGCAGTCAGCTCCTCAGCTAGGCCGTTCAGCTGAACGAACGTTACGCCGTTTGTAGCCTCGCTGACAAAATCCCGAACACGAAGCTGTAACCCCGCTTCCAAATCCGCCGAAAGCTGTGCTTTGTCAGGAAAATAGTCAAGACCAATTGCTTCCACCGCAATTGTAGGCCCTTGATCGTTAGCTGCTGAATCATCAGCATCTTCTGTAACACCCTCTCCCTCCCCCAAAACTTCAGCCGGTGCTGCTGGCTCTGGTAGATCAATAGAGGGTTCTATTGCACCCGGGTTGACCTGAGCAAAAACTGGCACGCTGCCTAACACCAAAAGTAAAGCAAATAGAAGCGTCAAAGGATTTCGGGTTTTAGTCATTTTGTTGGTTACGAGGGTAGGTCGGCTGAGACCCGGAGCGCACCTAAGTCATTGCAATACTTAAATGCGCAGTGGGCCATAGGGTCTGCTGACAGCCACTGGTGCTATGTCATTAAACGGGTAGAAAAAGCCTATCACGAGAACAAATTACGCGAGGTCCTCATCAAGGCAAATTTTTCATTTTTTTATTCTTACACCGATCAATCCAGCTAGCGCTGATGAAAATAGAACCAAAGCCGCGGGCACTGGAACAGCGGTTACAGAGGAGCTGATCACCACATCAAATTGATCAACATACTCGGAGCCGTTGAAGTTAGTTACTTCAAGCGCGGTTTCTAGTGACAGGAAAGAAAATGGGAAGCCGCCGTAACCAAGCAGGTCATCTGTGCTACAGCCGCTCTCAGGTACGGGATGCGCAAAGGCACAAATCCTGTTTGGGCTAACCGCTATGTTCAGGGGAGATGCCTCGGCCTGTATGCTGTCTGCTATTACGACGTCAGTGCCATTTATTTTAAGCGACTGGCCGTTAAAACTGCTTCCAAAAATAAAAATCGAGCGCAAGTCAATCCCAGCATTAACATCATAAACCAGATCCCAGGTTACCGATTGAGAAGCGGTCAGAAGCAGTGAAACACCATCCGTCTGAGCATTGGGGTTCAGATTAGTAAGATTCACTCTGAGCACGTCGTTGCACGCAGGCTCACCGGGACTACCACAACCGTTTACCGCGGAGTCGCTGCTGTGAAGCGACGTCTCGTGCGCACCCAGTAAAATAAGCTCTTCGCCGGCGTTGCCCGCAACGGTGCCAATACCTGAGCCACTTTGAATATTTTGATAAACGTCATAGGTATTCAAATCGTTTGGAACAACATAGGAGCTGCCATCATTGCTCCATAGGTTGCTTACCGTCACAACTGCGGCCTGAACATTCATAGAAACTGTAATACAGGTAATTGCCCCTAAAGTTTTTGCAAACTTTGATAGCGTCAAAGCACCATTTCGCAGTGTGTGGGGGTTATTCATTTTGGTCACCTTTAATTGGCAAAAAGTAGAATTAATATTGTTAAGTTCTAATTTCTACAGGTGACTTGTTGGAACAATCGCCGTGTCACGCACAAGCCTAAGTAGCTGGGCAATAGACACAACTTTGCTTTGGCCGACGCACGATCACGCGGAGCAAGACAGAGTTCAGGCCGGCTGGTGCCGAGCCATTGAGGAGTGTAATAACCAATCCTATTGTGTTTTGCCCAGTGAGACTGTCGTTGACAATCACCTGCGGCTTCTCAAATTACGAATTGGCCAAGGGGACGGGTATAGTACATAAAATAGACTACTTGTGCAAGCGCCGTTTGGCTCGCAACTTGCGGCGAAACAAGACGCAGCAATGTCTATCTAACTGTTTTCCTTGAAGAAACGCCTAGCTAGGGCATTAAAACTGTCCGGTTTCTCGGCGTGTATCCAGTGCCCCGCACCGCTAATTTGACGATATTTTGCATTTGGGAAGCGCTCGACAATAGCAGTTTGGTACTCCTGCTGGATGTAGTTTGAGCGCTCACCCGCCACAAAGAGAGTTGGCCCGGTGTATACCTCGCCATTCTCGGGCGCCTCACACATATCGGGATAGACGACCTTTATTGTTTTGAGATCGGGCGCCCAGACAAACTTACCCTCCTCTCGCCTCAAGTTCTGCAAAAGAAATGCGCGCGTCAATTTATCAGGCACAGCCCCCTGAATTAACGCATCGGCTTCCGCTCTTGATCGAAGCGCTCGCAAGTCAATGCCGCTTAACGCCGCAATGATTTCCTTGTGATGGGGCGGATAGCGAACTGGCGCAATATCTTCGATAAGCAATGCTCTGACGCGAGCGCCATGATTGGCCGCTAGCTGCATCGCGACCTTACCACCCATAGAGTGGCCAAGAACAGAAAACTCCTGAAACCCCAGTTGATCAGCCGTCGCCATAACCGCAGCAGCCATGCCCGCGTATGACATGTTCGGCGCAGCGGGTGAAGAACCGTGCGCCGGCAAATCCATTCGGCAAACCAAAAAATCATCGGCCAACGCTCGTGCCAGCCCGGTCAAGTTTTTCAATGAACCCAGCAAACCGTGTAACAAAACCACGGGAGCTCCAGCACCCTCGCACACGTGATTTAGCGAACTATCTTGCAATGATCACCTCGAAAGAAACAGACATGCTAATCACACCATTAAACGATTAAGCAACTGGATTAACGGGCTACTTATCTTCTGTGCAACTCTTTGTACGCAACGTATCTATTGTGCGACATTTCTATCGCACTAGCATGGGCAAGTGCACGGCGCCAGTACCAGGCCTCTCTATAGGCCATTGATTGATGCCATAAACAACGCTTGTTACTGATTTTAGACTCAATTGCTGCCATCAACGGGTACAATAGAGAACCGGTGCAAAGCCACTGTTGTATCTGTATCGGAAGTTGCATCGCCAGTTACATCGACAGCAACAGCGTCAGCTACATCTCCAGTTCGAACTAAAATTGCATCAATAACCGGGGAGACAATGTTTAACCAACACGTTCATGAGGCAAAAATAATGCGGCGTAAAAATAGCAGCTCCTACTCCGCCCCGGAAAACATCGCCAGAGTCCTGTTACTGGTATTGGCCAGTACAGTGCTGACTGCCTGCCAGAGTTTTAGCAATAACGAGACGACTTACCCCTACACGTACAATGAAAATATCATCAAAGCAGAAAACCCACAACGCGTTGTAATTGCTCACACTAACCTGGGCTCTCCCAGCCGCCAGTATCTGGAGCCCTACGCAAGCAAGATTGACGCGATCGTCAAGGCAAGGCTTGAGCAGGGTAACTTTAAGGTTGTGAGCAATCGTGAGTTTCAGTCGGAATGGCGAGCTGCCGTGAGGCGTCATGGCGCTCCATATAATGAACAGACCGGTCATATCAATCAACGCGCACTGGAAGCCATACTCGCGGACTCATTGGCCGCGGTGCAAAAGAAAGATCTCGCAGATGCGGTGATTTTCACCGATATCATCGAACGCGACGTGATATTTGTCGGTAGAGGTAAACGCACCGCAAACTGGGACGGGGTTTCCCGTCAGGTGAAATTACGGGGAGGCGGTGGTCAGCTCAGCGCCGATTTCGACTGGTCGCAGAGAACCAAAGCCGCATCACTGCTCGTTATAGCCTACAGCGCTAGCGGTGAGCATATCTTCAAAGGGGCGGGAGGCCTCGACGTAACCCGCGAGATCGACCCTCGCTCGGGCACGGGCCGCTTCGTTCGCAAGCGATCCCAGTTTGGCGCCAAACACTTTATTGAGGAAGGCGTTAACATCGCTCTGCACCCGCTGGTAGTTATGGAAAGCTATGTCATGCACGAGAAGCCCTAGAGCGCCAGCGCCACTTGCCTAGTAAGCCCTGAGTGTCAGTGACGCCCTGAGATGCCAGTGGCGCCCGAGATGGGAGCCAGCAGGCTAATCATTCTTGAAACATGCGCCTGCGGGCAGCCACCCTGCTCCGACCAGTGTGTGAAAAGCGCCTGTAAACGATCCAGCTCTTTGATGGTGGTGGGTGCGCGATCGATAACACCGTGAGCTGTTAGCGCGACCAGCACGTCATCAGTCAGCAGGAAGGTATCGTACCCGGCCATGCGCAAAAATCGCGGCCCCGAGTGCCCACCCAATTGCGCGCCTTCCTTTTTGAGCAGGCGCCAAAGTGATACTGCATTAGAGGGAGGCCACTTCGATAGCCAGCGCCCGAAACTCCCGTGGCTATCGGCCTTATCGATAATCATCGCAGCATTGCTGCGAATCGATTGCGTCTTTCGCCAATGCTTAATCAAGCCCTCTTGCATCATCATTTGCTCAAGCTGCTCGTCGCTCAAACGCACCAGCTTTTGCGGATCAAAGTCAAAGTAGACCTGCTCGAAGCGCGGCCACTTTTGGGCGACCATTTTGTGCTGAAGCCCGCTTTGAAATACCCTCAGGCTCATCAGCGAAAGGAGTTTGCTATCGGTCTTTCGAGCTAGCTGCGCCGGGGTGAGTACTGTTGGCAGCCGCTTTTCCAGCGCCGCTTCTGAACCCACAGCCTTGCAGGCTGCATCCTGCCAATAGTGAAAATCCTGCACAGTTGAAACGCCGCGCCTAGTCGGCTTTGAAATCCAGCGAAGCTGAGTTGATGCAGTATCTCAGTCCAGTTGGCTTCGGGCCATCCTCAAAAACGTGCCCCAGATGCGCGTCACATCGGCCGCAGACAACCTCGACTCTGCGCATGCCGTGACTATTATCCACACGCTCCTGAACCACGGACTCTGCCGTATGAAAGCTTGGCCACCCGCTTCCCGAATCGTACTTCACGCCCGATTTAAACAGGTCTACCCCGCAACACTTGCAGCGGTAGATTCCATCAGCTTTATGCGCGTTATAGACACCGGTAAAAGCACGCTCGGTACCCGCTCGCCGCGTAATGAGAAACTCCTCCTCCGTGAGCTGCTCTCGCCATTCGCTATCGCTCTTAACCACGGTCTCAATCGTGGAATCCGGTGATTCATTACTCATCTCAATATACCTTTGCTCGAACAGTTAGGAGTTCTTCACTTTAATCAGAACGGGCTGCCGCGACAAGCCAGATTTAGGATTGGACCCTACTATCGCAAAGACTGATTTAGGCCGAATCCTCACAACTCGACTTTTTTATCAGTGTCGCCAGACAAGCGGGCACTATAATCAGATAGAGAGGCGAGCCAATCGAGCAGATTGCCGCCTTACAGCGACTATTCAGCGAACAACAGCGCCATGAAAAAACTGACCAAATCCAACAAACTGCAGAATGTTTGCTATGACATCCGAGGGCCGGTACTCAAAGAGGCCAAGCGGCTGGAAGATGAGGGCCAGCGCATTCTCAAGTTGAATATTGGCAACCCCGGCTCCTTCGGACTGGACACGCCAGACGAGATCCTGCAGGACGTAATCCACAACCTGCCCCAGGCGCAGGGCTATTCCGATTCCAAGGGCCTGTATTCCGCGCGCAAAGCGATCATGCAGGACTGGCAGCTGCGTGGTGTAACCGTTGATATCGATGATATCTATCTGGGCAATGGCGTTAGCGAATTGATTGTCATGTCGATGCAGGGTCTTCTTGATGCCGGCGATGAAGTACTGATCCCTGCGCCAGATTATCCACTGTGGACGGCCGCGGTTTCTCTCTGCGGCGGAAAGCCCGTGCACTATGTATGCGACGAATCCAATGGCTGGGAGCCGGATCTCGATGATATCAAGGCCAAGGTCAACAAGAACACGCGCGCTATTGTGGTGATCAACCCAAACAATCCGACCGGTGCAGTCTACAGCCGATCAACACTTGAGGCGATCACTGAAGTTGCCCGCAGCCATCAACTCATGATCTTCGCCGACGAGATCTACGACCGGATTCTCTACGACAACGCGGTACACACGCCGCTGGCGACCATCGCCGATGATGTTCTCTGCCTTTCCTTTAACGGTTTGTCCAAGTCGTATCGCCTTGCCGGGTTTCGCTCGGGCTGGATGACGATTTCCGGCCCCAAAGACCACGCTAAAGATTACATTGAAGGCCTCGAAATACTGGCATCCATGCGTTTGTGTGCCAACGTCCCCGCCCAATACGCTATACAAACCGCACTGGGCGGATACCAGAGCATCAACGATCTGGTACTGCCAACCGGCCGACTTGGCGCACAGAGAAATATCGCCCACCAAATGCTGACCGAAATCCCGGGCGTCAGCTGCGTGAAGCCTTTGGGGGCAATCTATCTGTTCCCGCAGCTGGATCCGGACGTTTATAAAATTGATGACGATGAGCAGTTCGCGCTCGATCTACTGCGCAGTCAAAAGATACTGGTCGTTCAGGGTTCCGGCTTTAACCTCCCGAGCAACAATCATTTGCGCATCGTGTTTTTGCCAACGGTCGATACGCTGAGCTATGCCATCAAACGCCTGGCTAACTTTTTAGAAACACGTAGGAAGTAGTCTCGAAGCAATCGAAACTTGCGTAGAGCAAAGCACTTTCAAAACCTTGCTTTTATTTGAACGCTAAAAAGTTGCAGGCTGAGCAGTTAACGCCCAAGAATTTCAGGCACAAAGATTTAAATGATAAATTGTAAGAAGCCGGCGCGTGGGGCCTTAGTGATTAGCGAGAATGGTTACGGAGACTCAGCTCCTACCGCTGCGCAAAGTGGGTAAAAGCGTCTGCAAGCCAAAAGAATAAACAATTAACAGGCATTGCTTTACCGGCGCCATCCGCATGTTAGCGGAGGCGCGGGCAGCAGAAAAGGCAGAAAGGATAGCCAGCCAGAGTAACCAGCCTGACCAGTTTCTAGTAGAACTTATATCTGAAGTTTATACCGAGTGAGCGCGGTGGTCGCACAAAACCAAAGTGCGTTTTCGAACCCTGTATTCGGGTTGCAATCGGCACCTCGGAAGCAAAGCTGACAATTTCTTCGTTCGTCAGATTCTGGCCGATGATCGCGACCTCCCAAACATCCTCGAGCGAGCTAATTGCGAGGCGGCCATTAATCTCTACGTACTCTCCCTGAGCAACGTCCGAGTCCTGACGAACCGTTGTCTCGTAGCCCGAGTTATACAGAACGTCTAGCGTCGGCTTGAGCATAATACCCAGGCTGGGAATCTCGGTGCGGTAGTTGAACGTGAAGGTACCCTGCACATCGGCGACGTACTGATTCGTGCGCCCTTCGAATTGACAAACACGAGGCCCAAGACGCGTGTTACTGTAAACCTGAGCACCGCCAAAGGTATCAACCAGTGTGCTACCGGCTGGGACGGCCGGCAGCGGGTCTGTAACCGCACCAAACTCCTCGACCCGGATTTCGCCCGTCACATCATCACGCAAGACAGCAAAGCGGTCAAAGAAGTTGGGGATCGGCCTGGTTGGTGCACTACCAAATGGGTTGTTTTCGGGTATCAGATTAGCCAGCTCATAGACGATAGGAATCACATCACCCACATCACCGTAGCTTCGGGTTGAAGGGTCAGGTGATGCGTTGGTAATCAGGATGCCATCAGCTTGTTCGTTGAATGCGCAGGCAGCGAGTGGATAGTCGCCAAACTCAAACTGAATCCACGCCAGCGAGTAGTTCACATTAAAGCGATCGCTAACCTGAAGTAGGCCCTCTACCTCAACGCCAAGCGTGGTGGCCTCTGAAGCGTTTCGAACGTTTTGCCCAACCGAGCGATCCGCCGCGCTAACCTGCAGGTTAGTAAAGTCTGTATAGAATGCTGCCGCACGCAGTTCGCCCCAGCCTCCGGGCAGGAACCAATTGGTACCGATCTCATAGGTTATGGCGTCTTCATCCTCAAAGGCAAATGTACCCGGGTCAATAACATCGATTGGTGAACCCTGGGGGGTCGACGTGGAGCGAGCATCAAAGCCGCCCAACTTATTGGCCATCTGCACCGATGCATAGACCGACATATCAGGCGTCACATCGTACTCAAATGAGATACCGGGCAGGAGCTGCTCTTCGCGACGCGGTCCATTGGCGGGGTCCGGGTCACAGGGGCCACCCAGCGCATAACTAAACTGGTCTTCGCAACCCGGTATATCACTGTTCAGCGTCACCGAGCTATCAAGCGGATAGTCATCGCCGACCAGGCGATCGGTGTGCGGCTGGAAGTTGAAAATGAAACCCAGTGAGGCGACGCGGCGCCCTACCACTTCTTCGGCCGTGACAGGCGGGATACGCGTCTGGTCAGGGTTACCATCGAAGAGGGGTTCAACCAGACCAGGTCTGAGGACATCGCCGTCAGACAGCAGGTAGGCAAAATCTCTAACTGCACTTTTCTCGGAGTGGGTGTAGCGCAAACCTACTGTGGTTCTAAATCGCTCGTTCCAGTTAAATTTTGCTTCGAGGAATGCCGCCGTTATCTGATTGTCCTGAGCGAACTGGCGATCCACATCAAAAATTTCGAGAGGTGCGACAAAGCTGATTGATGTGCGGCCGAAGTAGTGCAGGAAAGGCCTGAACTCTCGGCCGTTGGCTTCATTGCCCACCTGATAGTAACGCTCAACCGTATCGACCTGATTCAATGTGAGGTCTTCAACGAGAATCTGTGCCGCTCTATCCTGGTCTGAATCACCCAGGCCGTCTCCAATTCTCTCGCTAAATTCCAACTCTGAATCAAGATAGGATGCACCCGCCGAAATTTGCACAAAGGCGTCAGCCGGTGAGACGTAATCCACGCGGAAAAACTGCTGATCGTATGTTTCGCTCTGGTCGGTAACCAGAATGGGTACAGGGGTAAAGTCCGTATCGATACGCTCGTCAACTTCGTAACTGATGTCGGAGCCGACGAATGAAAGCGTGTGGTCTCCCCATCGATAGTCGACGTTCAAAGTGATGTTGTCTGATTCGTTATTGCTGAATTCGTCTTCGTTGGCCGCGCGCTTAAAGTCCAGCTCTGAATCCAGTAGACCTGCCGGTGGAGGCACATCGGCACTACCGAATGGCACGCCAAGAATGGACGACTGCGCTGGGGTACCGTCCGGATTATTGAACTGCCTGCCGGTATAGATATCGCTAAGCACCTGCAGATAACTGCGGCCCGCATAAGCGGCCTGAGGTGATTCAGTACCGAGAAGATCCGGCGAGTTTCCGTAAGCCTTGTCGTAAAGCGTGCCCACCAGCGTAAAGTCCAGCTCATTGAAGTAGGCGGCGCGAACCAGCGTATCCTCTGGCCCTATGCCGGTCGGCTGTCTGGGCAACAGCAGCGGGTCGTCATCAGCGGGCACATCAAATAAACGGAAGTCGGGGGTAGCCTGGCTTTCGATGATTTCGATCTGTCGACCACTGGTGTCGAAAATACCTTTCTCATACTTGAGCTTGATGTCCAGTCCATCTGTCGGCCGGTAGTTAAACACCGAGCGGATCAGCAGGTTGTCCGAAGCGGGACCGTCTTCGCTGAGGGTAACGTTTTCAACGTAGCCATCGCTCACCTGACGCTGAACAGCTAAACGCATACCGAGCTTATCGGTCAACGGCGTTCCCATGGTGATGAGTATCTTGTTATCGGACTGCGAGGGAATGGTAGTGAAGTCGACATCCAGCTCGAACTCATCAATCGCGGCACGCGTGATCATGTGCACGGAGCCGGCGATACTATAGTTTCCGTCTTTAACGTATTGCGGCCCCCGCAAGATCTGTACCCCTGCCAGATCAAGAAAAGGTGCGCGCGCCATCTGCGAACGAGGCAGCGGCACGCCATCGACATAGAGACCCACAGATTGGTCAAAACCCTGATTAACCCCGGCGCCAATGCCGCGGATAACAATATTTGTACCCGTACTCGTCTCGGCGAGCACCAGGTTCGGCACATAGGCCGCCACGTCCTCAACGTTTTCTATCCCGGCATCGGCCAACTTCTCACCGTCCAGCACCGACGCTGATGAAAGTTCGTTGACAAGCGCGTTTTCCGAGCGTTCAGCCTCAACCACAACCTCCTCGACTTCCTGCGCATGCACTTGCGGCACAATGGTCACGCTTAGCGCGATACAAAATGCGAGAAAAGGTAAAGAATCAAGGGTTTTATTAATATTAATCATAGAGTTAACAGCCTACTTGGCCGCCATATGGCGTCTCTTATAATTTATGGAGGGCAGCGTTATTTAATTTATTTCACTGCGAGCCGAATAATGTCGGGATACACCCTAGCCTTCTATAACAGGCTGTATTAAATGCCTTTTTTGCTATGCGGACGTTACGTCTTATCGATGCAAAGATGAAGGGGACTTGAAGTACCCTGAGGTCACACCTTGCCAATTTATGAACGACTGTTTAATATACTACCATCGTTGGGAGTAAAACACGACTACCGACGTGGTCGGATTGATGTGGTTTTTTTTCATCTTTCCGGTCCGCCGAGACTTACTGAATACACTCTTCTACTCGAGATGTTGCCGGTAGCTCGACAAGACTGAACCTAACCAATAACAGAACCGTCTTGTCTACGCGCTTGTTTGTTTACACACTTACTTGCATAAACAGTGGTTCAAAAACTTTTGGTCGAAGGTCCTCAGCGGTTTGTTTGAGATTTGCGCAGCTTTATGCTCGCAGATCGGTCGAAGCTTAAAGAGTGGCGATTAGCCCGGGCGCATCATCGCCATGCTTTTGGCACAAATCAGGACAATCGTCTAAAATTTGGTCTAGTCTTCACTACTAACACTAAAAACTCTACGGAGATACATCATGATGAAAATGACTAAAGTATTGACTGCAGTCGCTGGCCTTTCTATCGCCGGCAGCGCTATGGCTCTTAACTACGGCAGTGACGGTGACGCACCTCCAGGCACTGGCAAGTTCGAGCGTCACGCACTGGCTTGGATCACTGAGCAAGGCGATTGTGACCTTTCACTGGGTGCTTCAGCTCCTTGTGTACAGGTAGGTTCAATCGGCTCTCACGCGACTGTTGTATTTGAAAACACTAACGCAACTACTTGTACTGCTGCTTCTGCTGGCGGTTCTTGTGTACCTGCGAACGTTGTTGACACTTACAGCGATGCTTCTCAGCTTGGCCTTCTTGACGACCTTCGCCTGCACTCTCCACTGGCTCCAGTACTTGACCCAGTTAGCGGTGCACCACGTGACATCATCGTAACCAGTACTTTCAACGATTCTCTGACCAGCTACACCACTGACGCAGCTGGCAAAATCATTGGCGGTGTTGTTGTTGCTGACTCTGACTTCGCAGGTAGCGGTACTATCGGTGTATTCATCTTCCCAGAAATGGTTCTGCGTACTTACCGTGGTGTAAGCTCGGACGCTGGCTTCAACGGCGCTTGTGCAACTAACATCGCAATTGACTACACAACTTGTGACAACGGCACTACTGTTGTTGCTTCTGCTGAGCAGGTTTTTGACTACGTGACTGACCCAATGGGTCAAGCGACTGCTAAAGCTGTACCAGTTCCAGCGTTTGCTGCTGCTGCTCTCGGCCTTGGCCTCGTTGGCGTGACTGTTCTGACTGGTCGTCGCCGTCAAGCTGTCAAGTAATTGCAGCTACGACAATCTGAACATACTTGACCGGTTGGACATTCGCCTACCCAGTCAGGTAAAAGCTCAGAGAAAACCCAGCTTGGAAACAAGCTGGGTTTTTTATTGTTCGTGCGCAAATGACAGGCAATACAAAATACTTATAACCAAACACTGACGCTCGGCGCCACGCCCGCTAGACGCAATTCGGGTCTATAATTTGAGTTGTGGGATGATCATTCCTGCATCCGTCAATAAGATGGACTGAAAATCAATTTAACTTCTACATTCAACAATCACCAGTTATGAGCAAACAGTCCCCTCCAGACAGCGTGCCGCTACCCAACTTTATTCGGGAGAATATCGGGCTGTGTAAGTTTCTTCTTATCTGGATAAGCCTGTTCGTGGCCCTTGAACTCTGTAGAGAGTTCCTGCTGAGGGATCTAGCCGTCTATCACCATTATCTGGTTTTGCTTATTTCACACAGCTCGGCTAGTCTCGACATCATTGGTATAAGCCATGAACTGCAGCAATCCTATGTTCACGTCATAGACTATCTGGACACACTCATGACCGATGTGGATGTAAGGATCGTTGTAGACAGTAGCTACGATGGGCTGCATGCGATGTTTTTATTTATAGCCGCTGCCATCGCCTGGCCGTCAAGCCTGGGCAGAAAGCTGGTCTACATTCCGCTTGCCCTGTTAACCCTATACGCTCTGAACGTGGCCAGAATCACCGCTACGGTCGCGGTTCAGCAGTTTATACCCCTTTCGCATAACCTGTTTCACCACTGGATAACACCCGCGCTAACGATAGTGCTGCCAATGATTCTGCTCTTCTTGATCTGGGTACGGTTTTCCGGCCGCCATCCATCCGACTGAGTGTGGACGCAGATTTATAGAAATTAACAGCAATTGCCTGCAACAATCGGCCAATGCCCTACCAAAAAAGCGATTAAGCCAATGCAAGCCGTGGTCCAGATCAGGAGCAATCGGCTCCGCTCATAGGACAGCTCAGATGCTCACAGATATCAACCCGCGTGCTCTGCAACCATGAGCCCTCGTGCACACCGGTGGGATCCGACGTCATGCGCAAATCGGTATCGCTCATTTCAGCAACCACATAAGAACTGGCGGTCAACAAGGGCCGGATAGTCTTTGACTCTTCGCTGTTATCAAGAATCTTTACCGTAGTGAAATCATAGTTCAGCCTGATACGACTCCCATCGGCCACCGCCCAGCTGCCGTCGTAAATCATAACTTTGGTCTTCTCCAACCACTTTGCGTCGGTGCGATCATCCACTAGCCATTGCAGGGTACCCAGCTTGAATTGCCCGTCCTCCCTGAACTCGAAGCACCATCGAAAACGTTCGGCTTCTTTTTCGCCCTGCCACCGCCCATTGAGAGTTTGCTCTATAAACTCCGGATCAGGTCCGCAACCGGCGAGGAAGAGGGTAGCTGCCAGTGCGGGCGCAGCCAGACGCAGTAGACGATGCCTTGTATAAGATTTTTTTATCATAGGATCTGCGGAATCAAAATGGACTTTAAGTGACACAAGATACAATTTTAGCGTAACTTGCTTCTGCACGCCTCCCCGACCCACACTGCCAAGCTAGATAGTTCCTCATCCATTGCGGCCAACTCTCAAGAAGTGACCCATTAAACCCAGGCTCATCGCAAAACTCACAGCCAATAGGCTGTCAAACCCCCGACTTTTCACTGGTTAAAGGCTTACAATCATGGTTAAATCGTTACGCATAATGAAACACAATAGGCTTGCCGCAATAGGAGGTTTGGTAATCGCTTACAGTGGCAAACTTATTTAGACTGGAATTAAAAAGTGAGCCGCCCGCAAAAACTCCATCGCACCAACGACAATAAATTTATCAACACGCGTCAGGCGCTTATTCAGGCTGCGCTAGTTCTGATCAACCACAAAAGTTTCGACGGCATCAGCCTGCGCGAGGTTGCGCGGGAGGCAGGCATTAGCCCCGCTGCCTTTTACCGCCATTTTGAAAACATGGAAAGTCTGGGCATTGAAATCGTTCACGAGACCTTTGGCGAGCTGCGGACCAGCCTCAAAGAAGCCCGGTCACAGGAAAAGGCCAGCCGCTTTATGGGCCTGCGATCCATACAGTGTCTGTTCAAGCTTTACCAGGAACACCCGGAAGGTTATCGTTTTGTCGTCTCGGAATTTGATGGCGGTGTCACTCCCATCCGTATGGCAATTGCCGATC
>CAZDEW010000030.1:0-30178 GCA_964504585.1 uncultured Pseudomonadales bacterium | reverse complement strand
ACCAGCCTGCTCCACTGAATGAAATTGAACTCGGAGCTGATCCAGTGGCTGCGCTAGACAGGGCAAATAGCGAGCTCGGACTAGCTTTGGCTGACGATGAGGTCGACTATCTCGCGCAGGCTTATCAGGAACTGGGTAGAAATCCAAGCGATGCCGAGTTAATGATGTTTGCGCAAGCCAACTCTGAGCACTGTCGACACAAGATATTTAATGCCGATTGGACAATCGATGGTGACAAAAAAGAGCGTAGTCTTTTCGCAATGATCAAGAATACGCACGCGCAGAATAGTGAGGCAGTGTTAAGCGCCTACAGCGATAACGCGGCTGTTATGCGAGGTGTCGAGGCCGAGCGCCTCTACGCCAGTTCGCCAGCATCAGACAAGCTGGAAACATTTAGCTATCAGCTAGAACCGATTCACTACTTGTTAAAAGTAGAAACGCACAATCACCCCACTGCGATTTCACCTTTCCCCGGCGCGGCGACAGGTGCTGGTGGCGAAATACGTGATGAAGGCGCGACCGGCAGCGGCGCAAAACCCAAAGCGGGGATGACGGGCTTCACGGTATCAAACCTGCAATTGCCGGACTTACCCCAGCCCTGGGAGCAGGACTTTGGCAAGCCCGGGAGAATCGTCTCGGCTCTGGATATTATGCTGGAAGGGCCGATTGGTGGTGCCGCTTTTAACAACGAGTTTGGCCGACCCAATTTATGTGGCTACTTCAGGAGCTTTGAACAACCCGTGTCTGGCGGCGGCACCGATTCCGTTGCTCATGCCTGGGGTTATCACAAACCCATTATGATAGCCGGTGGTATAGGTAATATCTGTGAGGGGCACGTTCACAAGCAAGCTATCGCGGTGGAGAGTTCACTGGTTGTGCTCGGCGGGCCAGCGATGCTTATCGGTCTTGGTGGTGGTGCAGCTTCATCAATGGCGTCGGGTCAAAGTAGCGCGGAGCTGGACTTTGCTTCTGTGCAGCGCGGTAATCCCGAGATGGAACGTCGTTGCCAGGAAGTTATCGATCGCTGTTGGCAACTGGGTGATGAGAATCCCATCGCCTTCATTCACGATGTTGGCGCCGGGGGCTTATCCAATGCCTTGCCCGAGCTGGTCAAAGACGGCGGCGTAGGCGGGTTGTTTTCGCTGCGCGATATACCGTCGGATGAGCCGGGCATGTCACCGCTGGAGCTGTGGTGCAACGAGTCGCAGGAGCGATACGTGCTCGCTATCAGGCAGGGCAGTGAGCAAACATTTAAGGAAATTTGTGCAAGGGAGAGGGCACCGTTTGCTATTGTCGGCCGCGCGACGGATGCTCGGGAGATCGTGGTTGAGGACTCGGTGCTCGACAATAGAACGATTAATTTGCCGATGCCTGTGCTCTTTGGCAAGCCGCCCAAAATGCATCGCGACGTGACTACCGTCGAGGTATCCAGGCCCGAGTTTGTCACGCAGGCGCTGGATTTCAAGGATGCGTTGCATCGTTTGCTGGCGCTTCCTACCATTGCGAGCAAAAGCTTCCTGATCACTATTGGCGATAGAACAGTGTCCGGTCTGGTTGCTCGCGACCAGATGGTTGGGCCCTGGCAGGTTCCAGTGGCGGACGCTGCGGTAACCAGCGTCTCCTATACCGATATCAAAGGCGAAGCCATGGCGGTTGGTGAGCGAACGCCACTGGCGACCATAGATGCTGCAGCTTCGGCACGGATGGCGGTGGCAGAATCACTGATGAATCTTTGCAGCGCAGCTTTTGGCAGACTCGATCGCGTTGTGTTGTCGGCCAACTGGATGGCTGCGGCGGGCCAGAGCGGACAAGACGCCAACCTCTACAGCGCTGTCGAGGCGGTCGGTATGGATCTTTGCCCGGCGCTTGGCATAGCGATCCCGGTTGGGAAGGATTCGCTCTCAATGACCACGCGATGGCAGGAAGGGGAGCAGACCAAGCAAGTTACGGCTCCAGTGTCATTGATTGCAACAGCTGCAGCAAATACCGCTGACGTTCGACTCGCGCTAACACCACAGCTCAAGCCTGTCCCATCGAGCCTGCTCCTGATCGACATCAGCGGCGGACGGCGGCGGCTGGGTGGCAGCTGCCTGGCGCAGGTCTATAGCGCGCTGGGGAATGAAGCGCCAAACGTCGATGATGTGCAGAGCCTGAAGGGTTTTCTCGAGCTGACCCAGACGCTGATCGCAGAGCGTCGACTGCTCGCCTATCACGATCGCTCAGACGGCGGATTAGTCATAACGCTATTGGAGATGGCGTTCGCAGGAAAGTCCGGGATCGACATCAAAGTTCCAAAATCTGCAAGCGACGACATCCTACCGTGGGCCTTTAACGAGGAACTCGGAGCAGTGATTCAAGTGGCGGACGCCGAGCGAGAGGTGGTGACAGCGCTTTATCGCGGTGCCGGTCTTACGGTAGAAGAGGTGGCCACGATTAATGACCGGAGTGAAGTGGCGCTGCATTACGAGGGCGAGACAGTATTTAGCGAACCGTTAACGGATTTGCATGAGCGATGGCATGAGACCAGTTATCAGATACAGGCGCTGCGTGATAACCCGAAGACAGCGCTAGAGGAAAAGCAGTCGATCTGCGATCCGAACAACAGAGGTTTATTTTTTGACGCCGCAAACGGTTCTAATCCGTCGCCAATCGATGCACCCGCTCTGGTAGGGAAGCGCCCCAAGGTGGCCATTCTTCGAGAGCAAGGCGTTAACAGTCAGTACGAGATGGCCGCAGCCTTTCATGCAGCCGGTTTTGATCCGGTCGATATCCACATGTCGGATTTGCTGGCGGGACGTTATCGCATGGCTGATTTTCAGGGTGCGGCTGCCTGCGGCGGGTTTTCATACGGCGATGTACTTGGCGCCGGTCAGGGCTGGGCAAACTCGATTTTGTTTAACGAGGGGCTGCGCGACCAGTTTGCTAGCTTCTTTGACGAGTCGAATAATTTTATGCTCGGGGTTTGCAACGGCTGTCAGATGCTGGCTGCACTGGGTTCGATCATTCCGGGTACGGAAGATTGGCCGCTATTCGTTCGTAATGAGTCGGAGCAGTTCGAGGCGCGCCTGGTGATGGCCAGTGTAGCGGAAACGGATTCTCCATGGCTTAGCGGACTCGGCGGTATGAAACTACCGATTGTGGTTTCTCACGGTGAAGGCCGTGCGGCGTTTTCCAGCGCTACGCTGCCAACCCTTGCGGCGCAAGCTAATGGGATTGCGATGCGCTATGTTGATCACGCGGGTGCCATTGCGACGCGTTATCCGGAGAACCCCAATGGTTCTCCCGATGGCGTAGCAGCGGTCTTGAACACAGCCGGTAACGTATTGGCGATGATGCCTCACCCCGAGCGTGTTTTCCGCGCGAATCAATTTAGCTGGTACCCCGACGAACTAGCCGCCGATCCAGCATATGGTGAATATAGCCCATGGCACACTATTTTCCGCAACGCATTGGCGTTTACCCGCTAAGCTTGATCTAGCGAAGGATAGACGCCGTTGCTTTCTTGTCAGAACAGCAAATTGGCAGCGGCCATACGAGGAACTACTGAAGGCTTGAAACCTATCAGGTCGGGCCAATAATAGTGTTCGGTCTGGTGATGAGTGCGTCGTTTATATCGTGCTCAGCCGCCGTATAGGGCTTCAATGCGGCCCAAAGAATAAAAGACTATAATGCGCGGCTTTTGTGCCGGCGCCAGTGCCAAAGGCGCGAGCTAAAACGTTTAATAGAGTAAATTTAAAGCAGATCTTTATGATGAATCGGTATCCCTGGTGGAAGAATTCAATTCTGGTAGTCGCGCTGATCCTCGGCCTCATTTACGCCGCTCCCAATCTCTACGCACCGGATCCGGCGCTCCAGGTCAGTGGGCAGAGTTCCAGTCTGGAGCTCGATCAAACGGAAGTTGAAAAGCTAGGCAAAGCGTTCGAGGCGGCGAACATTGCAGTTAAGGCTATTGAGCTCGAGGATAACCGCGTACTCGTGAGATTAACCGCGCGAGAGCAGCAGTTATCGGCCAAGCGAGTGGCGCAGCAGGCTCTTGGTCTAGACAAGTATGTCGTAGCGCTGAATCTAGCCCCTACAACGCCGGACTGGTTGAGTGCACTGGGCGCAAGTCCGATGAAGCTGGGTCTGGATCTTTCTGGTGGCGTGCACTTTCTGATGGAAGTCAATACTGAGGAGGTTGTGTCCACACGCCTGGCGTCAATGCTAAGTGCGCTCAAGACGGAGCTTAGAAATGAAAGAGTGCGGGGCATACTGCGCCTCAATGGTGAAGAAATTGTCGGGACCTTCTCCAATGAAGAGGACAGAAACTCGGCCTCATCGATCGCTGCAGGTGAGTACCCGAGACTGCTGCGAGAACGCGGTACAGCTGACGGCAAGTTTACGCTTACGTTGGGCGTGAGCGAAGAGATGCTTGCAGAGATGCAGAGTGAAGCAGTCGATCAAAACCTGATTACGCTCCGCAACCGCGTCAATGAACTCGGTGTGTCAGAGCCCATCGTGCAAAAACAGGGTAGTACGCGAATCGTTGTGCAGCTCCCTGGCGTTCAGGATACCGCAGAGGCCAAGCGTATTCTGGGTAAAACGGCAAACCTGCAATTCCGCCTGCGCGCGCTCAATGATGCTTCCGCTTTTGAAACAGAGACCTTTAATTTTGAGGGGCGATCAGTCGATCTGGAGCGCGACATTATTGTGACCGGCGAAGAGGTGACCCGCGCATCGTCAGGCTTTGATGAGAACGGATTCCCGCAGGTCAATATTGGTTTAAGTGGCCCAGGCGGCGCACAAATGAACGCCGTGACCAAAAAAGCGGTCAAGCGTCAGATGGCAGTCATCTTCATCGAGCAGAAACTGAAAAAGACCGGCAACAAGGTAGAGGACGATCTTGGAAATCTGGTTGACGAATACGTTGAGTACGATGAAAAGCGTGTCATCAGCCTCGCCACGATTCAGAGCGCGCTCGGAGTCCAGTTTCGAATAACCGGTATCGATTCGCCTGCGGAGGCGACCGAACTTGCGCTATTGTTGCGAGCCGGTGCACTGGCCGCACCAATGAAGTACGTCGAAGAGAGAACGATTGGTCCATCTCTTGGTGCCGAGAATATCGCGCTGGGCGTCAAGTCGGTGATCATCGGCTTCGTCTGTGTCGTTGCACTGATGCTCATCATCTACAAGTTTTTTGGATTGGCAGCGAACATCGCGCTGGCGGTTAATCTGGTGTTGATTATTGCAGCCATGTCTATCCTCGGAGCAACGCTCACACTGCCTGGTATCGCCGGCATTGTTTTGACGGTTGGTATGGCCGTTGATGCTAATGTACTGATATTTTCCAGAATACGCGAAGAATTACGTGAGGGTTCGAGCCCGCAAACAGCGATTAAGAACGGTTTTGATCGAGCATTCGTGACCATACGTGATGCCAATATCACGACTATACTCGCGGCGCTAATCCTGTATGGCGTTGGAACCGGGCCCATAAAAGGCTTCGCGATTACCCTTTCCATAGGGATAGTCACATCAGTGTTCACCGCAATTATGGGCACGCGAGCGCTGGTTAATCTAGCCTACGGTAACAGGCGCGTAGAGAAGTTAATGATATAGAGCCGAGCGTGGCTCCCCGGTTAGCACCCTGTCCTCAATTAAGCATTGCAGAGAAGAATGATGAATCAAGAGCGGCTAATACCTTTTATGTCGTTGCGTAAACCCGCGATGGCACTGTCTATTTTGCTTATGCTTGCGGCGATTGCATCGCTGTTTACGCGCGGTCTCAATTTTGGTCTGGATTTTACCGGCGGTACACTCATAGAAGTGATCTACGAGGAACCTGCCGACCTCGCAGTGATACGCGGCACCTTAGAGAATGCCGGATACGAGGGGTTCCAGGTGGTTAACTTCGGGAGTGACGAAGATGTGCTAGTGAGAATGCCGTCTGACGAAAGCGCCGATCTTGGCGATCGTGTTGCTGAACTGCTGCGCGAGCAGGCTGACGATAAGCTTGAGCTCAAGCGCATAGAGTACGTCGGCCCTCAGGTTGGCGCCGAGTTGAGGGATCAGGGTGGTATAGGCATGCTGATCGCGCTGGCGGGCGTCATGCTTTACGTTGCGATCCAGTTTCAGTTGAAGTTTTCGGTTGGCGCAGTCAGCGCGCTGATTCACGATGTACTGATTACGCTCGGGATATTCTCTTTTCTGCAACTTGATTTCGATCTCACCGTTCTTGCGGCTCTACTCGCGGTCATAGGTTATTCACTCAATGACACGATTGTTGTTTCTGATCGCATTCGAGAGAACTTTCGCAAACTCAGGCGAATCGACCCCGTGGAAGTTATTGATCGATCGCTGAATCAGACGCTGGGGCGTACCTTGATGACATCGGCAACGACCCTGATTGTGTTGCTATCGCTGTTTATCTTTGGTGGCGATACGATTCACGGCTTCTCTACTGCACTCATTATCGGTGTAGTTATTGGTACCTACTCATCAATTTTTGTTGCCGCCAGCCTACTGCTAGCGATGGATATTACGCAACAGGATTTGATCATTCCCGAAAAGGAAAACCCTGAACTCGACGCAATGCCTTAGAAAGTGCGGCGCCAGTTCCGTATCGATAACCCCTCAATTATCTGTCGAGTTGTTTGATGGCCTCGGAACCCAATAAACCCACCGCTGAAAGAACCGACGCGGATTTTGTTAACGCGACGGTCAGTCCACAAGATAGCCTGCATATCCTCTCCCGCAGAGAGATAGAAGAACTATACAGTACTGCCGATACCGAGCTTTATCAGGTGTTTAGACGCTGCGCGCTCGCGGTGATGAACACCGGCAGCTCTGAAGATGATACGGCGGCGGTGCTGAGTCGGTTCAAGGATTTTGCGGTTCGCATCATTCAGCGTGAACGCGGCATTAAGTTGGAGCTTGAAAATGCGCCCGTCAACGCTTTCGTAGACGGGATAATGGTCAAAGGTATTAAAGAGCACCTGTTTGCTGTTCTACGAGATATTCTTTTTCAAGCCTCGCAGTTTGACAGTCGTAAAGCCCTTGCTCACGACTCATCGGCGACCATTACGGACGGTGTTTTCAATGTTCTTCGCAACGCCGATGCGCTGATACAGGCCAAGGAGCCAAATCTGGTCGTCTGCTGGGGAGGCCACTCAATTGGCAGCACAGAATACGACTACACCAAGTTAGTCGGATATGAGCTTGGACTGCGCGACATGGATATCTGCACAGGCTGTGGGCCTGGGGCCATGAAAGGCCCGATGAAAGGCGCGGCGGTTGCTCACCGCAAGCAGCGAATTAACCATGGCCGCTACATCGGCATTTCAGAGCCAGGGATCATTGCGGCAGAGTCGCCTAATCCGCTGGTCAACAAGCTAATTATTATGCCCGACATTGAGAAGCGTCTCGAAGCTTTTGTCAGGCTGGGTCACGGGATCGTGGTTTTCCCTGGCGGCGTGGGTACGGCTGAAGAGATTTTTTATCTACTCGGTCTCCTGTTACACGAAGACAACAGGCATTTGAAGATTCCGCTGATCTTTACCGCGCCAGAGGCGTCGCGAGACTACTTTACCAGCATCGATCGATTTATCAGGCTGACGCTAGGGGATCAGGCGTCCAAGCTTTACAAGATAGTGATTGACGACCCAGTCGAAGTTGCTCGTGAAATGAAGCAAAGTATGAGCGATGTGATGAAGAGCAGGGAGGTACATAAAGACGCCTACTACTTCAACTGGTCTTTAACAATCCCGGAAGCGCTCCAGAAGACCTTTGAACCGACACACGAAAACATGGCCGGCCTAATCTTGCAAAAAGACCTCCCGGACTTTGATCTTGCGGTCAATCTCAGGGCGATGTTTTCGGGCATTGTGGCGGGCAATGTAAAAGCAGAGGGTTTGCGTGCGATCGAAGAAAAAGGAAACTTTCAGATTAGCGGCGACAAAGAGCTAATGGCATCACTCGACAGCTTGCTGGAATCGTTTGTCGAACAAAAAAGAATGAAGATCAATGCGAGCCAATATCGTCGTTGCTACGATATTGTTTAAACTCGTCCTCTATGGAGACTGGGCGTAAAGCCCGCGCGTTTTTTGCCGTGCTCAGTAGCTTAGCGTTGCGGCTATAGTTGCGTCACTAGCCTGAGAAAGCAAAGCGGCGGTGACTGCGCAAGGTGCTAGTCATCTACCCAGACCCATCGCAGCGGTTCACCAAAGTCATCGTAAATGAGTTTCTTTCTGGCGCGTTTTCGAACATGTCGGGAAGCGACGCGTGGCTTTGGTTGTTTACGCTCGTCAAGCCGCTGAACAACGTCGGGCAGATAGGTTCTCTCCCCATCACTCTTTTCCATCTGCCATTGCATTGGCTTATGAAAATTAGCACCGGTCTCCTTGCCACTTACGCCCTTGGGGATTTGCTTTACTTCTTTACCGGCGTGCAGGAACCGCTGGAGCTGGTCTTCTAGCTCGCGTCGGAGATCGGCTTTGCTGGGCGGTTTTTGCATAAACGGTAATTATAGTTAATTCTAGCTGTTTTATCTTTATGCTTAGGAAACAGTACCTTAAACGCAATAAATCATGTGAGTCTGTAGTCTTAAGGTGACATGAGCAGCAGACACTTCTCGTACCGAGGCCTGTGCTAGCGAGCATTATTTGCGTTTTGCTGTGCAACCGACAGCGGTCTTGCGAACGTATAAAGCTCGGCATTTAGCGCGGCGGGCCTTGTCCTGAGTTCCTTGGCCGTACGGAATGAAAATATTTGTATCACATGCTTATGGCGATACCCAATTCAGTTTCCATCTCGCTTGCATGCACTGTTCTTGCTGTTTACTATCTCGCTCGCCTTAACAGCTCCCCATTCCAACCTTATTAACACGATCGTATATCTGGAGGTTTCGTGGATATTTCCTTCTCACAAGAAGACATTCAATTCAGAGATGAAGTGCGCGCTTTTTTCAAAGAAAAATACACCCCCGACCTCGCTGAGCGGCTGGGCAATCCCAAAACTTTTCGCGCAGCGACGGTTGAGTGGGAGAAAATCCTGAGCGAGAAGGGTTGGATCGCACCACATTGGCCGGTTGAGATTGGCGGTAGCGGCTGGAACCATAACCAGAACTATATCTACGACGTCGAGCGATCGGCGGTTGGAGCGCCTGGAACCTCACCATTTGGTCTTGCGATGGTGGGTCCCGTTATCTATACCTTCGGTAATGAAGAGCAAAAGAAGCGGTTTCTGCCCAGAATCCTGACTAGCGATGACTGGTGGTGTCAGGGCTATTCTGAGCCTGGCGCAGGCAGTGATCTCGCCGCATTACAAACAAAAGCTGAGCGTCAGGGTGATAAGTACATCGTTAACGGGGCTAAGATCTGGACGACGTACGCACAGTATGCCGACTGGATCTTTTGTCTGGTTCGCACAGACAGCAGCGGTCGTAAACAAGAGGGGATCAGCTTCCTGTTGATCGACATGAAAACCCCGGGCATTACGGTAAGCCCGATTCATAGTATTGACGGTGTCCACAGCTTGAACGAGGTCTCGTTCGAGAACGTCGAGGTTCCGGTTGAGAACCTCGTTGGGGAGGAAGGTAAGGGATGGACCTATGCCAAGTTTCTTCTAGTTAACGAGCGTAGTGCGATAGCAGGAGTCTCCTATATCAAGCGTCTGTTAGCGAACACAAAAGAGTATGCAAGTAAGGTCCGTGAGGGCGACGCAACGCTGCTTGAGGATCCGATATTCCAGTCCAGATTTTCTGAAATCGAAATCGAGCTCAAGGCATTGGAGTTTACCGAGTTGAGAGTCTTTGCCTCGATGTCTGAGGGCGGGCACCCGGGAGCAATTTCCTCCCTCCTCAAGATCCGGGGTACCGAGTTACAACAGGCTGCGCAGGATCTGCTGATGGATGTCGCGGGGAGATTTCAGGGCGTTATTGCGGAAGATGAAACGCAGGACGCGATCTCTCACGAATTCGGTGACATGGCGCGCAAAGAGTACATGTATGGTAGAGCCGCGACGGTCTACGGCGGCTCGAATGAAGTGCAGCGCAATGTCATTGCCAAAGCAGTGCTCGGGCTCTAATTCCCAGCACGCCAGTTTCATAAATATGAAGCGCCAGTGACAGAAAGACGATACGCCGGTGGCAGAAAGACGATATGCCGGTGGCAGAAAAACGAATAGAAGAGATCAACTATGAATTTTGAGCCAAGTGAAGAACAATTGATGCTGAAAGACAGCGTCACCAAGTTTATACAGCAAGAATACGACATCGATAAGCGTCGCGCTCTCGCGAGCAGCGAGCTCGCTTACAGTAAGGAAAACTGGGAGACCTTTGCCAATTTAGGCTGGTTGACTGTGCCCTTCGCTGAAAAACTCGGTGGCTACGGCGGCAATATCATCGATGTTGCGGTGATTATGGAGGAGTTTGGTAAGGGGCTTGTTCTGGAGCCCTATGTTGAGACCGTTGTGCTATCTGGCGGCTTGCTCGCAGAATCACTCGAGCAGGGAGAGAATCCTGCACATAGCGAAGCGATCGAGCAGATTCTTGGTGGCGGTGCAGTGGCGACAGCGGCGCTGGTGGAAGAGGGCACTCGCTTCTCTCCCTACAGTGTTGCCCTGACCGCTGAATCGAGTGGCGATGGTTATGTTCTTCAGGGTAAAAAGGTGAACGTGCCATTTTTGCCCTCGGCGGACTTTGCGATTGTTAGCGCCAGAACCTCGGGCGATCAGAATGACGAAGCGGGAATAAGCCTTTTCAAGGTCGATCTCTCCGCTGCCGGTGTCTCCACGGGTAGTTACAAACTCATGGACGGCCGTCGAGCAGGAGATCTCGTGCTCGATAACGTTCAACTGGCATCTGATTGCTTGCTAGGTAAGCTTGATGAAGGGGCTGCGTTACTACAGAAGGTGTTGCCGCTGTGCACACTAGCCGAGTGTGCCGAAGCTGTCGGTATTATGGAGTTTCTTAATAAAACCACACTCGAGTATACCAAGGTGAGAAAACAGTTTGGAATGCCTATTGGCAGCTTCCAGGCCTTGCAGCATAGGATGGTGGATACTTTTATTGAATTCGAGCAGTGCAAGTCTTTGCTTTTCCGTGCTTTGATAAGCTGGCAGGACAACTCTGACGAATTCCCGCTCGATCTAGCTGCGCTCAAGGTCCAGGTCGGTCGCAGCGGTAAGTCTATTGCAAGCGAGGCCATCCAGCTTCACGGCGGCATGGGGCTGACCGACGAACTCAGCATCGGCCATTACATGAAGCGCTTGCGAATGATCAACGCAAGTTATGGTGATGCAGACTACCATCAGAAGCAATATCAGAAATTGGCTTTTGCCTCTTAAGTGGCGAACGCTTTCAACGACAATGGGAGTGAGCCGAGTTGAGCGAATTTGAGGGTAAGCGGATATTAATCACGGGTGCTGGCAGCGGTTTTGGCAAGATGCTGTCCGAACGTCTTGCCGAGCAGGGGGCCAGGCTCAACCTCAGTGATATCAACGAGCAATCCTTGCAGGCGCACGTCGAGCACTTACAGAGTGCATACAACGCCGAGATTCATGCTGATGTTGTCGACGTGTCGAGCGAAGCGCAGGTCAAGCAAAATATAGAGCAGGGCGTGCAGCGCTTCGGCGGGCTGGACATTGCTGTCAATAACGCGGGAATGGCGATAGGCCAGCGAAGTTTGCTTGAGATTACCGAAGAAGAATTCGATACGGTCTATGCGATTAACACCAAGGGCGTTTTCTTCGGGATGAAGCATGAGGTGCCGCATATGCTCGAGTCGGGTGGCAGTATCTTAAATGTGTCCTCCATTGCTGGCTTGCTGGCAGCGCCGGGTACAGCAGACTACGCCGCTGCCAAGCACGCGGTTTCAGGCTTGACCAAAACGGCCGCTTCGGAATTCGGTCGCCGCAATATCCGGGTCAATGCGATATGTCCCTATTTTACGCCGACCGCAATTATCAAGGATATGAGTGAAAAAGACGCGGCGAAGTACTCCAGCATTGTGCCCATGAAACGTCTGGGGCGCGTGGAAGAGGTTGTTACGACAATGATGAGTATGATTCAGCCGTCCAATGCTTATCTCAATGGACAGTGCATTGCGGTCGATGGCGGTATGTCTTGCCAGTAACCAGACGCTCTGCCTAGATTGTCGCGTATGCGATCAAAGCCGCTGTAACCGCCACATTTAGCGACTCAACACCGTTTTTCATGGGTATGCTGACACGCCTGTCGAGCCTGGCATCCACGGCGCTTGATATACCTGAGCTCTCGTTACCGAGCACAAAAGCCAGTGGCGCCAACTTGGAATCGGGACTACGCAAGTAGTCGTGCATCGTTTCTTCTGATTCTACACAGAGTCCGCACAGCGTAATACCTTTCTCGCTAAACCAGTTTGCCGCCAAATCGGCAGAAGCACATCGCAAAATGGGGCAGCGAAACACGGCACCTGCGCTGGCTTTTATGGTCAGCGGTCCAAGGTCAGCGCAATTTCTTTGTGGCAGCACCAGCATGCAGTTGCCGGCCGCAGCAATGCTTCTAATGATCATGCCAACATTTTGCGGGTTGGTGACGCCATCGAGCAGAATGAATCGTTGATTGGCATTCTCATGCGCAGCATCGAGCTTCAGCGTTTCCAGATCGTCGAGCCCAGGCAGGAAAATATCTGCAGCGACGCCCTGATCCTGCTTGGAATTTTTTGAAATGAAAGAGAGTGCTCGCCGATCTTTGTATTCAACAGTAATCGATCGTCGTTCGGCTATGGCCAGTATGTCTTTGATGACGCCGGAGTTTCGATTACTTTCCGCGAGGTGAAGTTTGCTAAGGCGCAGAGATTCGTCGAGTAGTGCCTCGTGTACCGCATTGCGACCGTATATGACCAGGGTTTTACTGCGATTAAATTGCGCGGTGCGGCCAGATTTCTTTGTCATTAGCGATGTTACTGATTATCCGATGCGGACTGATAAAGCATTCGGTTTGACTTGATCCACTCGAGGTAGTCAGCGTGCGGTACGGGTCTGGAAAAATAGAACCCCTGCATATAGTCGCAGCCTAACTCTTTTAGCAACTGCAGCGTTTCCTCATTTTCTACACCTTCTGCGATGACCCGCAGATCGAAGGTGTGAGCGATGTCGATAATCAGCTCAACAATTTTTCGATCCGCTTCGCTCTGGAGCATATTGAGAATAAAGGTCTTATCAATCTTCAACTCGTCGGCGGGAATGTGCTTGAAGTAAGACAAGGACGAGTAACCGGTTCCAAAGTCATCGATTGATATCCTAACCCCTAGATCTCTTACCTTGCTGAGCGTATCAAAGACCCTTTCTTTCTCACTGATCAGTGTCTCTTCCGTGATTTCAAGAGTAAGTCGCGTCGGCGCTATGTCCCAAATTTTGAGCGCCTCATCAATCAGAGTATGTAGTTCATCGATGATTGATAGTGCAGGTGGAATATTAATGCTCGCGCTAGTGATTAAATCTGCTGTGTCAGCCGATCGCCCTAGGAACTCATCGGCTGCGCTAAGCTGCTTTAAGGTACTGCTTAGCATCCACTCGATCAGTGCGATTTCTGAGCCGAGGTGCTCGATCAATGGCAGGGTGATCTTGGGGGCGAGTATGCCCTGATCTGCCGTTTCCCATCGAATCAGTCCCTCGGCGCCACAGTGGCCACTCAAGGACGGGTTTTCTTGCAGATCAAAGGGGACTGCAGGAACTTTAGGCTGCCAGTACAGCGATAGCGCATCGTCTTCGATTGCCTGATGCAGGCTGTTCAGCAGATTCCACTTGGAGCGACTGCTGCGTTGGCCGGCTTCCTGATCTAGCCAGACATAGAGCCTGTTGCTTACCTTTGCCTGCTTTAATGCGACCTCACTGTCAAACAGCAGTTGACTAGCAGAATTAGGTCCCGGGAAATTATTCGCTATTCCGCAGTTTACGGTTACCTTGATTTGATGGTCAGCGAATTCAAATGGTTGCTTGAACAGATTGAGAATGCTTTCAATGTGAACGAGGGTCACGCCAGGATTCGTCTGCGCTTTGAATAGTATGGCGAATTCATCGTTTCCGAGGTAGTAGTGCGCCGAGCTTTTTATCTTGAGTGTGCTCAGGCGGCTACCAATCTCGGTAAGTATCGCGTCGCCACTGCTTATTCCAAAACTGTGGTTAAGCTCCCGAAACTCACGGATGTCGATAATGGCTAGCACGCATTCGGTAGCAGTGGAGCCCTCTGCGTGGTTCGTGAGATCTGCGATTAATTGTTGTCGCTCAACTGGCAAGCAGGTTTCTGGTGGGGTCATTGTCTACTACGGCTCTCCTTGTTTGGAGTATAGCGCATCGATACGCTCAACCAGCGCTCGATTTTCACTGGCGACAAGCGAAAAAGCTTCGAGGAGTTTGACGCAATAGTGGTTCAAAAATTCCAGCTCGTTGCGGCGCGACGCCTCAAAGTCTTGCAGCATAGACGAGCGATTAGAGGCCGTTGCACGGGCAACTTCTGTCGCTTCTTCATAGACGGAACGAGAGCGACCGCCATCACCTTTGTTCTGCCCGGGTTTTGACTGCTTAATTGCACCATTTTTCTGGGCTGACCCGCTTTTTATCTTCGGAGTCAGTTCCTCAATATCGAGCAATTCATATAAGGTGTTTAGTTCGTGAGATAATCGCTCAAATTTTTCGTGGTAGCGTTGGTCTGTGAGAAGCTCGCCATTCTTGCAGCGAAAAATAGTCGTCAGCCCGTTGATCGCACAATTTATAAAAAACTTTTTCCAAAGTGCTGCGCTTATTGACTCAGCCTGACTGGCGCTAAGGCCACCCCGATTGAGCAAGTCAATAAGGGAATTAGAAGCGTGGCAGCTTTCTATTGGCTTGCTGTCGTCGAGTTGGCCTAGTACAACGGTGCCTTGTCCTGTTCGCGTTACGCCCAGATCGTAGATTAATTCGCTCGAAGACGACAATAATCTGGGAACCGCGCCATCACTGCAGATCGCCCAGTGGAGTTGAATCGTATTGCCTCGATTTGTCAGCAAATCCAGCAGATCCTGTTGATAGCCCAAGCCATTACTCAGGCAGATCACAAATGCATTGCCGCACAATTTATTTATAGCGCCCTCTACTGCAGCAAGCACATCGTAAGATTTTGTCGCGACAATAAGATTTCGAACACTGCCATCGTTAAGCTTATCCAGGCTACAGCACGATACGTCGTAAAGGCCTGGTGTCGAAGTTTTCTCAGGGCTCGGTTGGTAGGCCAGAGTAGTTCGGGCGTTCTTGTGCTGCTCTCCTGAGCCAAGGTTTGCGCTAGTCTCAGTGGATTCTGATACTGCGCGCCTGATTAAAACGACTTCGTTGCCTGCCTCGCAGAGCGTCGCGGCCCAGAGCCTGCCCATGGCACCGGCGCCAAGTACATACCATTGATCCTGATCGGTTTCTGATAGCATTTTCTAGAACGTGTTGATGCCCGTTGAGCAGCTTGCCATTGGATATAATCTATGATCGAATTCCACGGGCAAAAAATTGATAAGCACAAGTCGTTGGCGTTGAAAGCCTGCAGTCCGAGTATTGACTGTGATCTCTCCAGAGAGAGATGCTAACGATATACACCCAAAAACGCCACAGCTGAGATGTCGGGAGTGACGAATGCCTTCGTTTGACGTTGTTTCAGAAGTTGATATCCATGAGTTGACTAACGCCGTTGACCAGGCCAATCGAGTTATTGGCAACCGCTTCGATTTTAAAGGGGTTGATGCGTCCTACAGGCGCGAAGAGCGGAGTATAACAATACAGGCTGAAGCCGTATTTCAAGTTGAGCAAATGATGGATGTATTACAGTCTGCCTTGATCAAATGCGGCATCGACATTCAGTGTATGGATACCTCGGACCCTGTTGAGAGCGGGAAGCATTGCAAGCAAAATACGCAGCTGCGCCACGGCATTGACGCCGATACCGCGAGGAAGATCGTGAAGCGCATCAAGTCCGAGAAAATGAAGGTTCAGGCACAAATACAGGCAGAGCAGGTTAGGGTGTCGGGTAAAAAGCGGGACGATTTGCAGCAGGTTATCGCGCTGTTAAAAGCTGAGACTTTTGACCTGCCGCTGCAGTTTACGAATTTTCGCGATTAACTCTCCGCTAAAAAAAACGGAATCCCCGGGGGGATTCCGTTTGTAATATCAACACAGTAGACAGGGTGGCATTCTGCGTTGAAACCTTGGCGAGATCAGTGAATACGCGGCGGCCGAGTGACTACTTGATACAACTAGAGCGGTTTGTGTCATTCTGCGGCGCATACATCGAAGCTACAGATTACAACCAGGTCCACTCAAACAAACACAACAAGCGCCTTTAAGGACACGTAATTTCGCTGCGGTTGCACAGGAGTATAATGTAATCGCAGGCAACGAAACTGCGTAAACGCCCAGCTTTATCAGTGTTTTACAAGTATTGGCGGCTAACTATTCAAGTCGTTTTTTTTCTAATCAACTTGCCCGGAGTCGATTTGTGTTTTCGAATTGACTGAGTGCAGAAGCCCATCAACTAACTGAGATACGATGTCCGAGCGAAACGATGCGGCCTTGCTCACTAAAGACACCTGCGATTGCAGTCCGAAGTATCGCAAGTTACTTATTGTTGAGTCGGCGGAAAATCAGGCTGCCGAAGACGCGTTCGCGCTGATCAATACGATCCTCGATAGTGAGGATGGCTATACCCAGCAGTCTCCCGTACCGTGGATCGCGGAAGAGCTACCCAGCGCTTACACAGACATGCAGCGCGGCGACTCCGGGAAATTGATGCTTGCACACATTCATAGTCAGCGAGCTAATCAGTTGCTCGGGACCTCAAACACGCTCATCTGTTATGTCGCCAGTCCCGTTAATGCGAACATTCTCGCTAGCGCGGCGGGGTCGATCATTGGCGGCGGCATCCTTGTAGTCGCAGTCGATTGGAAGTTTACCGCTAGCAATTACTTTCGTTTTCTCTCGAGCCGTCTTCAGTCAGCGGTAGCAAGTTACGGGGGTATGTGCGTCTACCGCTTGCATAAAAAAGGTGAGCATTACATCCGCCTTGATCCATCGCAAGGTGAGCAAGCGCTTGGCAAAAATGAAATCGATCTGTTTCGGCAGGGGCTTGACAGGGCGAAGAAGCGAGCCTGTGATCGTGTTGTGCGAGCCAGTGACACGCAGGCGAGCTTTGTCGCATCGAGTGTTTCAAAGCTGCAAAGAGGGATTAGTCTCGAGCAGAGCATTGCGGTGCTGCTACATGCACGCAGAGGACGCGGAAAATCCACCGCGCTTGCCCTGTTGATCAATGAGTGGCTATCGGACCCTGAGCGTACGGTTTTGTTCTCAGCGCCGAGTCGCAGGCAGGCAGAGTCTGTGCTCGAAATTGTTCAGGATGTCAGAGCGGACTGGAGGGATCGATTACTGTTTCTATCTCTCGATGACCTGATAGAAAAAAACCGGCGCGCTGCAATAGCAGTCACCCCAAATCAACTGCTGGTCATTGATGAAGCTGCCGCAATCGCAACATCGCTCCTACAGACTGTGAATCGACTAAGCCGGCGCCTGGTAATCGCGACGACAACGGAGGGCTATGAGGGGAGCGGGCAAGGTTTTCTCACGCGTTACATCAGTCAACTTAAGGACCACTTTGACAGCTTTTATCAATCTGAGTTAGGCGAAGCTATGCGATGGGAGCGCGATGACCCGCTAGAGCAGATCGTTGATGACTGCTGCGGGTTAAGCTGGCGCTCCGCCGAGTTTGAGTCGGATACGCAACCGGCTGCCGAAGAAAGCACCACCTGTATTAGCCGCTCCTCCTCCGAGGTAGTTGTGCGAAAGATTGACGCACAGGAGCTTGTCCAAAACCCAGCGCTGACCCGCGACATTCATCAACTGCTGATCGATGCACACTATCGCACGCGGCCATCCGACTTGCAGCAATTGCTCGACGGTGTTGCCCAGGGCGCAGGTCGGCACGTCTGGGTAGCGATAGATCCGAAGGTAGCAACACCGCGCGTTCAGGCGGTGAATCGTAGCGGTGTCATTGCGGTTTTATCCGCACTCGAAGAAGGCTATTCACTGACGACGGAACTTTCACCGGGCGCACAGGTGGAGTTAGCCAATGCCGTTGCCGAGGGGCGGCGCAGGCCTGCGGGTAATCTGGTCAGCCAGAAGCTGGCTAACTATTTCTCGGATCCGCAATGGCTGTTGTCGCCGTCTCTGCGAATTTCCAGAGTTGCCACACATCATGGCTACAGACGCGCCAGACTGGCTAGCCGATTGATCGAAGCGCTGGAAGTTTATGGTGAGCAGAATGGCTATTGTTATTGGAGCAGCAGCTATGGTTATCGAAATGAGGTCAATCGATTCTGGCGTGCGCAGGGTGCGTCCGGACTATTCCGCGGCGTTAAAATAGACAGTGCCAGCGGAACCACAACAGCCGTTGTTGCGAAAGCATTGTCTAGCCGAGCCGCGACGGCGTCAGGTCTTGCGAGTGTCATCACGACGGCATCTGAGCTGTTTGCAATAGACCAGCTTGAGCGAGGCGTCGCCGACAGTTGGCGCCCCAAGGAATCTTTGAAGCTGACATTCGATGCTGGGAAATCGGACTTAGCAGTCCGTGACACGCTGTCGCTATTAGATAGTCGAAAGCTAATGCGATTGCAGCAAGGCCGCATCGATATGTACTCTGCGGAGGCGGCTTTACGCCGTTACCTGAAAACGCGAAGTAGCAGTGAAATGATATCTGCCGATCAGCGTATTAGCGTCGGAAAGCTTAGCGAAACACTTGTAAGCTATTCGCCTGACTGGTCCGCAGCAGCCAAAGCGATGAATTTAAACGGGCGCGGTGAGTTGATGACTCTCATCAAGTCTTATTTGCAGCGAACATTTACCTGCTCAGGTTAGCAAAGATGGCCGCACCACCAACCGAAAGCTCGCGGTCTAGCAAATTTTGTCGAGCAGCGCAGGATCCTCTGTGATCATTTCTCTGAAGGTCGCATCCGGAATCATTTCAACCACGCAGGTGCCAGCCGCAACGACCGTCGCGTGACGCCTGTTGCCGGTGATAGCGGCGATAGCGCCGAAATACTCTCCGGGGCGTATAGTGGCTACGACGTCACCCCGCTTGAGCACTTTTGCCGTACCCGAAAGCAGCTTTAGTGCGTACAAGCTGTCGTCGCCATTACGTATGATTGCTTCACCACTTTTGTATGTTGCGATGTCTAATGAACTTGCCGAGGTATCGATCGCTTCGTCGACAGTATGCTGGGGTGCATCAACTGATGTACTCATCTCGCGCTCCTATGGTCACTCTGGTCCGATGGGGGATTTACTGCCCCCACAATTTTTCTAGATATTCTTAAAGACTAGTCGAATATCGGCGACCGGTTGCGGTTCCTGTCTTGCTGTAGGGCAGCCGGACGCGACTCTAGTGAGATACCCCACAGGTCGATTTTGATGTCCTCGAGCGGCCCATAGGGCAGCGCTGGTAGCAGTCTGTCAGATAGGGGGAGGGATACTGACCAAAAAATGACAGGGGCCCGCTGTGGCTTGTGCAAAACTCGTCAAAAATCAGTCGAAAGAAATTGCTTATACACAGTTGACAGGTGCTCGCCTTAAATGTAATAAAACTGTCAACTTCTCAGGTTAAGCGAGAAAAGTTTTGTAAGTCATTGAAAATAAATTTAATTTATTGTGCAATATCCATCCGATTTAACTAGAACCCGCGTGATAGCTGCGCTGGCGGGATTTATCTCGAGGTTTTCCACTAAGTTATCCACAGTTTCTGTGGATAGAGTGATTTACCGGCATCCACCGATATTTAGCGAGTCAATAAACCGCAAAGCTTTCCCCCATTTTAGTGAGCAGTTTTTGCTACAGCAGGGCGGGTTATGCGTCTTGATCAAGGCGATCAAACGACAGAAAGCATTTTTCTTCGGAAATAACCGCGAGCTTGCTGCACCAGCATAGGAACCCAAGTTTTTAAGTAGGTCTAGCAGGGCTTCAGCAGAATATTGCCGCGTATTTGCCTGCCTTTGAGAGACACAGCCCTTACAATATCCTGGCCTGGTAAAACGATCAGGTCCCGCAGCTTTCAGCGTAATTATTTTTCAGGTTAGAACGCAATGTCGAGTCAGAATATCGAGCTTGAGTCCACGGCTACAACCAGCGAAAGCACCCAACAGGCAAGGCTTGTCGAGCGTGTGAGCAATAAGGTAATCGCCATGATGCGTTTACAGGATTCGATGAACAAAAAGGTGCACGAGGACTGGGTTGCGCAGCGTTTCGAATGGTACAGGGCAGCCTGGATAGAGTGTGGTGAACTCATGGATCACCTTGGCTACAAGTGGTGGAAAAAGCAGGAAGCTGAGGTGGAGCAGGTTAAGCTGGAGATCATTGATATCTGGCACTTCGCCATGAGCTCATATTTCACCGCGAGCACAGACGACGAAAAGCAGTTTTTGGCAACGTGCGAAGGCGTTAGTACGGCGATTGTTCAGGCTTCTGAACTCGCACGGTCGAGTTTCCAGTTCGATATCAATTCTGAGCAATGGTCTGCTGCGCAAAAGAACGCTATACGGATCGCCACCGAAGCTGTCGCTGAAGCCAGTCTGGCTCAAAAGACAGTCCCGGTAGCCGAGTTTTGGCAGTTGCTTAGCGCCGCTGGTCTGGATCTCGATTCGCTGTATACCGCTTATATCGGCAAGAACGTTCTCAATCGCTTTCGTCAGGATCATGGCTATAAAAGCGGAACCTACCAAAAAACCTGGCACGGCAGGGAGGACAATGAACACTTGGCTGAACTCGTCGATGCCCTGGATGCGGATGCGCCTGATTTTCAGGATAAAGTTTATCAGGGGCTGGCGTCGATTTACGCTGGCCTTTAACTCTGGAGTCTTGAATGACAGCTTCCGAGTCAAAGCAGCCGCGAATTTTTTACGAGCGGTTTCCGGTAGGCCCACTGCAATGCAATTGTGTTGTCATGGGAGATCGTTTCACGAAGAAAGCCCTCGTCATCGACCCCGGCGGTGATACTGAGAAAATTTTAGGGATACTGCGGCGCGAATCATTGACCCTCACCCAGATTATCCATACGCATGCTCACCTCGATCATATATTGGCATCTGGCGTTCTAAAGGAGCAAACCGGTGCAGCCCTCTATTTACACAAAGGTGACCGGTTTTTGTGGGATGCGGTCGAGCAGCAGTGCCAGATGTTCGGCGTGCCCGTAACGTCATTGCCTGATCCCGATTTCGAGCTAGTTGATGAACAGGACCTGCACTGTGGCAACGGGGTGTGCCTGCACACACCGGGGCACACCCCCGGCTCTGTCAGCTTCTGGTTTGAAGATGAGAAGCTATTGGTTGCCGGCGACACGCTATTTCGGCGTGGTGTCGGGCGCACGGACCTTCCTGGTGGTAGCTTTGAGGAGTTGCAAAAGTCGATCGCGGAACGCCTGTTTAGTCTCGATGATAGCGCGACAGTTATTACAGGCCACGGTCCAGATACCACGCTCGCCGAAGAGATGTCCGAAAACCCTTTTGTGCGGGCTTGATGTTTCAGCCTGTAGATCGTTCGACTTGAGCAAATTGATGTTCACTAATCCATTGTTCCATTTTAGTTGCGGAGCTCAACACAGTGAGTGAAAACTCAGCGCAGCGGGGCGCACCTGCCGTACCCAATGTTTCTTCCATCGTAGCCATAGCATCTGGTAAGGGCGGCGTGGGCAAATCGACCACAACACTGCATCTAGCGCTGGCACTGAGAGATCTTGGTTATCGAGTAGGCCTGCTAGATGCCGATATCTATGGGCCAAGCCAGCCGACAATGCTTGGCATTGACGATGGCGTTAGGCCTGAGATCGTCGACGGTAAGTTTTTTGTGCCGGTGGAAAAGTTTGGCCTGCAGACGATATCCATGGGATACCTGGTGACAGAAAAAACACCCATGGTATGGCGCGGGCCGATGGTGTCCGGCGCGTTGATGCAGCTTCTCAAGCAGACCCAATGGTCACCGCTCGACTACCTGCTTATCGATATGCCACCCGGAACCGGCGACATACAGCTCACGCTTGCGCAACAGATTCCCTGCGACGGGGCTGTTATCGTGACAACACCACAGACGGTCGCCGTGATGGACGCGCAGAAAGGCGTAGAAATGTTTGCCAAGGTATCAATACCCTGTCTTGGCGTCATAGAGAATATGTCGACCTATGTTTGCCCCAGCTGCGGCCACGAAGCGGCCATTTTTGGCGAGGGTGGTGGAGAGCAGGTTGCGGCAGACTACGGGGTTCCGTTTCTCGGGCGTTTGCCTTTAAATCCGGAAATTCGCGCGGCAATGGATGCGGGGCAGCCCCAAACTGCAAGCGATGGCGACTCAGCACTCGGCAAACTGTTTAAAGATATCGGTTCACAGATTGTCGCTGGCCTTGCTGATCAATCCATTGCAGGCCCGAGCATTAGTATAAGCGACGATTAAATGTACCGATTTTTATTTCGTGATAGCAAGAGCTAGTGTGGTTCCTGCGAATCTATAAAACCTTAAAAAGACACTCATCTCTGGAGTAATTATGTCGATAAAGTCTGATCACTGGATCCGTCGCATGGCGGCTAATGAAGGCATGATCGAACCCTTTGAGCCCGGTCAGGTTAAAGAATCGAACGGGCAGCGGCTCATTTCCTACGGCACATCAAGCTACGGTTATGACGTTAGATGTTCGCGGCATTTCAAGATATTTACCAATATTCATCCAACCACTGTCGACCCCAAAAATTTTGATGAAAACAGTTTTATCGATGTCGAATCCGACTGTTGCGTCATACCACCGAACTCCTTCGCGCTTGCCAGTACAGTCGAGTATTTCAGGATTCCGCGCAGCGTCCTGACGGTCTGCCTTGGTAAATCGACCTACGCCAGGTGCGGCATTATTGTGAACGTTACGCCTTTAGAGCCCGAGTGGGAGGGGCACGTAACGCTGGAGTTTTCCAACACCACGAACTTGCCTGCGAAGATCTACGCCAATGAAGGCGTCGCCCAGATGTTATTTTTTGAATCTGACGAAGTCTGCGATGTCAGCTACGCGGACCGGGCTGGTAAGTACCAGGGGCAGCGGGGCGTCACACTGCCAAAGGCGTAGTGCAATCGTTACAACAAGTAGTTGAATCACGTTGCGCCGTTTCTCTATCCCCGTCCCCGTCCCCAGTGGGGGCAGCACCGATGCGGCGAGACGCTAGCGGACTTGGGCCGACCCGTCAGTTTCCCTTTTAATCCTTACCAGTCCTTCCTGCATACAGCTCGCGATCAGTCGCCCCGTGGCGTCGTAGATCGAGGCACGGGCAAGTCCGCGGCTGTTGCTTGTAGACATACTGTGGCTGTCGTATAGCAGCCACTCATCAGCTCGAAAAGGTCTGTGATACCAGATCGCATGGTCGATCGATGCCATTAACAGATCTCGTCGCTTTTTTTGTTGCTCCCACGGGTGGTAACCGTGTGGCTTTACTGCCGTCGCTAATAGCCCACCGTCGCTAATGTAGGCCAGCACCGCTTTATGCAGAGCCTGATCATCCGCGAGCTGTTCTCGGGTTTTGAACCACCAGCGTGAGCGCTGTTTGTCGCTAACCGATAATGCATAGGGGTCGGCTAGAGAAACACAAAAACCGAACTCAGGTTTTTGCATGGCTTCATTGCGATTATTGTAGGCGCGCTCTACACCGGCATCATCGGGCGAGGGCGCCGGCGGCATTTCCTCAAGCTCGGGATAGAACTCCAGACCTGACTCACTTCGCTGAAAAGATGCCGACATTGTAAATATCGGTTGGCCATGCTGAATAGCAACGACGGTTCGGCTGGAAAAACTGCCGCCGTCCCTGTTTCTATCAACCTGATAAATGATCGGAGCATTGAAATCGCCTCTCCTAAGAAAGTAGGCGTGGATCGAATGCGCCTCTCGCTCTGAGACGGTTTGCTGTGCAGCGCCAAGCGCCTGTCCGAGTACTTGCCCGCCGAATACCTGTGGCGTCCCTAGATTGCGGCTTTCGCCGCGAAAAATGTTGTCTTCGAGCCTCTCGAGCGTGAGGAAATTAATTAGATTCATGGGTTTCCCGGAATTAAAGAGCGTGTTTTGTTTCGCGACATAGTGTAGGTCTGCTCACGCCTGCGTGAAAGTCGTTTGTGAGTAAGCGGGGGAGCAATCAAGCGGACGGACGCTTGCCATTATGCGTTTGCCATAGGAGGGCGCCTAAACCCCCGGCGTGTATAAATTGCACGCAAGTTTGTGAGCGAGAGGCGTCTGCACCATATTTACGCGACTCGCAACGGAAGATGTGACAAATACGCCTCATAAGCACTAAAATGACGCGCTTGCGCCCGTTTTGGTTCGCTCGGGCACAATTATAGTGATAACAGAACAGTTAAGTAACTAACCTTCCGGGTCTATTGGAGTGCTATTGATGAAAGAAATAAGAACATTTTCGCGGGCGATTGTGGTGCTCGCTGCCTCGTTGGGCAGCGCAGCGCTACACGCTGATGAGTTAAACGGTGCAAACACAGCGTGGATCATGACGTCAACGGCGCTTGTGCTGTTTATGACTTTGCCGGGGCTTGCGCTTTTTTATGCGGGTCTGGTTCGATCTAAAAACGTTCTCTCGGTGTTGATGCAGTGTTTCACCATTGCCTGTGTCGCCTCAATCGTGTGGTTTGTCGCGGGTTACAGCATTGCATTTGCAGAGGGTGGGCCATTTTTTGGTGATTTGAGCAGGGCGTTCATGGCGGGCGTATTAGAGAACAACTTATCGGGTGACATCCCGGAAAATGTTTTCGCCATGTTTCAGATGACCTTTGCCATTATTACGCCAGCGCTGGTCGTTGGCGGTTTCGCTGAACGCATCAAGTTTTCTGCGGTGATCTGGTTTACGGTGCTCTGGTTACTTTTCGTCTATGCCCCGGTTTGTCACTGGGTGTGGGGAGGAGGCTGGCTTGGCGAGCGAGGTCTGCTCGATTTCGCCGGCGGTACGGTCGTGCATATAACGGCTGGTGTAGCGGCTCTGGTCGCTGCCATTATGATTGGGCCCCGATCCGGTTTCCCATCTACGCCAATGCCGCCCAATAACCTGACGCTGAGTGTTGCTGGCGCGGGTATGCTCTGGGTAGGTTGGTTTGGCTTTAATGGTGGCAGCGCACTGGCGGCCAATGGCGACGCCGGTATGGCAATTCTTGTCACGCATCTTTCTGCAGCCTGTGGCGCGTTTACCTGGAGCGTGCTCGAATGGATAAGGCATGGTAAGCCCAGCGTACTCGGGATCATTACCGGTATGGTTGCTGGCCTTGGTACCATCACGCCTGCTTCTGGCTTTGTCGGTCCTGCTGGCGGCGTGGTTATCGGTGTGAGCGCTGGCGCGGTGTGTTATTTCGCAACGATGTTTATCAAGCAGTCGCTGAAGATAGACGATTCGCTCGATGTAATGCCCGTGCATGGTGTTGGTGGCATTCTGGGTACGTTGTTAGCCGCTGTTTTCTGCAGCACGCAACTCGGCCTGTTTAGCGGCCAGGGACCCGTTGGCGCTGAGACCACCATGGGCGCACAATTCGGTGTCCAGCTCACCGGCGTCGTCGCGACGATGGTTTATACAGCGATAGCGACTGCCATCATTCTGTTCATCATCAAAGCTGTTGTAGGTCTGAGAGTTGATGACGATCAGGAAACCGAGGGGCTCGATATCGTCAGCCACGGCGAGCGAGGATATGATATCTAGTTCGTGACGATAAAGAAGGGCCCTCAAGGAGGGCCCTTTTTTTTGACATGATGTTTGGAGAATCAACAGTTTAGCGGCAAATTAGACCGTTATTCGTGCAGATGTGAGCGTGAACTAGGCTATACTTCGTATTGTGTGAGTATCCGGTGATTTCGTGTTTCACAACGACATAATCAACGACGAAGCAAGGGTAAAGGATGAGCGCTGAAAACCCACAAGAACTGCAGATTCTGGACAGGACCCTTTTTGATAACGGGGCTGTAAAGGCTGTACTGCGTCTGTTTTTCCGAATCGTTTTTAGGCTGAGCGGCTGGAAAGAGCTGCCCAATGCGCCCGAGGGAGCAGGCGTTACGATTGCAGCGCCGCACACTTCAAACTGGGATATCTTTTACGCATTCGGCGCCGCTGTACTGCACGACGTAAAAATCTATTTTTCGATTAAAGAATCCTGGTGTCGAGTGCCCGTAATGGGCGCGGTGATCCGTTATATGGGTGCTATCCCCATCGATCGATCCAGCAATGCGCACGGGCAGGTCGAAAAAATCAAAGCCTTTGTCGAACGCAATAAAACGAGTCGCGTTTTCTTTCTGTTCACCCCCGAGGGAACTCGGTCCAGGGTGGAGAAGTGGAAGACCGGTTTCTATCACGTTGCTGAAGATACCCAGCTCCCGATTTTCCTTGCGAAAGTTGATTACAAAACCAAAGAGACAGGTGTGTTCCATAGTTTTAACGTGACGGGCAGCAAGCAGAAAGACATTGCTGCAATACAGGCCTCCTATAAGAGCGTCTACGCGAAGTTTCCCGATAAGCAGTTTCCCGACTACACCGGCCCCCTGCCCAAGCTGAGCATTGCGGAGGAGAAAGTTGTGGCAGTCCTGTACGAGCTAAGGGGGATGGCGACTCAGGCGGAGATTCATGCACGATCAAAAATCGACGCACTGACAACTGAAATGCTCGAGTTTCTAATCGAAAAAGGCATCCTGGAAAAAGTGAGCCGAGTGATCGACGGTGATGTGACTTACAAGTATCAGCTCACAACTCGTGGCACCGGATTCGCCTTTCATTTGCAGCCGGCCTAAGGTGCAGCCTTGCTGGTTTATACGCTGATCTAAGCAGCTATTTGAAAAAGCCTTGAATCACCAGCTGATCTGCAATCCAAGTTCTTTATAGGGTTTGTTGTGATATAGACCTGAGTCTCCGGCTTTAGCGACTCAGGCTTTTTGCGTTTTGACCGGCTTCTTGCGATTCGGGTAACAGCTCCTGCAGATCTCACAGACAGTGCCGTCGCAGCCGCGTGCGCTACAGTATTCACGGCCGTAAAAGATGATCTGCAGATGTAACTGATTCCACCTTTCTTTTGGAAACAGTCGTTTCAAGTCTTTTTCAGTCTGCGCGACACTCTGGCCGTTAGTTAAACCCCAACGCTGTGCAAGGCGGTGGATATGGGTATCGACCGGAAACGCTGGGTGCCCAAAGCCCTGCGACATCACCACGCTCGCAGTTTTATGGCCCACACCTGGCAGCTTTTCCAGCGCGGCCAAATCCTCCGGAACTGAGCCCTCAAATTCATCGACAAGAATCCTTGATAGCTCGACGATGGCTGCTGACTTCCTCGGTGCAAGGCCGCAAGGCCTGATGACTGGATACAGCTGCTCAGCGGTCAAGCGAGCCATGTCATAGGGGTTATCCGCCAATCTGAATAATTCAGGAGTAACCTGATTGACTCTCTCATCCGTGCACTGCGCTGACAGCAATACCGCGACTAGCAGCGTGTAGTGGTCGCTATGATCGAGTGGTACCGGCGTCTCTGGATAGAGACTATGCAGGTAACTATCGATAAACGCGGCGCGTTCTTTCTTTAGCATGAGTTATTTTCAAAGTCGTGTTGAAGCTACGAAATCAGGTAATGTCGATGGTGCATGGAAGTGCTGGGCTTGGCTCGCCGCATTAACGCGGCGAAAGAACCTGATCTAACGGCGTAAGCTTTACGATGAGTCCGAATCTCGGATGATCGAAGTAATGATATTCGGTACTGTTAACCCGGCGACGCTCGTTAAGTAAGTAGACTTTTTCTGCCAGATACTTCCCCGAGTTGGCTACGTTAGCTTGCTCATACTCGTAAAGTGGTTGTGCAGATCCAGCAATGCTTAGCTCGCTTTGACTGGCACGCGGAGGGCTGTCCATCGAAAGCGCGCGGGTCAATGCCTGTTCTCGGGTTGGCAAGTTGGTCTGTAGTTTGGAGTGCCCACGTGAATGCCACGGTACTCTCGCGCGTTCAGCGCGGGTGGTAAACTCAGCAAGCCAAAGGTTTGTCCGAACATGTAGATAGCGGTCGAGCGAAACACTCACAGATCCCGAGAGTTCGAAGTAGGGGGCGTACCATTTTCCTCCCTCGATAAATATAGGCCGGCTCTTTGCGCTGCTATCCAGCTGTTGGAACCACGCCTCGTGAAACAGCAGGCGATAGCCTTTGCGCAGGCGCATTTGCATTGCCATATCGTTTAATAGGCGCTGATCTTTATTCAGCTGAGTCATTAGCGTGCTAGCTTGCAGGGAGATGCCTTCGTCTCCGGGCGTGCCGCTAACCAGCTCAGCCTCCGGGTTTTTTCTAATCACCTGTAGCGATGCAGGAAATCTGAGATCGTCCAGATACGACCAGTTTTCATCGACACTAATGCCGTTGTCGTACTTGTGCGCCAGAACAATCATTTCGACATGATAGACATTCTTTGAAACGCCTTTTCCGACAACAAATTCATCGAGCGAATCGGCTTCGCGCAAACTCAGGTCGACTTCTTCTGGTGCTGCCGACAGGCATAATCCGGGTGCCAGAGCGATGCCGAGCAGCGCGCCCCGCAAACCGCTCGAGAGTGATTGCAGAGGCCATCTCAGTTGGGAAAGTCTAGTAATCAGTTGTGAAGTGTTTGTAGGCATTGCCAAAATAATTTGCACCGTTTGGACAGAAAACAGCATATCACCAATTCATCGCTTTTCGGAGAGCGTGTCAATAAGCTGGTTGAGCCACTCAAGACGTTTGGCGCTACTGGAAAAACTATTCAGGTAGCGCAATTTGGTAGCCCCCTGCAGGTTAAATATTGCAGGCTGCTCCTGAACCATTTTTACAATTGTTAAAGGCTCAACGCTGGTTTTTGAACCGAACTCCAAAAATCCACCCTCAGGGCCGCTATCTATTCGCTCGATACCGATCGGAAGTGACTTGAGCTTCATTTCAGTGACAGCAAATAGATTTTTTACTGCCTCCGGCAACAGGCCAAAGCGATCGATCATTTCAACTTTAAGGTCTCTGAGAGTTTCGTTGTTTTCAGCATTTGCAATCCGCTTATACAAAGTAAGCCTGAGTTGCACATCCGGCAGATACTCGTCTGGTATGAGTGCGGGAAGGTGCAGATTGATCTCTCCATGGGGTCGCGAGGCCGACTCGATATCGACGTCTTCGCCTGACTTGATTGCCTGCACCGCCTGTTCCAGCATATCGAGATACATGCTGTAACCAAGACTATGGATCTGCCCGCTTTGCTGGGCGCCGAGTAGCTCGCCAGCTCCACGAATCTCCATGTCGTGCGTTGCGAGCATAAAACCGGCGCCTAGATCTTGCGACTCTTCGATCGCTGTAAGACGCTTGTTCGCGTCATTACTCAGGCTCTTCCTGGAGGGCGTAAACAAGTAGGCATAGGCCTGATGGTGCGATCGCCCAACCCGACCCCTGAGTTGGTGCAACTGTGCCAGACCAAATTTATCTGCTCGCTCGATGATAATGGTGTTGGCATTCGGTATATCGATTCCGGTTTCGATGATGGTGGTGCAGACCAAAACATTAAACTGCTTGTGATAAAAGCTGTGCATCACCTGCTCTAGTTCACGCTCAGGCATTTGACCGTGCCCCACCACAACTCTGGCTTCAGGCACGAGTTTTTGCACGTCATCAGCGGTCTTGGCAATCTTGTCGATGTCGTTGTGTAAATAAAATACCTGTCCACCTCTGAGCAGTTCCCTGAGCAAGGCCTCTTTTAGCAGGCTGTCCTGCTTTTCCTGAACAAATGTTTTCACACTCAGGCGACGGGACGGCGGGGTGGCAATGATCGAAAGGTCGCGTAGACCCGACATCGCGAGGTTTAGTGTGCGTGGGATGGGGGTTGCCGTCATCGTCAATAGATCGACATTAACACACAGCTTTTTCAGCTGTTCTTTTTGCGAGACGCCAAAGCGGTGTTCCTCATCGATCACGACGAGCCCAAGATCACTGGCTTTGACGTCTTTCTGGATGAGTTTGTGTGTACCAATCAGGATATCAAGCGATCCATTGGCGAAACTCTCCAATACCTGTCTTTGCTCGCTTGCGGTGCGAAATCGAGACAGGACCTCAACTTTTACTGGCCAGTCGGCAAAGCGTTCGGCGAACGAGCTTGCGTGTTGTTGTGCCAGCAAAGTAGTCG
>CAZDEW010000029.1:0-30987 GCA_964504585.1 uncultured Pseudomonadales bacterium | reverse complement strand
GTGCTATGGAAGCTAACGACCTCGCTGTCGAAACCCAGCAACTCGCCCAGCGGGGTGGAAAGGTTGTGGGCAGTGCGGTTGAAGCAATGAGCGAGATCAACGAATCCAGCCGCAAAATGGCCGATATCATCGGTGTCATCGACGATATTGCCTTCCAGACCAATCTACTCGCACTCAATGCCTCGGTTGAGGCTGCAAGGGCGGGCGAGCAGGGTCGTGGCTTTGCGGTGGTTGCCAGTGAGGTAAGAAATCTAGCGAGCCGTAGTGCAACGGCAGCAAAAGAGATTGCTGATCTGATCAAAGACAGCTCACAAAAAGTCGATGAAGGTTCAAGACTAGTTAATGAATCGGGTACGACGCTCGAAGAGATACTGAGTGGTGTCGCTAAAGTAACCACCATTGTTGGTGATATTGCGATGGCGAGCCGTGAACAGTCTGATGGTATTGGTGGGGTAAATAGCGCGGTCACCCAGATGGATGAGCTTACCCAACAAAACGCGGCGCTAGTCGAAGAGGCGGCATCTGCCAGCGAAAACCTCGGTCGTCAGGCCAAGAAGCTTAATCAGATGATGGATTTCTTCACTACCGCAGAATCCGGAACAACAAGCACACAGTTTGCAGATGAGCCTGTTATCAGAGCTACCTCTACAAAGGCTACGAATGCCAGTTCAAAGCCTTCTGCAGGCAGCGCAGCGACGGCACGAGCATCGGCTACCACAGCTACAACCGCAAGCCGCCCCAACGCCTCAGCGCCCGCACAACAGGAACGACGCGCGGCGACCAGACCCTGGTCGGGCAGTGAAGGTGCAGCCAACGCTGGTAACAAAGCTACGAAAACTGCGCCGGTAGAGCCGCCCGCGGCAAAGCCTGCCGAGCCTATTAAGGCTTCAAGTGGACAAATCGGCAACGGTGAATCCTGGGAAGAGTTCTAGATCGTGGCTCTGAAAAGCGATGCCCCAAAAGGCGCTTTAGACGAGCGTTTGTGATCAGCGTAAGACAAAGATATTAGGGAATATCATGGACAAAGATAACTCACAGTCGAATGGCGCAGAGATGGACTATATCGCCGATCTTGTGGGGGAAGCGGACTCTGGGTCGCCCGGCGGTTCTACGCTTGCCAGAGACGAAGTGGTTTTTCTTGGCGAAGCGGAAAGCGGAACGTCCAAAGAGTCCGGCGACGATTCTGGCAAGCTTGCTCAGGACGAAGTGGTTTTTCTTGGTGAGCCAGAAGCAGCCACAGAATCCACAGAGGGTGCTGCCCAAAGTGGAGCACTGTCTCTGGATCTTCCCGCCAGAGTCAGCATCAAAGACATTCACGGTCTGAAAGAGTCTCTAAGCAGTGACTGGAGTGAGCATGAGTCTTTGCTAATCAATGCGGGCGAAGTGGATTCGATAGATACTGCATCGATCCAACTTCTGGTTGCCGCAATCAATTCGGCAAAAGCGAACGATGTAAAGGTCGGATGGAGCGGTGTTTCCGAAAAGTTGAAGGATTTGGCCAGCATTGTTGACCTGACACGATTCCTCGATCTCGATTCAGTGGTCGATTCAGACTCGGGCGCAGCGGAATCAGAAGATGATCTTGTGCCGGTGTTTTAGGTTATTTGTATCAACATTAGTCGATTCTCGATCAACGATCCAATAGCTTGAAGTAAGGATATACAGAGCGCATGGAAGAAAACAGACAGGAAGAGTGTTTTGTGCAGCCAATACTGGTTTTGCTGCAAGATCTTCTGCAGGACCTGCTGGTCGATGCGACGAGTGAACTTGACCAGATCGGTGACCTGGTCGCTGAGCTGCACAAGGAAGTCAAAGCAGTATCGAATGATCATGCTGATGCAGCCCTACAGGAGTTGCAAAACCATTTTGAGCAGCTGGTTATGCGATCGCAGTTTGCTGACAGAATTACCCAGCGTATTGGTAACTCACTGAAGATATCAAAGATAGCCACGGATACCGCTGGCAGACAGTTTGTGAATGAATCCGTTGACTGGGAAGAGACAGTTACAAAGATTCGCAAGAGCTTTACCATGGCCGAGGAGCATTCGGTTTTCGATGAGGTGTTTGATATGGTGAAGCTCATAGACAAGGTAGACGACGAAGGCCACACCATTGACGTGCGCTCTTTTTGAAGGCTCGATTAGAAGAAACCAAACAGGGAAAGTAGGGATAAGGAAATAAGAGACATATAATGAGTCTTCCACTTTTAAAACAGGAACAAACGCAGAGTCAGAATCAGTATCCGTTTACCGATGCTGAATTCGAGAAACTGCGTGGAATGATCTTCGAGCGATCTGGGATCAGCATATCAACGGCAAAGAAACAGTTGATATATCGCCGAATATCAACCCGCCTGAAGAAGCTGAAACTGTCTACGTTCTCCGATTACATCAGTATCCTTGAGTCCGGCGATTCGCGAGAGAATGAAACATTCCTCAATTCGATCACTACGAACCTGACGTCCTTTTTCCGTGAGAACCATCATTTCGAATACCTGTCTGGTACAGCGATGCCAGAGATTCTAGAGACGAAAAAACTGGACCGAAAATTAAGGATTTGGTCTGCAGGATGCTCTACCGGTGAGGAACCATACAGCATTTCCATGACGCTACAGCCGTTTGCAAGACAGCTTGAAGGTTGGGATGCAAAGGTGCTGTGTACCGACCTTGATACCGATGTGCTCGCCAAGGCGCGAGTTGGCACCTATGAGCTCGAAAAAACAAATGGGCTTAGCCAGACACAAAAAGAACAGTGGTTTAAGAAGGAGACGATCGACCAGGAGGTCTTTCTAACAGCTAAGCCATTGTTGAAGCAGCTGCTGCATTTCCGTCAGCTCAATTTAATGACGCGTTGGCCGATGTCGGGAAAGTTCGATGTAGTCTTCTGTCGAAATGTGATGATTTATTTTGACCGCGAGACCCAGCGCGAGCTGGTCGAGAAGTTCGCCGATGTCATAGAGCCAAACGGCCATTTAATTATTGGACACTCAGAAACATTGGGCCGTGTCAGCGATCGATTCGAATTGATCGGAAAAACCGTTTATCGCAAGAAGTATTGATTTTTAGTTGATGTATTCATGAATCAGGCGATCCGAAAAGAAAGTGGTGTGCTCAGAGGTTTTGAGCACATCTCGAGAAGCTGGGACAAGCAGCACGATATGATGTGCGCGCGCGTCGCTCCTGGCGAGTTTTACGCCACCAAAGAGCAGGAATGTATATCCACAGTGTTGGGGTCCTGTATCGCAGCATGTATCAGAAACGTTCGAACCGGCGCTGGCGGGATGAATCACTTCATGCTACCCGGCGATCCGGGTCGCAATGGCAGTGCCTGGCAGACTAGCGATGCCCTGGAGACTCGCTTCGGGGTAGCCGCTATGGAGAGCCTAATCAATGAGATTCTCAAGCTCGGAGCTCGAAAGCCTGATCTGGAAGTGAAGCTGTTTGGCGGTGGCGAGATTCTGAATATGCAGAACAGCGCCGTCGGCAAGCGTAACGTCGAGTTTGCCCTCCGTTTTATGCAGGAGGAGGGGTATGAAGTTATCTCCCAAGATTTGGGTGGTCCACACCCGAGAAAGGTGATTTATTTCCCCGAAACGGGCAAGGTGTTAGTTAAACGACTGCGAGCGATCCAGACCGCGACGATTGTGGCTCAGGAAAACAAGTACGTCGATGGTTTCGATACGCAGCAATCGACGGGCTCTATCGAACTTTTTGACTAGTAACCTAGACCAAAGAAGATCAGTTAGGCTATAGCGATGAGCGTTAATATCGCAAGGGACTACAAACCTAAACAAAGGAATGGACTGTGAGTAGTAGACAAACGAGAGTAGTGGTCGTTGACGATTCGTCATCAATGCGGCGTCTGTTAGCCAGTATCTTAAGGATGGATCCCGAAATCGAAGTCGTAGGCGAGGCGGAAGATGCCTATGTCGCGCGGGACTTGATTAAGCAGCTGCGTCCGGATGTGATTACCCTGGATATCGAAATGCCGAAAATGGACGGCATTACCTTTCTCGGTAACCTGATGCGTCTGAATCCTATGCCTGTCGTGATGTGTTCGACGCTCACCGAGAAGGGCGCGGATCTTACGATGAAAGCGCTGGACCTGGGGGCGGTAGACTTTATTAGTAAGGCAACCATCCGCGCAAATATGGCAGAGAACCATAATGTTGTGGAACTGCAGAATAAAGTTAAGTGGGCAGCGCGAGCCTGCGTTGATTCACTGTCGCGCATTAACCAACGCACCGATGATTCGGCTTCAGCGGTACCTGTCCAAAAACCGGCTGCCAGCTCGGTAAAATCTGATCGAATAATTGCGATTGGCGCTTCAACAGGTGGTACCGAAGCGATCAGGGAAGTATTAACTGGTCTACCGACCGACCTTCCAGGTATCGTTATTAGTCAGCATATACCACCCGTATTCAGTAAGTCCTTTGCTGACCGCATGGATCGAAGCTGTGCGCTACATGTGCACGAGGCTGAAGATGGTATGCCTATCTTCAACGGCCATGTCTATATCGCTCCTGGTGATTACCATATGGAAATCGTGCGTAGCGGAGGCGGCTATGTCTGCCGGCTCAATCAAAACGAACCCGTTAATCGACATAGACCGGCTGTCGATGTCATGTTTAATTCAGTTGCGCGCAATGTTGGCAACAAGGCTTTGGGCGCTATTTTGACGGGTATGGGAAAGGATGGTGCAGCCGGTTTGAAGCAAATACGAGATCAGGGTTGTATTACTATCGCTCAGGACGAGGCTTCCTCTGTGGTATGGGGTATGCCAGGCGCTGCGGTAGAGCTGAATGCGGCAAGTGTCGTTGCACCTTTGAACAAAGTCGCCGAACAAATTGTCGAAAATCTCAGAAGAGGACCTCGGCCACAGTTAAAGGCAAGTTAACGAAACAATTTTTGTGCCAGGCAAAGTAGTTTTGAGCAGGCTAGCCGTCATCAGAATCTAATAGAAAACATGAATTGTTTTGCAAAACTGGCTCAAGATTTAATCTGCTGAGCTACAAGCAAGCGAAGTGAAACAGCAAGGCTATTATTAGTCTGTAAGGGAATTGTGAAAGGAGAATGCCAGATAGCCACGCAGGCGTTTGGTTTTTAGTCAGTAAGGAGACTGAAAAAATGTTGGATCTTCTCGAAAAACTCAACCTCACGCGTTTTCTCGGCGCGTCTGCATCCGATCTGAAGCAAGGCTTGAGTCGCCGCCTGATTTTGGCCTTCCTCATCATAGGACTGGTGCCTATCATGGTGGTGGGGGGTATTTCAGTTTTCCTCACTAAAAATAACGTCGAAAAGGAGGCTTTCGCTAAGCTAGATTCGCAGCGCGCGAGTCGCGTACAGGCGATTGAGAGCTACGGCGATACTATTGTCAATCAGATTCTTACCATGTCATCGACGCAAGATGTTGCCAACGCGCTGGTTAACATCACGGAGGCATTTGAGAGTGTTCAGTATGAGAGCCTTTTCGGCGTTTCAGATAAAGCTCAAGAAATCGCTAAGCGAAAACGCGAATTGGCGAAGTACTATAACTTTGAATTTCTGCCTAAGTATCAGGAGCTCAATCCAGACGAATCCCTAACGGCTGACACTATCATGAACGACCTCGCCCCTGAGGCCGTATTGCTGCAGCACGCATATATACAGGAAAACCCTGCCACCCTTGGTAATAAGCATGAAATGGATTCTTCCAAACTTCGCATCAGCTATGACGAAGCGCATGCCGATATACATTCGCAGATGACCCAGTTTCTTGAAGCTTTCGGTTACTACGACATCTTTCTGGTCGATAGTCAGAAGGGTCGCGTAATCTATTCGGTATTCAAAGAACTGGACTATGCAACGAGCCTGATTGACGGTCCTTATCGTGATACCGGTCTCGCCGAAGCATTTCGCGCCGGTAACGCTCTGGCGTCAGCAGGTGAGTACGCGCTCGTCGACTATGCAAAATATACCCCGTCTTACGAGTCGCCAGCGAGCTTTATCTCTTCGCCGGTTTTTCAGGGCGGTAAGAAAGTCGGCGTACTAATCTTCCAGATGCCACTGGACACCATCTCAGGAATTATGAACGAGCGCTCCGGAATGGGCGACACGGCAGAGGCCTATATGGTCGGCAGTGATCACCTGATGCGTTCCGACTCCTACAAAAATAGCGAGACACTTTCAGTGACTGCGTCATTCAAGCAAGGGAATAAAGTTTCTGGCGAAGCCATAGATTTAGCGCTATCCGGCCAGAGCGGTACGATGAGCTCGGAAAACTATGAAGGCAAATCGGTGCTTGTCGGATACTCACCGGTCCGGTTTGGCTCGCAGCAATATGCGCTTCTCGTAGAGGTAGAAAAAGATGAAGCCTTTGCAGTGCTTGGTGGCTTTGCCTGGATGATTGCGACTATGCTAGGCATCGCTTCCTTCCTACTGTTGTTCTTCGCGGCCGGTTTCTCCAAGTCGATTACCGATCCTGTACAGGCGATTCGTAGCAAAATGGTCGAGGCTGCGCAAACTGGCAAGTTCGACGTCAGAGTTGATCTTGATAGCGAGGATGAACTTGGGCAAACCGCGCAGAGCTTTAACGGTCTCATGACGAATCTGGGCAATACCATTCGCGATGTTAACGATGTGGTGAGTGATCTGGCTGCAGGGCGTTTCGATTCTCAGGTCCAGGGTGATCTGAAAGGAGATCTCGCTGAGTTGCAGCGCAGTGTCAACTCCTCGGCCGAAACGATGCAAGGCAATATGTCTGCTATGTCGTCGATGATTGAGGCGATTTCCGCAGGTAATTTCGACTACAAGCCAACGGTAGAGTTGCCTGGCGAGTTTGCGGCCTTTATCGATGCGATGGGCTTTATCAATACGGCCATTGAGAGTTTTAGCAAGGTCATGGAAGGTGTTGCCAGCGGTCATCTCGATTCACGAATTAGCGTAGATCTACCTGGACAGCTTGGAACTATCAAAACTAACGTCAACCATTCACTCGAAGTTCTGGAGTCGGTGATTGTTGACTTTGCGCGCGTGCTTTCGGCAATATCGGTTGGCGATCTGAGTCAGACTATCGATCAGGATTTCCCGGGTGACTTCGAAGGCCTTAAGAACGATGCGAACAAGACTGTAGACAAGCTGCAGCAGGTGGTTGCCGAAATACAGGCTTCTTCATCGGCGGTTCGTTCCGGTGCGCAGGATATTGCCGAGGGTAACAATAATCTCAATACCCGTACTGAGAAACAGGCAGAAGCTCTTGAGTCAACGGCTGCGAGTATGGAAGAGATTACCACCACGGTCAGCAGCGCTGCCGGCAACGCACGCCGGGCCAATGAGTTAGCGATGCAGGCTCAAACCCAGGCGATGGATGGCGGTGAAGTGGTTAAACGTACGATTACAGCGATGGGTGAAATCAACGCATCGAGTAGCCGTATTGCCGAGATTATCGGTGTAATTGATGAAATTGCTTTCCAGACCAATCTGCTGGCACTCAACGCTTCGGTAGAGGCTGCGCGGGCCGGTGAGCAGGGCCGAGGCTTTGCGGTTGTTGCAAGTGAAGTTCGAAATCTTGCCGGGCGCAGTGCGATGGCAGCGAAAGAGATTGCCGAGCTGATTAAGGACAGCGTCGACAAGGTTGGTACAGGTACCAAGCTGGTTGGCGAGTCTGGTGATAAGCTCGAGGAAATCCTTGGCGGCGTACAAAACGTAACGTCGGTGGTTGGCGAGATCGCCAACGCTTTCGAGGAACAGGCTATTGGTCTGGGGGAAATCCACGCAGCGGTAGAACAGCTGCAGGGCGTGACACAGCAAAATACCGCACTGGTAGAAGAAGCTGCTGCTGCGAGTATTGAACTTGATGATCAGGCAGCATCGCTCAAGCAGATGACAGACTTCTTTCAATACGATCCGCAGAGTGGTTCATTAGCTGGTGGAGATGACTTCTCCTATAGCCAGGCGTCTTAAGTTATTTTTTCAGTTTTCGAGTAACAGTGGAGGTTCTCGTGAAATTTTCAACTCTTATCTCATCTAAATTGGTTGCGGCTGTCGTTGTGGGCGCCGTGCAGTTTGCAGCAGCTATTCCTACGGCCTTTGCAACCCCAACAGCCGCTGAATACGGTGTCGTACTCAATCTCTCGGGTAAGCAGCGCATGCTTACTCAGAAAATGAGTAAAGAAGCCTTGTTCGTGGCTCTGGGTGTAAATACCGACAAGAACTTGCAGTCGCTGCAAGGTACCGTTTCGCTATTTGATAAAACGCTCAAGGGTCTACGCGATGGCGATGCCAGTCTTGGCTTACCAGCGACGCAGAGTGGACGGATTGTGCGGCAACTGGATAAAGTTGGGGAACTGTGGACTGCTTATCAGGGAACCATGAACGAGATCATTAGCGCTAAATCGGTAAGCGATGCAAATGTTGAGGTTATCGCGACGCAAAGTGTTCCTCTACTCAAGGCTATGAACAAGGCAGTAGGTCTTTATGAAAAAGATGCACAGTTGGCGGGCCTCCAGACTGACCCATCACTGGCTACTACTATCAACCTTTCTGGCAAGCAGCGTATGTTGTCGCAGAAGATGACCAAAGAACTGCTTCTGCACATTTACCAAAGTGGATCTGGTGACGCAAAGATGGCATTGCTCGAGACGTCCTCGCTGTTTGAGAGAACGTTGGCGGGCTTGCTCGACGGTGACGCCAACCTCGATCTTCCTGGAACGGCGCAGCCAGCTATTCGTGATCAGCTTCAGGTCGTCAATGGTATCTGGGGTGAGTTCAAAGGTGTGATTGAAGAAGGTGTGGGCAGCGCAAATGGTCTTTCTGGCGATAAGCTTCAGGAGCTGGAAACCGATAACCTTAATTTGTTAAAGGAGATGAACAAGGCTGTCGGTATGTATGCCGATCTTGCGGCCTAAGATCTTAAGCTTAGAACCAGCTCGATCCATGCTGCGTCTGGATTACCAGGCGCAGCGTTAACGATAGAGGGTGAGTGATCAAAGATAACTGAAGAGGCAAAATAGGCCTCAAGGTGAATCGATTCGGCAATTTTTGGACTGTATTTGCGATGACAATCAAACTCAAACTATTTTTGACCTGCATAGTTGCTGGCACCTTAATGGGTGGCGTTGGCTTCTTTGTGTACTCGACGCTGAGCGGGCTCAAGGAAGGCTTCAGCGGGGTGGCTGACCAAGCCAGTGTTGGCGAGGCCAACGCCTTAGAGGCGTCACAGGAGCTACTCAAGGCCGATCAGAATCTCAAGCTCTCATCCGAGAGTATGGAGCAGCTGATGGCGAAGGTGGATAAGTCCAATCTAGAGGTCAAGGTACTTCAGCGGAAGATACGCAGTATCCATAGCTCGCTCGCTGACATTGCCAGTGACATAGAAGAGAGCAGCTATGGAATGCCTGAAGGCGATGCACTCTATGCCATCGAAGATGCTATTGACAATATTGCCGATGTTGAAGAGACGATAAAAAGGGAGGCTTTTGTCTATCTGGATCAGACGGTCGGTAATTTGACCCAGTTTTCTTCCACTATTAAGACCGAAGTGGGGAATGTCTCAGAGGCATCTCTTGAGATTTCAAGAGTCCTTGAGATCAGCGAAGAGAGCGCTGAGGCTAATCTAGCCATAAAAGACAAGGCCAATATTTTCTATCAGGAAATTGGTGATTTGCGTGACCTTCTCATCAAGGCATTCGGCGCGGTAGCATTTGTCATCATCGCCGGTCTTGCTCTACTCACGCGCTCAATATTGGTTCCGCTGGGTGAGGCTTATCAGCTGGCCTGCAGAATTGCCAACGGTGAATTCGATATTGACGTCAAGAAATCACGTCGCGATGAAATAGGCAAGCTATTCGAACCATTGTCCGAACTGCTAAACCGTATGCAAAGTGAAATGGAGGAATCGGAGAGACGCGCCAACGAAAGTACCCGCATACGAAGAGCTCTGGATAATGCGGCCAGCAGTGTGATGATGACGGACCTCGGTAATGAGATTGTGTATTTGAATCACTCCGCCGAAGCAATGTTTGCCCAGTTGGCTGAAGACAGTCAGTTTGCCCTGTCCGGATTCGATCACAATAACCTGGTAGGCCAAAAACTGCAGAATGTCTTCCATACCGTGGCGAATGAATCGGCATTGCAGCCCCAGGTTGAAGAGGGCGAAGATTCAAGATTTAAGATTGGCTCCAGGATATTTGACGTTATTCCCGCGCCAGTGCTCAATGCCGAAGGTCAGAGAATTGGTACCGCGCTCGAATGGAAGGACCGAACGATTGAAATTGGCATACAGCATGAGGTCGAAGAAATCGTTAGCGCAGCGCAAAACGGGGATCTGACGCAGCGTATACCGGTTAAGGAGTTTGGGTGTGATACGCGGAATGAGTTCTTTGCCTCTCTGGGTAACAGCATCAATGAATTTATCGATAAGGTTTCCGGTTTATTCGATGAGCTGTCAAGCGTCACTGCTGCCATGGCAGACGGAGACTTGACCAAGACGATGCAGGAAGACTACCAGGGCTCTTTCCTGACTATGAAAAACAATGTCAATTCCTCGGTTACCAATCTCAAGGTGATTGTCGAAAGCGTACGCGATGCCAGTGATGAGCTTAATCGCACAGCCAGCGATATCACCCGTGGCAATGAATCGCTCAGTGTGCGTACCGAGCAGCAATCGGTGAGTCTGGTAGAGACAGCCCAAACGCCGGAGGAGTTGACCAGCGGTATCGATAGCAATACTGACAGCGCCAAACAGGCCAATGAACTTGCCGTGAAAGTTCGCAATCGCGCTACCACAGATAGCGAGGTCGTTCTTAACGCAACAAAAGCGATGGAGTCGATTAACGAGGCCAGCGGGAAGATTGGCGAGATTATCGGCGTAATTAATGAAATTGCTTTCCAGACCAATTTGCTAGCGATTAATGCTTCAGTTGAAGCAGCGCGTGCTGGTGAGCAGGGTAGAGGCTTTGCGGTTGTCGCCTCCGAGGTGAGGAATCTTGCAGAGCGAAGCGCGGAGTCGGCCAGCGAGATCAGTGTGCTTATTCAGGATTCGATAGAGAAAGTTGGACTGGGAACTGAACTGGTCAACGCCTCAGGTGAGACGATGAATGAGCTCATGGAAGCGGTTAAGCAGTTGGGCGGTCTGGTTGATAGCATCACTCATGCGACCATAGAGCAGGCAAGTGGCACCGGGCAGATTGGTGAAATTGTCGATCAGATGGAGACTATTACTCAGGAGAATGCCGAGCTTGCGGAAAAGACCGCCGACGATGCCAAGGCAATGTACTCGAAAACAGATTACCTCAGCCAGCTAATCGCGAAATTCAAGGTCGCATAGCTGCCCTGATTACCTGATTTAACGAGGCGATCGAAGAAGTATACAGTCAGTACAAAAAGGTGAGAACATCATGGAAGATGTCAAAGTGCTATTGGATATGGGTGAGCGTCTTAAGCGGGTTTTTAGGGTATCTTCAGCGGGCTATCGAAGTCGCAATACTATAGGGACTGTACTGCTTTCGGCATTCTTCTGGCAGGGCGCAAATGCGGGACTAGAGGTGCAGTCGGAGCTAGTGTTTGAGCCCGGGCACCCGACTCTTAAGAGCTTTTTATTACCCGATCAACCAGTCGCGCCCAGTCATAACTTAACGACTCCCGCGCGTGTCGAATTAGGCAAGACACTCTTTTTTGACCCTCGCCTTAGCGCCAACGGCAATATGTCCTGTGCGACCTGCCACAACCCGAGTCTCGGCTGGTCCGATGGTTTGCCTACGGGTCGCGGCCACAACGGGCGCGAGCTTGACCGCGCTACGCCTACCGTAATCAACACGGCTTTTAATTCTATCCAAATGTGGGATGGGCGCGCACCGAGTCTTGAAGCACAAGCACTGGGTCCGCTTGAAGCGAAAGTCGAGATGGCGGCGGATTTTGATGCGGTGTTTGAACTACTCACCCAGACCCAGGGCTATGTAGACGCTTTCGAAGCAGCTTACCCCGGCGAAGAAATCAGCAAAGAGACTATCGGCAAGGCCATCGCCGCCTTTGAACGCACGGTTGTTAGCAATAACTCGCCGTTTGATCAGTGGATAAGGGGCGACGCCCAGGCGATGAACGCACAGCAGGTCAGGGGGTTCTCATTGTTTATGAATCCTGCGAAGGGCAATTGCGCTGAATGCCACTCTGGCGCCAATTTTACCGATAACAGTTTCCACAATCTTGGTCTGCAAAGCTCATTGGGGCCCGATGCTGACCTTGGGCGCTTTAATGAGAAACCTATTGGTATTCTCAGGAGCGCGTTTAAAACACCAACATTACGCGATATTGATCTTACCGCGCCGTATTTTCACGATGGTTCTGCCAATACTTTGAAAGAGGTGATGGTTCACTACGTTAACGGTCCGGTTGACGGTGCCTCAGCATCCCCAGCGTTTAAACCGTCAAATTTAACTGACGCGGAGCAGGACGATATTGTCGCGTTTATGCAGGCGCTGACCGGGGAAACTTCTCTGGTATCGCTGCCCGTTCTACCTTATTAATTTCGGCCCACTCCAGAAAGAGGTTATTAAACCATGTTAAGAGCTATGACTGTACTTGGTTTTGCGTTTGTCACAGCAGCAGCGACTGCCGCTGAGTATGATGTGGTACAGGAGAACAAATCGTTCTCACGCAGCACGCTCAACGTAAAAGTTGGGGATACTGTCCACTTTCCCAATCAGGATACGACCCACCATAATGTATTCAGCTTGTCTGAAGCCGCTACCTTTGATTTGGGCTCTTATGGAAATGGAGAATCGAAGAGTTATACCTTTGAAGAGCCCGGAGAAGTAGAGGTCGAGTGCGCAATCCACCCGGGTATGCGCATGACGGTTGTGGTCGAATAGCCGCTGCTCGTATCAGTCTTTTCGAACGAACCTAACCGTGTACCTTAAACGCTTAACTGATATCGCGCTGACGCTGCTCGCATGGCTGGCGGCAGGGTTTGCACTTGCCAGCTCTGAAAGTCAAAGTGCTCTATATCAGGGTGCTTCGATTTACGTTGAACGTTGCGCGCTGTGCCATGGGAGTAATGGCGGTGGCGAGGGCGTGCTTCCGATGTCGATAAAAGGCTATCCGGATACAAACCTGTTAGACAACGGTATGGCCGATAACTACTCGCATATTCGTCAAACCATCGAAAGAGGGGGTGCTGTTAGCGAGAATACGACGCAAATGCCGCCATGGATCGATGAGTTGTCTAGTGGCGAGATAGATGCAGTTGCGAGTTTCGTATTGCACCTGAATCGTGATGGCGAGTCTGCGCTCAAAATACTCTCCGAGTCGCCGCCAGCACAACCCTTTGATGCGCGCGGTCCGGCGCTCTTTGCGACCCGTTGCGCACTATGTCATGGTGCAAATGGCGAGGGCAATGGGCGGATGGCGAGAATTATCAAAGAGCCCCCGCCTTACAACTTAACCGGAAGTGTTGTGCCGCCACAATATGTACGTCTCATTGTCAATCAAGGTGGTGAGGCGCTGGGTCGTTCGAAGAGAATGCCTCCATTTGGCAAAGATCTAATGCCCTGGGAGGTTGATAGCTTGATCGAACACGTTCTCGACCTGCGAGAGCGGGAGATCTGAAAAAGGCAGTAAGCAGTCAATCCAGAAAAAAGCAGATTATCTAAATAGAAAAAGGAAGCACGGAATGCTGGTAAGCAAGCAAATAATAGTGGGCGGTATCGCGCTGGCGGCAATGGTTGCCGGTTATAGCGCTTTCGTTGGCTATCAGGCGGATCAGTTGTCACAAGGGTTTACCGGGATCGTTGAATCGACGGATTATGCCGCGACAACAGCACTGGAGTTGAGTAATAGCGCCAGTGAAACCAGCACTGCACTTTCTGCGCGGGTCAAAGGCTTTGATCGTATTGTCAGTAAGTCGGAGGCTACGCAAGATAGCCTTAAAAAAGCTCGAGATGCCTATTCCAGCCACACACAGCGGGTGAGCGAAAGTATTGCCGCGATGCGTGCTGCCAATGTTATGGATGAAGTGCAGGCACACGTCGAAATAGATCGCCTATTGAATGAGCTAGAGGCCGCTAATCAGGGATCTGCATCAACAATAAACGCCAACTTAAAGAAGAGTGCTTCCGGCGCTAATTACCTGACCAAGTCAATCGCCGTGAATTCTAAAAGCCTGGTTTACATTGCCGACCAGATATCCTCCATTAGTGGTTCGATCAATGATCTGAGCACGGATAGCGGCGAGATCCAGTCGAGCGCGGCAAATTTCAGTGAGCAAATTTCAACAAACAACAAGGTGCTGCTGACTGGTGCGATTCCACTGGTAGTCGGTATTGTTTTCGGCGCAACAGTACTTGCTCGGCGAATTGCTACGCCACTAACAAGGGTATCTCAGTTTGCTGCAAATATTGCGAGTGGTGATCTGGAAACCAATATCAAGTTAAACACTGATCGAACAGACGAGTTCGGTACCTTGAATCAGGCGATGGTGAAAATGCGCCTGAGGATTATTGAAGATCTTGAGAATCTCACCAAAGCCTCTGAAGCCTCTGCCAGATTGCAGGGAGCATTGGATGTTTGCAGTATACCCGTCTCGTTTATAGAGCTGTCCGGAGAGACGAGCTATGTTAATCAGTCTTATCCAGAATTTGTCGAAGCCTATCCAGAGCTACAGTCTGAATGCCTAGACGAAGTCATAATCGAGTATGGCGACATCAAGACTCCGATGCTCGATATTGATGAGACCACCTTGATTCGACTCTCGAGTAGTAGCTTCAATATCAAGATGATGATTACTCCGGTCAAGAATCTCGATGGTCAGCGAACGGGCACGATTATCGAGTGGATTGACAATACCTCGCAGACTACGATGGCTAATGAACTTGAGGGCGTTATTTCTCTTGCCAGCCAGGGTGTGATGGATCGCAAGATCGATAAGTCTAAGACCCGTGGTTACTTTACAAGGTTGGCTGATCAATTAAATACCTTTACCCAGACCGTCGATGAAAACCTCAGCGAAATGGGCGATATGGTTCGTGCCCTTGCTCAGGGAGACTTATCGGAGGCTGCTGAACACGAGGATTTCTCCGGTCAATTTGGCAATCTACATCACGATATTAAGCAAACCGTGCAGAGTCTTCGATCGACCGTTGTCGGACTAATGCAGGATTCCGAAACCGTAAGCCAAAGTGTTTCTACCATCGCTTCAGGTAACATGGAGTTGTCTCGTCGCACTGAAGAGCAGTCAGGTGATCTAAGCTCGACCGCAGGCAGTATCCAAAATCTTTCCAATATTGTGAAAGACAACGCCGCGAGTATCCGCTCGGCGAGCGGGCTTTCTGAAGAGGCGAGTAAGCTCGCTATCGATGGTGGTCAGGTCGTGGATAAAACTGTCGAGGCTATGCAGAATATCAGCGAGGTGAGTAATCAGGTTGCTGAATTTGTATCGCTGATTGACGATATTGCCTTCCAGACCAACTTACTGGCATTGAACGCGTCAGTAGAGGCTGCTCGAGCCGGCGAGCAGGGCAGAGGCTTTTCTGTCGTGGCTGACGAAGTCCGGACGCTCGCCCTGAAGAGCGCGGATTCTTCCAAGCATATACGTACCTTGATGGACGATACGCTCAACAAAGTTAAAGCGGGGAGTGAGCTTGCCAATCAATCCGGTGAGGCATTGCAGCGCATTGTGGAGCGCGTAGAAGATGTTGACAAATTTATCAGCATTATTGCGAGCTCTGGCGAGGAGCAGCTGCAAAATATTCAGGTGATTGACGATGCCTTGAAGCGGCTCGATGCAGCGGTGGATCAAAACCGAGATCTCGCCGTATCCACCAAGGACTCTAGTGAGACCCTGCGCGCGCAGGTCGATCAAATGCGCAATAGAGTTGGATTCTTTAAAGTCTAGCGAGCAGGGTAAGGCTGGATACCTTCGCTTTCGCTGGCTTTCGTTCGCTTAGGGTGCTAGCCCGGATCAAACTCGGAGCCGACGTCCGCCTTTAGAAGGCCTTTGAACGCCTGCGTTGCGGTTTTAGTACCTGCCACCACCTGGCTTACGTCTTCAGCAATCGGCATTCTGATGCCGTGTTTCTGCGCCAGTTTCATCACGGTGGGCGCGCTTTTTACGCCCTCGGCAACCATGGACATGCTATCAATGATGGCATCAATGCTACGGCCTTCGCCTAGCTGTACGCCAACTTGATGGTTTCGACTCAAGGGGCTGACACAGGTTGCGATCAAGTCACCCATGCCAGTAAGACCGGCGAAGGTTTCCGTTCTCCCGCCCATGGCAACACCGAGGCGGCTAATTTCTGCAAGGCCTCGGGTAATTAGGGCCGCCCGCGTATTGTCGCCTGCGCCAAGTCCGATCCCCATGCCTACCGCAATCGCAATGATGTTCTTTAGGATGCCCCCTAGTTCACAGCCAATTACATCGTCGTTGGTGTACACGCGGAACAAGCCACTGTGAAAAATCGGTTGTAGTTTTTCCGCCAGCGCCTGATCTTGCATGGCTATGACGGTCGCCGCTGCCTTTCCCGCCATAATCTCACGGGCGAGATTGGGGCCGGTTAGCACCCCGACAGGGTTTTCCGGAAGCACTTCGCCAATCACTTCGGTCATTCGCAGATCACTGTGACGCTCGAGACCCTTGGTCAGACTCATGATCGGAAGATTGGAATTGATGAACGGTTTCGCTTGTTCAAGAACCTCTCTGAATGAGTGAGAGGGTATACCCATGACAAGCAAGTCACAGCCGTCTAGCGTTTCTTCGATGCTGTCGCAGGCCAGTAACTGGGTGGGAAGCGTGATGTCGGGCAGATAGCGGCTGTTTCGGTGTTCGCTATTGATCTCTTTGACAGCCTCGGCGTCGCGAGCCCACATGGTGACATTCGCATGCCTAGCCGCAACTGAGGCAACGGTGGTACCCCAGGAGCCGCCACCAAGAAGTGCAACTTTATGATCTGTTTTCATTGTTATATAACCATTTTTTGTGGGGAGCCGCCATCGATAGCGGCACTCCGCGCTCAATGATAACCGATTTTTGAATTTTTAGTATCTTTGAGCCGTGAGGCGACTGATTCGCCAAAAACTAAAACTCAACCGGTGATGCCATCGCTCGTATTTCGGATATACGCTGAGAAAAGGCCCACAGCTGGCGACTAAAGTCTTCGCGCTCTTTTTGATCAGCGTCCTCGCCAACCAGCCCTCTGCTCTCTAATAGCTTGTAGCCGTTTTCAAAAACGAGCTTACCGATGGAAGCCTGGCTGCGCACACGCCCCTGTAAATAGAGTTGTTTGCCGTAGCGCAGTGCCTGGTTGACCACATCTTTCTTGGCGATCGTCTCGCCCTCCTGCAGTCGTGCGAATATGCCTGCCACAATCGCATAGGCCTCAATAAAAGGTAGCAGCGCGGTATGCGAAAAATGCGGCGTTAGCGTGCGGAGGAAAACAGAGGCGAAGCCAGGCGTGCCGTAGAGTTTTTCTTCCCACTGTAGGTCATATTTATCTAGCTCGGCTCTAACTTGCTGGCGGAACTCTTCGGATGGCGTATAGAAGAATTCAAACTTAAAGGAATCCCGCAGTAGGTCGATCTGGTTCCAGAAACCTTCTTCGGTAACCTGCTCGAAGTCTGAGACCCGCAGCAGCGCAAGTTCGGCAATAGACTTTACGATGAAGTGGTGCACAATTGTATTGCGATAGTAATTGGCGATGCCCTGTTGCTCTTCGCTAATGCCGAATACCGTATCGGGGCCCTGGTCGTATACCCGAATAAGGCCGCTAGAAACAATGAACGCACCCATTTTGAAGCACTCTTTGCGATTTTCAGGCTTCAACATATCGGTGTAAGGGATGCTTCGCTTGTCGGCCCAGTCGACAATGCCTTCAATCTCGCGAATCAGCTGCTGCTGCGTCAATGCGCGGGGTGCGATCCCGAGCAGCACAAGCGTGAGAACCGAGGTGAAAGTAATGGGTGAAACCCGGTTGGCCTCTACACCAACCTGAAAGGCGATTTTCTGGATTTCCAGCGTGGAGTCAGCAGACAGGTCGCCGCCCATCTGGATAGGGTTTCCGAAGTCCAGATAGATTTTTCCGTGAGAGCTTTTAAACCGCCGCAGGTAATTGATAAACCATCGCAATGACTCAGGTGTTTTGATGGCTCCTTGCTGTTCGGCCGCGTAGTCGCTGACATCGTTGATCAGGTCGTAGTTCAGCGCGACCGGAATAATCTGCAGATCGTCCAGTCCCATATTGTTCGCGGCGTCGACGACATATTTCAGGATCCCGTAGCGGGGTGGCATGAGCTTGCCAACGCGTGATCGGGTGCCCTCGAAGGCCCAGGAGAGCGGGAAGCGTTTCTTGAGCAGGTAGCCAAGGTACTGGCGCAAGATGAGCTTGTAGAGTGCGTCGTCACTGAAGCTGCGGCGAATAAAGATCGCCGTTGAGCGTCTCGCAATAAAACCCAGACCGCCGAAGGCCATGTTGACTCCACCCAGTGTGTGGGTGGCCGGGAAATCTTCGCTAAACAGGGTTGATGCCATTGCAAAGCCATCGACATGGGTTTTGTGCGTCCACATGATGACGAATGGCTTCTCTCTGGCCAGCGCTTTGAGCTGGTTGAGCTTTTCCTTGTCGTAGTCGAATACCGTGTCGTAACCCAGCGAAACGATCTGCCGGTTGATCGCTTCCATCGTATCCTGCCAGAAGCTGGAAGGGGTAGGAATGAGCTCTTTGAAAATGCCTTGCGCGCGTTTGAGCAGCGCGTCTTCAGTTGTGTTCTCCTTGACAGCGATTTCCTGCAATGCCTGTTTGAACGTGGCATCGGCGAGCATGTTCGGAACGACGCGTCGAGGGATGCGGTAGCGACTGCCGCGCAGCCGCCTCTCCGCGACATCCAGTGCCAGAGCCGCCTGGTTTGCGATGTAGCCACTCAGAGTTTCCGGAGTGGCACGCTGTTGCGAGCGCGCCTCGTAGCTTAGTTTCAGGCGCTCAAATGTCTCGGCCTTGCCCGCCACGCATTTTGCCCGGTCCGGACTTTGTTCGATGATTCGTTTTGCGCGCCGGCTGCCCGGTCTTCGTCGGTTGCCTCTGACTAGATCGCGCAGGCGAGGTCTGCTATGCGGATCGTCCAGCGTGCTGCGCCACACCACCCTTATGGGAATAAAGTCGGTTTGATCGGGACAATCAAATTGCGGTTCGAGACGCTCGGCCGGTATATCTTCAGGGTTTTCCGCGATGGGTAAAACGACGCTATCTACCTTATCGTAGCCCCCCAGCAGCTTTTCCTGCTCTGCCCAGTGGCGAAGAAAGTCTTCCTCTATCTGGTGCGCGGCATCTATTATCAGTAGGGCGTGTTTTGCGGTCATTGATGATATTGTTGTTATCAGCGATCAGTAATTTCTTGTAAGGCGACGCTAGAGGGCGTTAATTTTTTTCGGGCAATCTTTCTTCTAGTGGTCTTGCTCCCTGAAGCCTTCGGTTTGGCCTTTGTCGTAGACTTGGGCTTGCGTTTCGCTTCGCTTTTTTTAGCAGGCTTCTTTTTTGACTTTGACGTTTTTTCTTGAGCGGCGGTTTGCTGGCTTGTCGAGAGTGCCTCGACGTAGAGCTGGCGCGTATCCGCGATGTGTTGATCGATCGTCTCTACCTTCCAGTCCGAGGTGTCGATCGGCTCCAGAATCTCGACATCGACGGTGCAGGGGTTGAAGAAAAACTGGCCCTTTGCCGCACTGTCGATAGCATTATGAATCACAACGGGAACAATTGGAACTTGGGCTTGCATGGCGATGTGGAATGCCCCTTTCTTAAACGGTTCCAGATGTTTCGACACGCTGCGTGTGCCCTCTGGCGCGATGCAAACGCACACCTGCTCGTCGTGCATCATCTTGATCAGTGGCTTCATGGATTCAATGGATGAATCTTTGTTTTTGCGGTCAATAAACACCGTTCCCGCGTACTGCATAACCTGCCCAATGATTGGGATCTTCTTGATTTCCTGTTTGCCGATGCCAACCATGTCGCGTCTCACGAGGCTCGCCATAATGGTGACGTCAGACTTGCTTTGGTGATTGAAAATAATAACGGCAGGGCGATGCGACCAGAGGTGATGTTCGTTTTTGACATTCATCTCAAGCCCGATCAGTGCGGAAGCCGTGTCGGCAAAAACTGACATCGAGAAGTTTCTTGCCTTGCGTCTGGAACCGGTCAACATCAGGATGGGGAGGCCGGCGGCAAAGGACGTTACCAGCGCCGCGTAAGCGCCAAGTGTGCGACTTGCGCGCATAATGCTTGGTCGACCTCGGCTATTAAAGTCTCTTATCAGCCAGTTGTTATCTTTCGCATGTTTGCGGAGCTTGCTATTTGGGTTGAGTGGCCGGGGTTTTCCTACTAGATCCAGAAGCGGGATATCTTCGTCGCCATCAGAGTAGAAGAAGCTCTTCTTGCGGTCAATATCGAGCTCTTTAAACAGTTCTTCGGCAGCTTCAACTTTGCCGTAACCGTATCGCGGCTTCTCAACTTCGCCGGTCAGCGCACCCTTTTTCACCTCGAGCATGCTGCTGTAAAAATAGGGGATATCCAGATCGACTGCTGCGGGCTCAACCTGAAACTGGGTTGCAGAGCTGATGATTGCCACCGTGTGCCCCATTTCCTTGTGGGCATCGATTAGTGCCCGTGACTCGGGGTAGACGTTTTTGGTAATAAATTTTTCGTGGACTTCCCTGGAGAAGGTTTCCATTTCCTCGGCTTTGATACCCGCAAGAAATTGTGCGCTCAGAGCGAGCATGGTGGAGAAATCCATCTGTCCCAGCCCGAATGCGACCAGCGCTCGGCTCAGTTCCAGAAGCTCTCCCGGCGCGATATGTCCCGCACGTACCTGCTCCCGCAAATGGGGGCCTACCGAAAAGCCGTTGATGATGGTGCCGTCAAAGTCAAAGATGGCAGCAATTTGTGGCCCGGATGGTCCGGCCTTAATTTCGGCGACGACTTTTTCGTACTGGCTCATAACTGTTAACCCGGCGCGATGAGAGCGCAAGAACAGCGAGCCACCACGATAAATCAATAAAAAACAATAGGATGCGTAATATTCCTAGAAGGAATATTAACTAATGAAGTGAGTTCTAAAACCTAAACCTTCTGCAGGAGAACGCTGCCCGCTGAATAACCCGCTCCGAAAGAACATATTACCCCAATATCACCTGACTGAAAGTCGTCTTGGTGTTTATGGAAAGCAATAATTGAGCCAGCGGAACTGGTATTGGCATATTCGTCGAGGATGGTGGGAGCGACGTTTTCGTCGGGCTCCTTGCCCAGTACCCGCCGGGCAATGAACTGATTCATGTTGACGTTTGCCTGGTGCAACCACATGCGCTTAAGGCTCTCGGCGGGGACTTGGTTCTTATCCAGCTGCGCGCTGATCATGTCGGCGACCATGGGGCAAACTTCCTTAAACACCTTGCGCCCATTTTGCCGAAACAGTTTGTCGGGGTCCTGATCACTGCCTGGTGCGCAGCGATTAAGAAAACCGAAGTTATTGCGTATGTTGTTCGAGAAAGTGGTCTTGAGACTGATGTCGACAGCTTTGAAACTGCTTTCACTGGTCACATTCTCGGTTCTCTCGACGACGATGGCAGAGGCCACGTCACCAAATATAAAGTGAGAGTCACGATCCCGAAAATTGAGGTGTGCGGAACAGACCTCCGGACTGATTAGAAGTACCGCGCGGGCTGATCCTGTTTGCACCGAGTTAATTGCAGCCTGCAGGCCAAAGGTGGCAGATGAACAGGCCACATTCATGTCGTAGCCAAAGCCCTCGATACCCATGGCCGATTGTATCTCGATAGAGATTGCCGGATAGGCTCGCTGTAAATTGGAGCAGGCCACAATAACCTGATCGATATCGTCGGTGGTTTTGTTTGCGTCCGCTAGCGCCGCCTTTGCCGCAGCGATACCCATCTCACAGAGGAGACTGTTTTCTTCGTTGTCGCGCTCAGGCAGAAGCGGGTGCATGATGGCAGGGTCAACCACGCCGCTCTTGTTCATGACGAAGCGGCTCTTGATGCCCGATGCTTTTTCAATGAACTCGACAGAGGAGTGTTCCAGCGCTGCGACCTCGCCGGCCTCAATTGCAGCGGCGTTCTCGTTATTGAAGTTGTCGACGAATGTATTGAAGCTGCTGACCAGCTCTTCATTTGAAACGCTGTGTTCCGGGGTAAATACTCCGGTTCCGCTGATGCTTGCTTCGTACACTGTCACTTCTCCAAAGCTGGTGTTCTGATTGCTGCCGCTCGCAAATATAGTCTTTCCACAAGGTATAGCAGTCGGGCCTTGTGAACAAGGATATCTTCACACTACGCGGAATGGCGCAACATATTGCCCAAGGTCGCGTGACGTGGGCCGTTCGCAAGCGGGGCAGCAGTGGCTTCGGCACCGTCGCCTGCGCGGGCTAGCGGCTGTTTGTAGGGGCGGTTGTTCAATCGGCGACAGGTCGAATAAACACGATAGCCGAGCTGGCAAAAGCGCCGCTAAGCAGATAAAGTGCCCGGTTACCGCGAGCGGTCTAGCTATTTTTTAACCACCGCGTAATTTTTTTATTACGGCATCGGAAACGTCTATGTCCAATCCAAAAACTGCAAAAAACATCGTCGTCATCGGCGGCGAGGGCGACCTGGCTTTGCGCAAGCTGTACCCCGCGCTCTACAGCCTCGATTACGAGGGCTTACTGGACAGCGACGTTAAGGTCACCGCCTTTGGCCGCGGTCGCTACCAGACTGATGATTTTCGCCAGACCATGCGTGACTGGATTGAGAAGAGTGAGTACACCCAGAGCATGGATGAGCAGGTCCTCGAACGTTTCAACGAGAGGCTGATACACTTTGTCGGTGACGCGACCCATCCGGATTCCTTCAGAGAGCTCGAGAACAAGTTTCCTGAGCACGACATGATTATCTATCTCTCGACACCGCCTTCGATTTTTGCGCCGGTGTGCGAAGCAATGGGCAAGGCCTCAGTGATCCATCCTGAAACCAGCATTGTGGTAGAAAAGCCTTTGGGCGATTCTCGTGAGACTTTTGAGAGTATTGACGCTGTGATCAAGTCTCTGTTCAACGAGTCACAGATTTATCGCATCGACCATTATCTGGGTAAGGAAACCGTGCAAAACCTGCTTGCGCTGCGTTTCGCCAATATCTTTTTCGACCCGGTGTGGAACCGTAACTACATCGATCACGTGCAAATCACTGTGGCCGAGTCAATCGGTGCCGGTGGGCGCTGGGCGTTTTATGATTCGGCGGGTGCGCTAAAAGACATGGTGCAAAACCATTTGCTGCAGCTCCTGTGTCTGGTCAGCATGGAGCCGCCGGCTAAAAATAAAGCCGATTTCGTGCGCGATGAAAAGCTTAAGGTCCTGCGTAGCCTGAAGCCCATCAGCGGGCGCGACGTTAACTATTTGACGCTGCGCGGCCAGTACTCCGATGGTCTGGTTGACGGCAAAGCGGTTCCGGCCTACCGCGAAGAGCACGATGCTAAAAACGTGCGTTCAACAACCGAGACTTTTGTCGCGATCAAGGCCGAGATCGAGAACGCACGCTGGGGCGGTGTGCCGTTTTACCTGCGAACCGGTAAGCGTCTCAAAACCCGCTACTCAGAAATTGTGATTTGCTTTAAACCGCTGATTCACAAGTACTTTGATACCCACAGCGCCCATGTAAAAGACAATCGGCTGGTTATCAGATTGCAGCCGAATGAAGGGGTTGAATTAAAGCTGGTTAACAAAGTTCCGGGTCTCACCGCGCAGACCAAGCTGCAAAGCGCTGGTCTTGATCTCTCTTTTGGACGGGTTTTCGATGAGCATAGAGCGCCAAGCGCTTATGAAAAACTGTTGCTCGATGTTACCCGCGGCGATCAAACGCTGTTTATGCGCTCGGACGAGCTCTGTGCCGCCTGGGACTGGGTTGATGGCATTGTGCAGGGTTGGGAGTCGACAGACCAACGCGTTCTGCCTTACGACTCTGGCAGCTGGGGGCCAATCGAATCGGCTGATTTTCTGGCAGAAGATCGTCGCCGCTGGTTCAATTACAGCAAACGCGACTAGTCTCCTCTGTCCGCAGGTCATGCAATTTATTCACGGCCGCGCAACTCAAAGGCAGGATTCAATGACAGGGCAAAAAAAGCGTAAGCATTGGACGGTTGCCCTATTGGAGCCCAACACGCTGCGCACCACTGCGGGCTATGTGCGCTCTCTCTTTGAACGAACACTGAATCTTAAAGGCGTGAACTCGCTTGAGGGGATTTATAACTATCTGCCTGTAGACGAGTCCCTGAGTAGCTCCGGGCAGCCCTCGGTTCAACAGTTCGAGGCTATTCAAAAAGCCGGTTTCACCCAGGTCATCAATCTCGCGCCGCATGATGTCGAAAACAGCATCGCCGATGAACAGTCTGTGGTTGAACAGCTAGGCATGACCTACAGCCATATTCCGGTTGATTTTAAAAAGCCAACCGAAGAGGACTATCGTCAATTCACTGAACTGATGAATGCGGCGCGTGCTAGCGAGACGCAGCTCTGGGTGCACTGTGCGGCGAATATGCGGGTGTCGGCCTTCCTGTACCGCTATCGACTGGAACAGGGCCTTGAGGACGAGGAGGGTGCTCGAGCGCGGCTACACAGAATCTGGACGCCTTTTGGCGTTTGGGAGCGATTCGTGCAGCGCGCTGTTGCGAAAGTGACAGAAGAGTAAGTAGGCCTAGCTTGCTTTTTTCAGTGGCTCGCTGAGGCTGGCGCGGTTCTTACCTTCGGTTTTGGCTCGGTAGAGTGCGCGGTCGGCGCTTTCGAGCATGTCGGCTACGCTGCCCACATGCGATAGACCGATTCCTGATACGCCACCACTGATTGTCACGATGCCGCTCGGCGCTTTTTCGTGGACGATACCGTGCTGCTCGATTGCCTTGATAATGCGCTTGACCAGAGCCAGTGCGTCTTCGACCGCTGTCTCAGGTAGCAGGATGCAGAACTCTTCCCCGCCAAAACGAAAGACCTTGTCACTGGCTCGCGTACTCTTGGTGATGATCTCGACGATAGTCTTTAAGGCCTGGTCGCCGTCAAGGTGACCGTAGTGGTCGTTATAGAGTTTAAAGAAATCGACGTCGACCATAGCCAGACTCATTTGGCGGTGGTAACGCTGCGCGATTTCCCATTGATGTTCCAGATCCAGATCGAGTGCGCGCCGGTTGCCCACGCCTGTCATTGGATCGGTAAACGCGAGTCTGCGCATCACTTCTGCGACAGAGTCGGTCGAGCCATTGCTCTCGTTGCTATCGAGCAAGGCGACGTTCTGGTTGGATTCGGCGATCACCTGCTCAATCACGTCGGTGAAGCTGACAACGCCCTGTAGCAGCTGATCATCGTCTACCACCACGACGTGGCGAATACGATTCTGCTGGCAGAGTTTGATCGCATCGATCAGTGGCTGTTCCAGCCCTAGCGTGTAGAGATTATCGTCGATCAGTTCGGATACATTGGTTGATTCAATGGTATCGAGCGGATGCATGGTCAGGTAGTTGACGACGCGACGCTCGGTAATGATCCCGATCGCTTTCTGCGGATTTTCAGGATCCACCACTACCACGCTTGAAATCTGATTTTCTGTCATCAGCTTGCAGGCGCAAATCAATTTTGTATCGACCGGTACTGTTACGACCTGCGTGGTCATAACGTCTCCGACGTTAGCGTTAGTTGGCAAAATAACCTCCGTGTATAATCCTGAGTCCCTTAGTAATTCAACGACCCCAGATAACAATTTAGTCTCCCATTCCTGTGTACTAGCGAGCTAAACAAACATTATTTATAAACCTTAGTCGATGGATCACTTGCGCCCGCTGCTGCCCGCAGTTTATTTGCGCTGCCTCACACTTCTTTGCCGGGAACAAATCGTCTTTTACATTGCTGGCTAAAGATTAATCACCTCCATGCTGTCTCGCTCTGCAAGTTCTTGAATCTGGGGCTGTTCATCGCGATGAGAAACCACCGCGGTGCTGGCTTTTTCCGGCGTGAGGTAGCGTTCAGCCACGCGGATCAGATCCGCACTGCTCACCTCGAGCACGCTTTGGCGGAAGGCGTTCAGAACCTCCGGGGTGCGGCCAAAAAACAGGTCGTGGTGGTGCTGTTTCGCGCGGCCAGCGGGCGACGAAGGCTTGTCGATACTTCCAACGACGCCAAGGATCGCTTCTTCAACCTTTTCGGGGGGCGGAGGTGTGTCTAGCAGCCAGCGAATGGAGGCGTCGAAGTCGTCCAGCGTTTCTATCATTCGCGGATCCCGATAGGAGTAGAACTTAAAGCAGCCGGTTGCATTGTCCTGTGATGCTCCCCCGCCATACGCGCCGCCTTGTTCGCGTATCGCGGTATGCAGATAGCCATTGCGCAAGACGCCGCCCAGTACCGTCAACGCCGCGGTGTCCGCATGCCCGGACGATACCGTGGGGTAAGCTCTGGCACAGAAGTTTACTTGCGAGTTACAAACCCAGATTTGCCGATTCTGCTCGCGTACCGGTGCCCAGTTGATAGCTGTGCCGGGTGTCTGGCTATTGAGCGCGATGGTCTCCAGCTTTTCGCCGATTGAAAATCGCTCCCTCTCTTCGCCAATGGATAGTACATCGAATTGGGTAGACCTCAGCTGTTCGTGAAGCTGGGTCAGTTCGGCGCAAAACTGTTCTAGCCTGGCGGCTTCTTTAAAGCTGTCATCGAGTGCCTGCAGTGCCTTTATCCCGCCCAGCCCGCTACTGGCATGGCTCAAGCGAGCTATCGGGCTCATTCCCTGAGCCGCACAGCTCATCGCGAGACCATGCCCGCGGCCGGTGATAGAGCGTTGTGCAGCGGCATTGCTCTGCGCGATCAGTTCTGCAATGCGTTTGTGTTCAGTGAACTTGACGTCCTGACGGGTTTCCAGCAGCAGTTGAATGATGTCATCGCTGCGGCGACTTAGCCCCTTGGCAGAGTAGACCTGCATACCCTGCACTGACTGTTCGTCTTCGAGTACGCTGCGGTAGCTGGCATAACTGCTGATGCCCCCGCTTACCTCAGACTGCCAGTTTTGGGTGCTCAGGTAGTCGCGAGTGCCCACCCCGACCTGCGGAGCTAGCCTGTTAAGCATTTCCAGCTTCTCGGCGGCTGCCTCGTCGAGCTCGGGTAGCTGAGCAATGATTTGATGATAGACAATGCCATTGGTGCCCTGCGGATAAAAACTCCCCTTGCCAAAGGCGTAGTCTGTCTGGGTAGATGACGGCGGCTGCGCCGGGTCAGGCACGTCGGCTAGTCCAACTTTTGGCAGGATATCGGGGTCGTCGACTTTGGCCTGCCTCGCCTCTAGATCAGCCGCAGTTTGATTAATTTGCCTGATGTCGTCATTGCTGAGTTCAGACTTGATAGCAGCTAATTTATCAGCCTCCTGAGCGAGTTGCGCGCTGGCTAACTCCGGGTCGGGAGTGAGACTGACGGTTGTGCGGTGATTGTTGTCGAGCAAGAGGCGGTTAATCAATCGCGCGACAAAGTCCGGTTCTTTTATCTGCGATCTGAGTTCATCGATGACCGGATCGAGATCAAGCGCCTGACTGACCTTGCCCCGATGCATAGCGGTGCCTATGCACGACATCATGATCTGTAAGCCATAGGGAAATCCATCACCCGTTATTTCGCGCTGCTGAAGTTCAAGCTGGTCGAGCAGCGATTCCAGTTGCTGTTGCGAAGGAGGCTGTGACGCAGTTTCTCGCAGCGTCTGCAGCACCATCGCTTCCACGTCTGCAGCGCTATCTGCGGAGCATCCTTCAAGACCACAGACAAAAAGCATTTGCAGGCCGGAATCGTCCACGCCACAAAGCGGCGAGGGGGCTTTGCCCAGTGGAGAGGTCTCCAGTGCTTTCTGCAGTGGCGATGCGCTGTTTTCCATCAGAATGGCTGCTAGCAGGTGGGCTTGCATGACTTTCAGTGGATCGCGGATTGCATCGAGTACCCAGGCGAGCACATGGTGACTGTTGCTGGCAGCGGCGGGGTCACTTTCATCAGTCTGCGATGCAAAGGCATAGGGCAGTGCGTGTCTGAGCGGCGTGGTGGGCGGCGTTTGCATGGGGACTTCGATATGAATGCCCTCGCCGCTAAAGCGCGACAAGGCGAGCTCCTGAATGGCCTGCTGGTGATCGGCAGCCGGAATATCCCCAAATGTCATAAAGATTGCGTTGTCGGGGTGATAGTGGGTTTTATAGAAAGCTAACAAATCCTCGTAGCTAAGATCGGTTATCGCGGCGGGATCGCCGCCACTATTGTGTCCATAGGTTGTGTCCGGGAAAAGGCTCTCGCCGACTGCCTGCCAGAGCTGCGAGCCGATGCTGCTCATTGCGCCTTTCATTTCGTTGAAAACAACGCCTTTGTAGACCAGATCGCTGTCTGGATTGTCTGCATCTTCAAGCTCAATGCGGCAACCTTCCTGCGCAAAGTCCAGTCGGTCAAGGCGAGCAAAAAAGACGGCATCAAGATAGACCGCTCGCAGGTTTTCAAAGTCCTTTCGGCTTTGACTGGCGAAGGGGTAGGCGGTCCAGTCGGAACTGGTGAAGGCATTCATGAAGGTATTCAGCGAGCGCCGAATCATCATAAAAAACGGGTCTCTGACCGGATACTTTTCGCTGCCGCAGAGGCTCGTGTGCTCGAGAATGTGCGCCACGCCCGTTGAGTCCTGAGGGACGGTGCGCAGGCCGATCAGGAACACGTTTTCGGCACTCTCGTTAGCCATGTGAAAATGAACGGCGCCCGTGTCTTTGTGCTTGTACTCTTCAAGCACCAGGTTAAGCGATTCAATCGGTGTGCTGGCGATAAGATTAAAGTGGGGGTGAGCGGCGTTCATCTGTGTGCTGGTTTTCCTAAAGAGGGTTTGGTTTTTGGGTGGTGCTTAGCACGCTGTATATCGACACTTATGCGTTTACTCAGTGCATTTACCTGGTGCGTTTATCTGGGTGTCCATACATCTGAGCGCGATTCTGAGCTGTTGTGAGCCTGTGCACGGCGCAGCTTTCTGCGTGCTGCGTGGCGTGCATACTTTAGGTCATGGGCCTCCGGTCACAAAGGGACTACGCAAGGGATCAATTATAGGCCTTCAGAGGAGCGAATGATATCGCGTAGCAGGAAACGCTGCGGCGAAATTGCGCGTCTCAGTGTTTCTGCAACGACTCCAGGTTGCTGCAGAATCTGCCCAGCCAGAATCTCGGCCAGTAGCGGGGCGGTGAGGAATCCGTGGGACCCCAGACCCGCCATCACATACAGGTCGTCGCGCATGGGTGCAGGGATGGCCGGGCTATCGCTCGCATCGACGCTAAGCTTCTGGTACGTTCTTTTATACGCGCTGGTATCTGGAATGAGCCCAACGATGGGGAGATAGTCCGGCGTTGTTGCGCGGAAACCCACTCGATTGCTAATCGATAACGATCCGAGACGCAGTGTTGATTGAAGCTGGTCAGTGCTCAGGACGGCAGCGCGCAGCGAGGCTGAGGTTTCGCTCAACGCCTTATACAAGTGAGGGTCGATGCTTGCGATATCACAAAGCGCGTCGATATTAGCGAGGCAGTCCAGTTTGCTCGGTTCCTGCTTGTTATTGAATTTATCGTAGCTAGCGCCGTAGTGCAGCGACAAACCGCCAGGTTGATTTTGCAGAACAAGGTAGCCCTCCTCACAGTATGCGTTATTTTCCGCCAGCTCGGTGCTAACTCCGGGTAGCCATAGGCTGGTGGTCTGGCCGCGAATGGATGTCAGCGGTAGCTGACAGTCGCCAAGCAGCTTGTTGCTGGCAGCGGCGCAAGCTACAACAACGCTATCAGCGTGCCGCACTTCCCCGCTGTTAGTTTGCAATTTCCAGCCTGAGCCTGAGCCTGAGCCTGAGCTCTGCTGCGTGAGCGCTGTGATCTCTGAGTCATAGTGTACAGAGATATTGTCCGTGCCAAGCAGCTTGGCGCAGAGTGCAGCGGGTTCTAGCCAGCCGCTGTTCGAATAAAAAATGCCGTATTCGCTATGCTTGCTCGAGTAACTCGGGTGGTTCCATCGGTGCTCAAGCTCCCCCTCGCAAAGTGCGTGCGTTTTGGTGAAATCAGCGTTGAGCTGAAAAACGCCCCCGGGTAACTGGGAGCCTGCAGGCGAGGCGTCTTGCACGCCCGCATAAAAGTGCCTGGCGTAGTGCAGGGAAGCTTCAAAAAAGTCTGCGTGCAAGCTGCGCTGCTTGAACGTTCTCGGGTGAAGGACGGCGACGTCATTGCCAGAGGCGCCACAGGCCGCCTTCGATGCGCGTTCGAAAACCATTACCCTGGCGCCACGACGCGCTAACTGGTATGCCGTGCAGCAACCCGCAATACCTGCGCCAATAACTGCAACGCTTGCTTGCTTTTTACTGACCGGTGAGCGCCGATAGCGATAGTAACAGGCGGCGTGATCACGCCCCTTGTTCTTTTGCGGGTCCAGGTCTTTGCTGGAATCTGTGATGCGACTGCCGCTTGCCATGGTGGCGGTCAGCATCTCGCGTTTCCTGCCAAAACCAGCTGTCTTCTGAATGTCGAAGCCGGCATCGCGCAGGTTGCTTTTGACTGTGCCGGCAACTGTAAAGGTCGCCGCCGTTGTACCGGGCTTGCTCAGTTGGGCAATCTTGTTCATTGCGGGTCCAGCCCACATGGTCTGGTTTTCTTTGGGCGAGAAACCATCGAGAAACCAGGCATCAAACTTGTGGCATGGGTAGTGGGACTCTAGCGCGGGATAGGATTCCAGTTGCTCCAGGGCTTGTTCAATGGGCTCCATAATCATGACGAGCTTGACGCGCAAACCGCAGTCCGCAAAGTCGATCGCATAGTTGCCAGCAACCGGATCGGGGTAGCGTTCGAGCAATAGTTGGGCGAGCTCGGGGTATGGGTTGTAGTGTGATAGTGCTCGCTTGAATGCTGGTCGAGTGAGCGGATGTTTCTCGATAGCGTAGTAATAGAGTTCGACGCTGCTATCCGCATTGATAGCATTAATCGACCAG